>UQKO01000019.1 GCA_900541575.1 uncultured Prevotella sp.
GCAGAGCTACCACAGGCCTGTGGTAGACGTGAAAGTCTTCATTGAGAAACGGAATGGTCTAGGTTCTAGATTGATAATGACGAAGTTAGGAACACTTCGTTCGCAGTTTATGAAATCCTCCGTTTACAAGAGGGAAAATTCCATCTATGCAGAGAGACGATTCTCGTTCCCTGAAATAAGACTGTATCTTCACGCAACAGCCTTACGACAACATGAAAAATGAGAAAACATACGACATAAGGATAATACCAACTGGGAATATCCGCTGACCCATGGTTACGATTATCATACGGATTGAATAAAGAATGCTTACGGAATAGAATAGGAACTGCCCCACAAGATTCAGCATCTTGCGGGGCAGTTCCTATAAATATTCTCTACGAGGGTTTAGAATTCGTAGCGACGATCTGAAAGTTTTGCCTTATGAAGGATGAGATAGTTGAAAGCTGAAGAGTAAGCACGCTGACCACTAGTCTGTGCTACCTGAGCCATTTCTGCTGCTACATCGAACTTATCGGCAGACTTACTCTGACTAGTAACCTTTACGATGTAGAGGGCGGCTGCACCTTGAACAAGACCAGAGACCTTGTTGACACCTGTCTTGGCAATAGCGCCAGAGAGCTTGGGCTCAGGCACGTTGATGCCATTGACAGTAGTATAACCTGCCATAGTCTGATTGGTGAGCGAAGCGGTGATAGCTCCTTTCAACTTCTGCATATCAGACAGGCTCTTTACATTCTTAGCCATTGCAAGCGCCTTTTCGGCCTTCTTCTGCTGCTTAACCACTTGAGTGAGGAATTCTTTCACGTCCTTGTTATCCCAAGGTAGATAACCTTTCTTGTTAGCAGCTGTTACGCATACCACGAGGAGGTGGTCACCATTGCGTCCGCATTCATAAAGTTTAGAAACGTCACCCGCCTTAGCTTCGTCGAAAATCCAGCGAGCGCAGTCCTTAGCACCGCTACCACCGATACGAGCGGGAATCATATTCTGCATGGGAGAATAACCAGGGAGGTCGGTCACGGCATAGCCATTCTTGGCTGCATTCTTCTCAATAGAAGCGGCATCCTTATTCTGAGCAAGGAAGCGGTTGAAGCGGCTAAGCTCGTCTTCGTAAGTTTTCTTAGAGAAGTTGAGAGGACATTTCACAACGGCAACGTTGTATTTTGTCTCCACTTTCTTACGATCAAGCACCTGCACTACGGCTGCACCCTGCTCGTTAGAAATGATTTGTGCACTACCTGCGCCAATCTTGTTGAGCTGAGAGAGGTAAGAAGCCGTTTCGTCGTTCATACCGAACTGCTCGTACTGATTAGAGGTGAGCCAGATTGAGTCGGAACGCTGACCATACTTTTTAGCTAGTTCTGCGAAAGAAGCACCTGCATTAAGTGCGCCGAGAATTGAATCGACCTGTGCTTTGCGCTCTGCAGGATCACTCTTAGTAGAAGCAATCTGACGATAAAGGATAGAGTCGGGAGCTTGCTCCTTCGAAATGAGTTTAAGCGTATTGATAGTGTTATCCTGTGCATTGTAGTAAGCAGGCTTTACGCTACCCACTGCCATAGAGTCGAGCTGAGCGGCAATGTCGGGATAGCTTTGGAAAGCGTTCTTACTGAGAGCGAGGTTACTATACTGAAGTTCAGAGTTAGAGGTGCGAACCACATTGGCCACGTCTGAACCATTCTGGAGCTGCTGTTGAAAACCTTGTACCTTCTTCATAAGATCGGCACGGTCAGTAGCACTAGCCACAACATTGACATCTACTACCTTTAGGTCGCGAGTTTCAACGGGAGAATAGAAGTTGTCCTTAAATTCTTCATAAGCAGCCTTGAGGTCTTCATCATTCACCTGAATGTCTTTATCGCTGATAGTGCTATAAGGGAGTGCGGCCACTTCGGCATTTTTCTGAATGGTGCGTTCATCGAAATTTTCCTTAGCTGCGATGGGGTTGGACACGAAGCCCATAGCAAAGAGCATGTTGTACTTGTTAGAAAGCAATTCGTTGCGGAGTTGCTTTTCTGAGAAGTCCCATACGTTCTTGATCATCTGCACCTGTTCGATGGCTTCGCTCTGTTGGCTCTTTTGTGCATCGGCAAGATACTTGTTATAGTTCTTGAGAAAATCTTGGAGCTGTGCTAGATCGAAACCGCCTTGTGCATTGCGGAATATACCCGCTACAGCTTGGAGGCTCTGAGCTGTACCTTCACGAAGGGCTTCCTGCACTTCGCCATCGGTAACAAAGATGCCGAGCTTATCACACTCATGAGAGATAACGGTGTTCTGTACGAACTGCTGCCATACTTGCTCACGGATTTGCTCTGTCTGCTGGTCAGAGAGTGTGGGATCCTGACCCTGCATCTGCATTTGCATCTTAACTACATTGCTCTGTTCGTCTACCATGCTTTGGAAGTCGTGGATAGAGAGCTTTTCGCCATAAACCTCGCCTACTATGTTTCTGTCTGCATTGGAAGTGGTCTCCAACGAGCGAAAGAACTCTTCGGCAATGAAAGCAAAGAGGGCAAGACCCAAGACGCCTACGAGGAAGGCTCCTTTGCTTCTGATTTTTTGTAATGCTGCCATTTAATTGTTTATTATTTATTGTTTTTATTATGCTGAAGTAAGAAGTTTGGAAAAACACCGCGAGTGTTTTCCAAGCTAGGCCAGAATGCGTTTACGCCCTTGCAAATAAGTAGGAAAGGGCAGGAATCAGCCTATTTCGTGCAAAGTTAAAGAAAAAAACGTACTTGATGGCTTGTTAATGCTTTTATTTTTAACACATTAGCGCTCTACGCCATTACATAAGGCCGTTTGCTGCCAGAAAGTACTATTTTTTTCTTTGCACGGGAGAGGATGCTTCGTTTTCTGTGTGCTTTGTTTTAGGTCTACTCACGGGACCTTCGCGCTGTGGTTGTGCTGTGGAATCTGCCTTTTCGCCATTTGCGCCTGAAGTGGCGGGTGATGCGGAAGCATCGCCTATATCGCCCATGGGCATAAAGCCGCGCGATTGTTTCACGTGATACTGCGTAGGCCGTCCATTGCGCATGGTGGCTCGAAACCAACTACCCTCTATCTCCTGATTGGGCTGACGGAGGGTGGAATGCACGTTGCTCCACAGTTCGCCCGATTGTGTATCGTAGAAGAGCAGTTCTGTGCGAACGCGCGTTTGCGAGGTGTGGTCGTCAAGTTTTACGTGGCCCACGAGTTTCCACAACCGCTGATTGTAGAACCATGCGCTATCGGCTTCGAAGCGGAGGTCTACCTTAAACTTATTGTCATAGCGCTCGACGAAGATGCCTTGACGAAACTCCCAACGAGGTGGTTTGGTCTTGTCGAAAATGCGCCATTCTTCGGCTATAATCTTATAGCGTATCACGCCCGAATCGGTGATAAGCTTGGATACACCACGCGTCACCATCACAGGCAACGAATCGCGATTGGTCACCCTTCCGCCCATTGGTGGGGCATCGTTGGTGCAAGCCAGGGGGAGTAGCAACAGCACAAACAGCAGGGGCTTATACAGGCCTCTGCTGCAACATTCGTTCCATAGCCTTGAGAGGCTATGACGGATAAAAGTGATGTGTGTGCTAGAATTCATATAAGCATTACTCAGCCTTCCACTTCATAAACCAACGTTCGTTGAAGGTCAGACCTATACTCAATCGGAGGTAGCGTTCCTTCACCATGCCGGATATTTTGGGAGTTACCTGTTCGTACTGAGCAGAGAAATTTATGAATGTGCGATTGTTATAACGATTGACGATGGGCAAGGCCACACCGAGACTAGCTTGAAAATCTTTGGGTCCATCCTGTCCGTCGACCTTTATATAAGGAGTAGAGAAGGCAAGACCTGCACGATAGCGCACGTGTTGACGCCAACGAACGCCACCATCATTGGGAATGTATTCCACACCGAGGCTCACCTTGTGCATATCGGAGAAATATCCCTTCTGAGCTTGGTATTCAGGCTTATTACCTGCTACACGCACCACCGTGGGCGACTTCACGCTGCTCCATTTCTGGAAAGTATAGTCAGCACCAAGGCGGAGGGACTTTTTATATGTCCATGTCAGACCCACACCCACTGTATGGGGAAGTTGGTAAGCATTGCGACACACAGCAGTATCACCGCTCACCACGAGACTAGAAGAGTTGAGGGATTGATTGTAATAATAGGCGCTTCTATTGATATCGTGACCAAGGCCATAGACAAGACCGAGCGTGAGGCTATTTTTCTTATTCAATCGTTGTTCGTACTGAACACCCACATCAAACTTATACGTGCGAATGTCGGCATTATACATCTGTCGATTGCTATAACCCTCTGAGGGCGTCATCACGGAAGTGTGTGTGAGGTCGCCCCAAAGATAGCCCGCGTTGAAACCTACAGAAAGTGGCTTTACAGGCGCCCAACCTATACCTGCGTATACCTCGTGGAGTCCGCCATCACCCGAATAAGTAGTAGTCTGAGTGCGCGGCGTAAGATTAGATCCCGATATATTCTGCGTATACGACGATTCATACCCAATGGTACTGAAAGGCACAAGTCCGATTGAAAGGCCAAGCCGTGGAGCCATGCGTAGACCAGCCGTAACGTAGTCAATGGAGGTATTTTTTGCATTTGTCTTCACGCCTTGCTGCGAGAAGTTGCCGTTTTGCAAGGATACACCAAAATCGAAGAGCATCGACAGAGAGTCAATAGCTGCATACGAGGCAGGGTTCTTCGTATTAAGTTCCGCTCCATAGCGCATACCATAGGCAGTGCCACTCATGCCCTTATTAAATGCATTCCCGCCATCACTGAGAAGGCCTAGGCCATAGCGCGAATAGGGAGAGTTGCTACCATTGGTCTGAGCCAACGCGCAGAGGGGCATCACAGCAAGCACTGCTGAGGCCATATATTTGTGGAATATTGTCATCGTCTTTGATACTCTAGGATGCAATTAAGCCCAATTTCCACAAGGGCATCATTGCGTTCAACTTCATATTCTTGTGCAAAACGGTAGCCGTTTCCACCAGTGAGAAACACGCGGGCGTCGGCATGCTGCTGCCGCATATCGCGTATGTAGCTTTTTATTTCATAGTCCATTCCTCGAATCACGCCCGTACGAATGGCTTGTTGCGTATTGCGTCCGATGAACGGTGCTTCGCCTTCAGCCGACACAAGTGGAAGGCGTGCAGTCTGTTCGTGGAGCGCACGCAGGCGCATGCCCATTCCGAGAGATATATTGCCTCCGAGATAATGGCCTGAGGCACTCACGTAGTCGTAAGTAATACACGTTCCTGCATCTACTATCAGCAAGTCGTGACCAGGACAACAATAAGCAGCCCCTACTGCAGCGGCTAATCGATCGGCACCGAGCGTCTCGGGCGTAAGATAGTCGCAGATGAGAGGGGTCGCAGTTTCGCCTGTCACATGGAATACTTCGGGCACCATATGCTTGATAGCTTCGTCCACTTCGGGGCGAGCTTTTCCTACCGAGGAGTATGCGCAGGCATCTATATCAAACTCTTCTACTATCATGGCAATACCATCTTCAAGGTTAGCGTTTAGGCGCTTTCGTAGCACCATTTCACCATCCTTAAACACGGCTGCCTTCGCCGTTGAGTTACCGATGTCTACTATTAAATTCATATTAGGTGTCAAAATCAAGGGGCAAAGTTAGTGCAAGGCGAGAGAAGAGCAAAATAAAAGACGAAGTTTTTTAATTTTGCTCTGCCGAGCCGAAGCCTAACTTGGCGAAGCAAAGGAGTGCAAGGCGAGAGAAGAGCCGCGAAACGAAAGAACACACATTACACAAAAAAGACTTGGCACAGAGATGTAAGAGACATCTTCCCATGCCAAGTCTGAATATGAAATTGAGAAATCGGCTAATTATGCTTCGGCCTTTTCATTCTTCTCAACAAACTGAGTATAACCTCCGTTCACGAGAATATTGTACCACTGAATAAGTTTCCTAATGTCAGAATCGTGTACGCGGTCACGGTCATAGTCTGGGAGAACGGCTGCCATAAAATCAGCAAGTTCGGCTTTAGAAGCCTTCTTGTAGTCGATAGAAGTGGTTTTACCCCCTTCTTTATCGGAGATGGCTTGGAATATTTCCATCAAGGGTTTGTCGTCCTCATTGGTGTACATTGATACATCGTTGAGCGATGTCACACGATCGCGAGCACCTGCGGGCAGGCGCTTTTTATCAGCCGAAACGGTCTCGACAATAAGCATTCCACGACCTTGAGATACCAAACGGTAAAGGCCGGGCTTACCAGCGATTGCCAAAATAGTGTCTTGCATTTGTTTATTTTATTTAATTAGATACTGTTTTGATAATTACCCTTCTAAGGAAAGAGATATATGCAAAGTTAGTGCAAGGCGAGAGAAGAGCAAAATAAAAGACGAAGTTTTTTACGCAAACTTCCGATTTTGCTTATTCGTCAGAGAATGCACCTTCATACAATTCCTCTTCTTCACTCGTTCAGCAACACTGCATCGGCCAATTTCATCTTATCTTCCTCAAGCATTTGGAGGGCTACCCACTGACGGGCTTTCGTAACAGAAATATGGTCGCGCTGCATAATACGCGAAAGCTGCGTGGCCGTAGATACGTGAACTAGTACGGCTTTTTCCACCAATGCACGAAAACCCGACTCGAAGAGCAAAGCGCACTCCATAAACGCAACCTGCCCCACGGGTATCTGCTGGAGCTGATGCAACGTGATTTCGCGGTTAGCCGAGATGGAAGGAAATGATGCTTTGAGGGAACTCGTCTCGACGGTAGGAACAGATGCCATGCTCTGACAAAAATCAACATAAGCCTCTGCTACACGTGGGTGTACAATCGCATTGACACGCGCTGCATATTCCGTACCTTGACAGAGATAGGCACGAAGTACGGGTTTCAATAGCTCACCTTCTGTATCATAGAGCTCTTTCCCCACTAAGGCAGTGAGCTCACGACGCACGGTGGGATGAACACGAATGATATGCTTCGCCACTTCGTCGCAGTAGAACACACGATGTCCCGCTTGTTCGAGCAGATGGCAGATGTAACTCTTGCCACTTCCTATTCCACCCGTGATGCCTATGCGTAGGGGCAATGAGTGAGAGGTGGTAAGCTGACGAGCCAAGAGGTTAATCGCTATCGGAATCGGTTTCATCATCGGATATTTCTTCTATAATATATTCCACATCTTGCGGAGAGATGCGCACATGGGTCACCCCCGTAGGAATCGTCTTGAGAGAGAGATGACAGAGGTTGGTGCGATTCTTGAGCAAATCTTCATAATTGACCACAAGCACGAAGTTGTCGCGCGTGATGTTGCGATATTGTCCCATGCCCACTTGGAACGTGACATTGACCATAGCGGGGAAAGTGCGAAGTTGCTTTGATGCAGGGAAGTTGACTTGCTGCACAGGCACTTGCACAGTTTTTTCCACTAGTCGGTCTATACAATAGGTCACATCAATTGTGGAAGGCACGAACTTAGCACCGCGCACACGCTGGAATCCCCTACTCACACGCGTACTATCAGTAAGGTTGCGCAGGTTCTGAGGCAGAGTGTAGGCAGCCGTGATGGTGTCGAGAATTTCTTTCGAGGCATATACCGTAACGGAGTCGTGATTACACAGAACATCCGCTAGAGAGAATAATCGGCCCGCTGTAACGCTACCCTGGATAACTACGGGTACTCGCTTGCAAAGTCCAAAATTGTAGTAGAAATCTATGGTCTCAGGCTTCATGGAGAGCATCTGCGTGCTGGCTAGAAGTTGCGAGGCTATCTGCCGCGTGAGTTCATTGCCTTGAATAGTGACATACCCCGTACCATTGGCATAAGTTTCAAAGTCTACCACGACAGGTTTAAACTTTCGGGTATATCTATAGGCAAACAACACGCTTCCCTTATCGCGAAGAGTTACGTGAACGTTTTCGGGCAAATCAGTGGTGATCACCACATTGCTAGGCACACCTTTGAGCTCGAGAGGCACCAAGAACTCTTCTTCATAGGTCTCACCTAATGCTTGGAAAAGCCAAAATGTGGTACTTAGGGCTAGGAAGAAAAGGAAGATGAACGTCTGCCTGTTCCACATCCACGAAATCCATTTGCGCTGTAGCAATCGTCGGCCGCGATGTCCACGCAAACTTGGTTTGGAAGGTATATTGATAGCCATGATTTGTCGAGAATATTTAAGGAGAAGAAGGAGAAATGAACTTTCAGCTTGCCTGCTCAGTTTGCTCTGCTCAGCCAATACCGGGGACGCGTCGTCCTCGGTATTGGCTGAAATAGTCCCCCAGTATTGACTGAAGGACTTATCGCAGAACGCCCTTTATTGAAAAGCGATAAGAGCTTATAAGCAGACATGTGACATGGCAAGGCTACCCCTGCTCGCACACTACCCTACCCCACACCCGCACCCTCGAAAGTGAGAGGAAGGAATACCAAGCATAGAGTAGTCTTCGGCTTATAAGCTCTTATCAAAAAGTCAGTAAGAAAATGGATGCTCTGCTTACTTCTTAGCAGGAGCGTTAACAGAAGCGGCGGGATTGATAGCTTCCTTGGAAAAGACCATTTTCACACCAGTGGCAACTTCAAGAGTAACGGTGCCTTCTTGCTCATCGATGTTCTTTACTACGCCGTGAATACCTCCGATGGTCACTACATTCTGACCTACGGTGAGGGCATTGCGAAACTTCTGAATTTCTTTCTGCTTCTTATTCTGCGGGCGAATCATGAAGAAGTATACGATGGCGAAGAGCGCCACCATCATGATAATCATAGACATGCCGCCACCTTGCTGGCCTTGGGCTGCCTGTAAAAAGAGGGTATTCATATAAACGAATGAATTTATGGTTTATAATGCTTTTTATATTTGAGAGGAGACTAGGCTATCCAGAACAGCATTGATACGAAGGAGGCCTTACTCTTTTTCAAAAGACGTCCCAACTTGCTGCATACTCAGAATAGACCATTCCTAAAAGATACGCGGATTATTGTTTGCGCTCACGCTTCTTCGTGGTGCGGCCTTCCTTAGCGAGTTTCTTCACGATGGTATCAAGCATACCATTGATATACGAAGAGCTGCGCGGAGTGCTATACACCTTGGCAATATCAAGATACTCGTTGAAGGTAACGTTCAGAGGAATGGAGTCGAAAGTAAGTATTTCAGCCAAAGCTATCTGCATGATAATTACATCCATGAAAGCCAATCGGCTAAATTCCCAATTCTTTGTGTTGCTGCGGATGAGTTCGCGAAGTTCTTCTCCACGTTCTAGCGTAGCGCAGAAAAGCTTAGAAGCGAATTGCTTATCCTCGTCGGCGGCATAAAGTGGCAAGAGTTCTTGCTTGGGAGTGGTTTGTTCGTTGAATCGCTTGATAGTCTTCATCACGAAAGAATCTACCACCTGCTTGTCATCATTCCAATAGAGCGAGTGTTCTTCGAGCATAGCATCGAAGTCGTCGTTGTTGCAAATAAAAGTCTTATAAAGCTTGCGCACCAATTCGCGATCGGCTTCATACGAGAAATCTTCGCGAGTGAGATAGAGCTGGAACACATCGCTCTCCACCATCTTGACATAAAGATTCTTCACAAAGGCAGGCTCTTCATCCCACTGACCTTTCGTATTTTCCTGATAATCTATGAGCGCTTTGTTGTCCGAGAGCTGAACGAGAAATTTATTTTCAGCAAAGAGTTTATCAGGAGCAACGCCACCTACAGCCGTTCCCGTGCGCTTTTCGCGAGCCACACGAACAGAGTCTTTGCGTTCGGCATGCTTCTTGAGTTCTACCAGCAAGCTGAGCAGATATTCGTAGAGTTCATACGCTTTCTGTAGCGAGAAAGAAAGTTCTTTTTCTGCTACATCGAGTGTTTTGCCTTCGTTCTGATAGTACGAATAAACAAGCTGAACCACTTTCAGCCTTATCAGTTCTCTATTGATCATAATCGTAAAGATTCCTTTGTTTAGGGTGCAAAGTTAGTGCAAATCGAATGCAGAAAAAAGCGAAAGACAAAGTTTTTTGTTTTTTTCTGCTGAGATGCAGCCTAACTTGCGCGAAGCGAAAGTAGTGCAAGGCGAGTGAAGAGCAAAATAAAAGACGAAGTTTTTTTGCTCTTCCGAGCCGCAGCGGCACGTTCTTTCAACTCCTTGGGTGCCGTTTTCTTTAAATATTTGGTACAAAGGTTGTAGGTAAGATCGCTAAATGCTATCAGCGGAATGTCAATATTCAATTGCGAGCACATGGAATAGGTAGAAGAAATGACTATGTCGTATTTCCCATCCTTGAGAAGATTGGAAACAACATTGCATATTTCTTCGTCGTAGTCCATCAAGTTAAACCTTTTCTTCTTTTGCAAATATACTAAGATTCTCTAATTCAACATAATCTCTCATCTTGTATTTTGACGCTTAGTTTTTTGGTTCATCCCAACAACCACCCAGCTTAGCAAAGAGAATTTATAGGAGCTACTAGACTTTCCGGTGTATATCTATTAATCACGCATTGACGAATTTTCCTCTAATTCGCAGACATACTTACAACTCACTCATCTGATTACGAACTATATTATAGTATGCTCCCTTGCGCTCAATCAGTTCGCTATGAGAGCCTAATTCCTTTAGGATTCCTTTTTCAAAGAATGCTATTTGATGGGCGCTTCTGATGGTGGACAATCGGTGAGCAGCAATAATCACCGTACGACCTTTAGCAAATGATGTGAGGCTCTCCACAATTCTGCGTTCGTTGTTCGCATCGAGAGAAGAGGTGGCCTCATCAAGGAAAAGAATCTGAGGACGCTTGTATACGGCTCTAGCAATAAGCAGACGCTGCTTCTGCCCGCCACTTAATTCTAGTCCATTACTTCCTATTTTGGTGTGATACCCCATGGGAAGGCTGCTAAAGAAATCGTCTATGCAGGCCACACGAGCTGCTTCTTTAATGCGTTCTATATCCATTTCGTCAGCTGAGTTGAGAGCTATATTCTCCAAGATGCTTCCACTAAAGATATAGCCATTTTGCAGCACAGCACCACAACATTCTAACCATGCATCGGTAGATATTTGGGAAAGAGAAAGACCATTGACCAAAATTGTACCCTTTGCAATCGGATAAAATCCTAGCAGAAGTTTTATCAACGAAGTCTTACCACATCCACTTTCACCCACCAGAGCTATCGTCGTTCCATGAGGAATCTGCAAAGTGATATCATTTAGGACGTAAGAAGAACTGCTTCCTGGATACTTAAAAGAAACGTGTTGTATGACAACATCTAAGTCTCCCTGTAAGAGATTGAGAGGAGGATTAGAAGGTATAGAATCCTTTTCATTGAGTATTTCGTCCAAACGTTCGTAAGACATATTTGCATCTTGCACGAGACTTACCATCTTTATTAAGTTATTAAACGGAGTATCTAGCCGCCCACAAATATAGCTCACTGTCAGCATCGCCCCCATAGTCATGTTGCCTCGCACTACTAGTGTGGCACAAATTCCCGTAATGAGAAAGTCCTTCATACGATTGAGGAATGCATTCCCGCTCGAAATATAAAGGTCGGTAAAAGATGACTTTAGTGCTAGTGCATTTAGTTCATGCTGATTGGCTTGCCATTTCTCTACACGAGAATGTTGCGCACTAGAAGTCTTTACCTCTGTCATACCCATAATAAGTTCATAGATCTGGTTTCGGTTTTCAGAACTCTGTGTTGTATAAGCATAATCGATTTCACGGCGACGCTGCAAAAATATTCTTGTCCACAAAAGAGAGGCTGATGTGGAGATCACAAAAAGCAGAAATACTCCTATATTATAGTAGATCAACAAAGCCGAGAACACCAAAAGACTAGTAAGCGTGAAGAAGATCATACTTGGCAATTCTAGTAAAAATGCTTTGATACGCTCCAAATCATTGAGTTTTTGAATGAGGTTAGCATTGATTTTTATATCAAAAAAGGATATTGGTTTTAGAATCAATCGTTGCAAATACTGAGTCACCATACTTACATGCATGCGTAAGCCTATCTTTGTATCGATAACATGAGAAATACTGCTTGAAATATATTGTCCTATAAATATAAGGAGCTGACTGCCCACAAGCATCCACACTATAGATACGTTTTTTTGTGCAATGCCTGAATCTATAGTTTGCTGAAAAAGCACAGGTAAATAAGCGTCTGTAGCAATTGCTATTGCTGCGAGTAAACTTACTACTGAGAAATTCCACCAATATTTGCGTAACTTGTGAATTATGAAATTCAATAATCTACGTTGTGTTACATACTCATCATGGCTGTCTTTACTAAAACACTCATTGGGGGCCATCACGACTGCTAGTCCTAAAGGACTCTTTCCTTTCCACATTTGCATGAAAGTATCTTCATTCAAAGGAATCTTTCCATGGGAAGGATCTGCCACATAAAAGCATTTCTTATGATGGTCTATATCGTATAGTACCACAAAATGATTCTGCTCCCAAAACAAAATAGCAGGCAAGGGCATGCGTAATACCTCCTCTGCATCAACCCTTACTGCTGCTACTTCAAAATGCAACTTTCGCAAGCAATTTACAATCTCTTTCAGACTAATTCCCAAACGACCAATATCGCACATGTTTCGCAAAAATTGCAACGACACCTTCTTGCCATAATAATGGCAAATCATGCGTATACACGTAATTCCACAATCGGAATATTCAAGTTGTTGATAAGCTTTAAATCTATTTCTTTTATAAAACATGAAAGGCATAGGTCTATATAATGCATCTAAGCAATCACACCTTGCCTTGATGCTCTTTATACATCTCGGCAAGGTGCTTTAACTATCACAATCTGCTCTTCAACTGATTACTATTTCTAAATTTTGCTCCCTTAACATTGCTTTTCCCAAAAGGAATAGAGAATGTAATAGAGAATGCTCGTTTCGTTGTAAGAATCTCGCTATTAGCCGCATAATACTCTGAATGATATGTCCATTTGCTTTGGGACTTGGAATATAGCAGATTTAATGCTCTAAATTGCAGCATTCCGCCAAAATTAAATGTTTTGGTCAGTGTGGCATGTACAAAATAGGAAGGCTTTACCTTTCTACTCGTAAATGTTGATGCAGTGGCACCATAAGCATATATTTCTGCATTCCATCGCCTACGCTTTGAAAGTTTCACCGTAGAACTTAAAGAGCAATCTCCTGAAAATTCAGAATAGTCAAAATTGGTCTCATCAACACTTAGCAGTCCCGACCTACTCTTGGTATAATCGCCACTAATATCGGCTGACAGCCTCCATCTCCCATCAAAAAGAGTTTTGTTGACTTCAAAGCCTATCCCAACAGAAAAATCAGAACTCACGTTCATCCTAGAACTTACAGTGTGCCCTTGTCCATCTTGGTAAGAATAATCAGTCATGCCATTCTTTGAGTGGGAAAAATTTAGATTAAAAATGTAATCTTCATATAGCTCATAATAGGCCGAATAATCATTTATGCAATAAGGTTTTATACTCGGATTGCCTACACTATAACTTGTCTCATTCCTCCAAAAAACAAAAGGATCCAAATCGTGCAAGAAAGGACGACGGATCTTTCGAGTATATCCTAAAGAAAGGCTATGTTCATCTTCAACAAAATCAAAATCTACATTAACCGAAGGAAACCAATCAAATTCATGTCGTGTAAAATTCTCACCAGTAGCAGACTGGAAGCCATTTCTGTAAGCATATTCTCCACGAATGCCCAATTGGGTGGATATCACTTCAGACCATGTGGCTTGATAAGTGGCATAAAGCGCCTGTACATTTTCTTTGTATTTAAAAGACCCATTGTATATGGGAGAGAAAGCATCACCTTCTCTCTTTATAATATCATTTCTGTCATAAGTATTGGTGAATTTACTTGCATTCAGCTCATACCCAAAGCTCATATTGTGCTTCCAACTCAATATCCAATCATAAGAGGCTTTCACATTTGAACCATGTGCATCATACTTCTTGTCCTCTGTATACATATTATAAGGAGCATATACCTCTTCTTCATTTTGAGTTGAGAACGATTTCCAATAATCTTGTCTTGAGCTATTCAAAGAATAATCAATATCAAAATTAAACTGGCTTCCCTTCGTATCCGTGGTCCATGTATAATATGCCAACATTCCATAGCTTGGCTTTTGATCGAATGGATACTTATATCTACGTTCCGTACGTGACAAATTATAGTTTAAGTCATTCCACGTTTCCGAGGACGTCATATAATGAGCTTTATTATAACCTGAGACTACACTTCCCGACACACCAATCTTATGTGATTTATCGAAAGTATATATCATGTCGAAGCTTCCTTTAAGCTTTTCATCACGTCCATTATTATTGTACTGACTAACAACCTTTTTATTCAGATCGACATAATCGTAGCTATCAATTCCTTCAAGTTTCCATTCAGTCCACGAACCTCTGAGATAGACAGAAGCATTGAATTTATTTTTACCATAGCGCAAATTTAAATTCTCACTCATGCCCATTTTATTTTGATACTCAAGAGCCGTAGTTGATGTACCTGCCCATCCCACGTAGTTCTGCTTAACTACAATATTCACAATGCCTCCTTTCGTTGAAGCACTGCGTGAAGCACCTGGCACGGTGATAATCTCTATCTTTGAAATTTGCTCCGGACTGATACTACGTATTTTTTCCATTAAAGCTTCACCTTTCTCTATAGGCCTACGTCCATTGATATAAATAGTAGACGTGCCTATTCCCATGATCTTTATGTCCTCAGAACTAGTTTCAAGCAATGGGACGTGTTTGAGCATCTCAAAGGCGTTAACCTCTTCTATGTCCATGCCTTTGGGCGTAAACACAAATTTGCCAGACTCATGCTTAAGCGTGGACTTTCGAGCGACACAAACCATCGCCTCATTAAGATTATTCGTTACTTCCTTATAAAGCGTAAAATCCAAATGTGCACCATTAACAGGCTGAGTAGCAGAAATAAATCCCTGGCGTGATGCCATTATAAATACATCCAATTTTGTGTCATTTGTAAAAGCATAGTTCCCCTGATTATCAGACTCCGTATGAGCCAACAATACAGTATCCTTTGCAGTAAAAAGATACAATTGCACCTTATGCAAAGGCATATCAGAGGCATCTTGCACCTTACCTGTAATTGATACGCAAGTTTGGGCATAAGCACTACCCATCATCAAGAAACATACAATTGCGGCAAAAATAGTTTTCATATGTATATGAGTTTATCGAGAGCTAATTAATAGTCGTTGTTTAGAAACATGAATTCAAAGCGGTCTAATATGACTTGCCTTTTATCCTCTTCACTTAGTCCACGTAAGCACCCAGATACATTTGACTTTTCTGAGCACAAATTCTGTTAACATTGCAACCACTTATGATCATAAAGAATAAACATAGGATCTTTTTCACTTTCATAGCATTGTATTTTAATATTGGGCCTTTGTTTTGGTAATCAAGCGCAAATGTAAGCAATGCTTTTTTAAAAAGATAAGCTTTTATAACCCTTGGCAAAAAACATCCATAATTCTAGGGGTTATAAAAGTTTAAATGTTTGCAATAACACTTAATTTTCAATCTATTACAAGATATTCTTAAGTAGGTGTTCAAAATTATTTCTATATTGAAAGTGCATTATCGGGGCGCAGATGTTTCCTTCGGATGAGGTTTTCTGCCCCCCGATAACGAGGGAACCGAAGGGGGGGGGTAGCGGGCTATGTGATCAAGGCCGAAGGGAACATGTGCGCCTCGATAATGTGCTTTCAATGTGAAAATGACACCTACTGATTGCATAAAATAATTTTGAACACCTACTTATAACATTTCTATAGTATAAAAGTTTAAATTAGAATCAAAAAATAAGAAGTTTTTAATAGGAAGGTGGCATCTCGTCATAAAAACTGACAGGCTTGTTTTGTAATACTTTTGTACTATCTTTGCATAAGATAAGCTGCGACATAGCATTCAAGTAAACTTAAAGTCCTGCACTCGCCTTGCACTAACAAAAGAAATGCTATAACTCGGCAATCAAAATGAATCCTATAGCCCTCACTTTTCACTACTACTAACATATGAAGTATATAACGAATCGAGTAAAACTTATAGCATGGACTCTTTCACTTATCTCTTTTTTAACAGGAATATTGTGTGTTTTTTATGAAAAAAGAGACAACGCATCTATTCTAATGACCCCAGCTTTTTACGAGGCTATTAATACTATTGATACAGATTCAAAGAAAACCGTCACTATATTAGAATCAATTGCTGCAGACACAATCAATTTCAATGAATTGGAAAAGCAATACTATTACTTATACTTATTCTATGCTCGCGATAAAGAAGGCTTGGGATGTATTCCTATAGAACGTACAAAGGATATTGTTGATTTTTTTTCCAAACATAATGTAGATTCATTAACTCAATTTTCATTGTATCTTCATGCAGGAGCTTATCGTGATGCTAAAGATATTCCTTCCGCAACTGAATGGTATGAAAAATCCATAGATTTTGGGAAAAACAAAGATCTCACACATAGTAGATTTTTCGCCCGTAGTTTTGACCAGTTAGCCTACTGCTATAATATCGTCTTCCTAGGAGAAAAAGCCATCTCTGTACTTAAAGAGTCTTTAAAGTATATAGAAGGGCCATATGCAGCGCGCGTATACTATAGGATGAGTGCAATATACGATAATATTGGTCGCAAAGATAGCGCCGTGCTATATGCTAAGAAAAGTATACTTGCAAGTTCCCAAAAGATGAAGGAACAAACTGCTGTAGATAACATTAATCTGTTTATAGAGCAACGTGACACTGCATACATTAATCGATATAAAGACAGCTTACTTTCTATAGACGAGGAAGACATGTCACCAGAATATGCAACGGATTATGCATATAGTAAAGCATTATACTATGATTTTATTCATAATACGGACTCGACGATCTATTATCTTAATAAGGTATTGGCTTACAACGCGAATCTGCTTACCTGTAGAAATGCGTCAGCTCACTTATACGAAAATTTCAAGAAAGAAGGCTTTACCAACGAAGCCTTTAAATATGCAGATCTGTACAAACAACTTTCCGACTCCGTAATAAAGCATACTGAGTCGGAACGCGTGCAGCAAGTGGGCAACATGTTTAATTATCAGGATATACAAACTAAGAACAATGAGAAACTACAAGAGATTAACAGCCATTTTAAAGCCGCATTGTGGAGCATCGTAGCTTTATTGTTTGTAATAATACTCATTATTGCAATTTTGAGATTCATTAGAAAAAAATATAAAGAAAATCTCGTCGAGACCAATCACAAATTTGCTTCCGCACAGCAAGAGAATAAGATCTTACAGAGAAACATACATCATATTCAGAATGAGAAAGAATTACTCATTTCCGAAAAAGAAAATTTAAATACGAGTCTAGAAATCAGCAAAAAGGAACAAGAATCTTCTGATAACGAGATTACATTTCTAAGTAATTCATTAAAGGCTGCACAGGAAGAAAATTCAATTTTATCAAAGAAGAATGAGCAACTAATTTCTCAGCTTGTGCAAAAAGGCGATATAAGTGATGCTCAAAACAATATCGAAAAGATAAAGCAGCAGATAAATAGCCAACGAACCTCAATAAGCAGTGACTTATGGGCAGAGATCTTTGCCAACGTAAATACTATATACCCACAATTCGATAGAAACATACAGCTACTTTTCCCAAGACTTAAATTGGAATACGTGCAAATTCTATATCTATCATGCATACAGATATCAGGTATATGCATAGCAAGGTCTCTTGCCACATATCCACAATCTGTAGTAAAAAGAAAGAAAAGATTAGTGGAATGGGGAATAAAGAATAATCCAGAGGTAAGAATCTCGGATTTTGAACAGCTGCTGGAGCTATTGTTGAGTAAATGATAATTCATCAATGAATGGAGAGGCGAACTCGCGTTCCAAGGCTTCTCCTACTGCATCTACCGCACCGACAATGCTTGAAGCCGTCCAATCTGCATATGGGAGACTAACAGATGATGCATCCGTTCCAAAAGGATACCAATCGGAATCATAGTAACTTCTCCAAAAGATTTCATGGAATATGCTATTGAAGTCATATATCGGTATAAACTCATCTTCGCTAGGGAGTTATACGCCACCACTTCGGCTTCGCTCAACCAATAACTAACTAACCCGTTGCTATCAATTACGTAACCACCCTTAAAAGCACCTTCGTCTATTAGAGAATATGCTTCATCACTTGTATATGGATTATCCTTTGTCCCTTTTGTTGCACTGCTCACGGGATTTGATGCAACCTTGGTACTATGCATCTGAGCTAAATCGTTTAAGGTCAAATTCTTTCCATGTTTTTGTATATTAGAAAAATTTAAGTAAGAAAACGTCTCATTCTAATCACGCTTTTCAGATAGAAAGCGAAGTGAGTAATATTGTTGCAAATATACAAAGTCATTAGGATTCTACCTAACCTCACACACAGAATTATTGTATAAGGAGGGGTTCTATCCATTCAAGGATGGGCTTTTGTTTAATTTTCATTGCCCAATGAAGTTTGTGTCCTTCGGTCGGGGGACGCAAACATAAACGCTCATCTGGAAAAAGTATAATGGACATCCGACGGCATATAAGTCAAACTTCGCTGACGATAGAGAACTTTGTTGGTATGATTTATTTACAACTATTTGAGCGCAAGGGAAACATAGAACATATAGTTCTCTAAAAGAACATTTGGATACGAACCTAAAAAATCTCCACCTGTTTATATGCAGATGGAGATTTTACGATTAAACAAATGAATTGTAAAACACGAGTCCTTATATATAGGAGTATATATAAATATTTACGGAATAGTTATTTCTGAAGACGAGCCCTTACTTCTTGAGCTGCTCCTGGATGAAGGCTTCCATTTCTGGAATCTTCTCTTCAGCACGCTGAAGGAGGGTGAGCTGATTCTTAGAACGTACGAGGTTGTGCTCGGGATACTGAATCTTGTAGTAGGTATCACCATTGAGGTAGTCGGCGAAGAAGCGCACGAGCTGCATGTAAGGGAAGAGCGTTACGCCGTAGGGAAGGTTTTCGATCTCAATGGGAGTGAGGAATGCACTCGCCGTTTTGAGATAACCTTCGGTAAATGCCTTGAAGATGTCCATGCGGAATTCGATCTTATCGTATTCAGGGCTGTCTTCTGCCTGCGTATTAGCTGCTGAACGGAGGAAGTCGCCAAAGTCGGAGAAGATGAAGCTGGGCATCACGGTGTCGAGGTCGATTACGCAGAGCACAGAATCGTCTTTATCAAAGAGGATGTTGTCGACCTTGGTATCGCAGTGGCAGATGCGCTTGGGAAGTTTACCTTCGCGGAAGAGTTTCTCGCTCTTCGTCATGGTTTCTGCACGCTTTTCGATTTCGTCAATAATATCTTTCACTCCGGCTGCACGACCCATCTTGTCTTCCTTCACAGCTTCGTGGAACTGCTGGAGGCGGAACTCAATGTTGTGGAAGTCCTTAATGGTCTCGCCGAGCTTTTCGGGGATGTCGGCAAGCATGGCTTGAAAGTCACCAAAGGTTTCACCCACAATGTAAGAACTTTCGGGAGTTACGCCACTTTTTGACACGGTGTCGGGGATGAACACCATTACGCGCCAATATTTATTGTCGAACACATAGTAATACTTGCCATCTTTACAAGGCACGAACTTGAGCACCTTGCGGTCGATATCTGCGGTGTGCTTAGCTTCGAGTTTTTTGCGGATGTGACTTGTCACAGCCACGATATTGCCCATCAACATATCTACATCGGGGAAGATGGCTGTGTTGATGTGCTGCAACACGTAGTCAGGAGCATCGCCCTCGGTCACTACCTTATAGGTGGTATTAATCAAGCCGTTGCCTAGGGGCTTTACCTCGGATACGGTTCCTTCAATCTCGAACTGGCCAGCAATGTGCTGCAAATCCTTTTGTTCCATGATATTAAGTTATATTGTTTATTGTTGGATTATTATGTTTTTATAGTAGTCACACTAACTTCTTGCAAATGTAACACTTTTATTTGGATATGCGTTTTGTATTGCTCAAAAAAACGATTCTTCGTTTGCGGATGATGGAGTATTCGTAAGGGTGACGAGAAGTGTGGCGCAGGCATCTTCCAGGAGATTAATCACGAGTTCGAAGCCCTCGGGACCGCCATAATAGGGATCGGGGATGGAATCGACTTCGGGATGGTGGCGAAGGTAGGAGGCCATCATGACGATTTTTTGCTTGGCAGCTTCGGTGGGAGCCAGTTGTAGAAGGCGAGAGCGATTGGCTTCATCCATGGCTACGATGAGGTCAAAACGTGAGAAGTCTGCCTCGGTGATGGGACGCGAATGGTGCGTAAGGTGATAGCCATGGCGCGAAGCATGACGACGCATGCGTTCGTCGGGAAGTTCGCCTTCGTGGTAATCGATAAGTCCGGCGGAGTCAATCATGAATTGCTGCTCCATGTTTTTCTGTATGGTGAGTGTACGGAATATTTCTTCAGCTGTACATGAACGGCAGATATTGCCGAGGCAGATAAAAAGTATTTTGTGCATTTGAGTTTAATGGGTTTAGGAGTTTAATAAGTTTAGGAGTTTAGTGAGTTTAGGGCATTGCTTGCGCAAAGTAAATCCCATAAACTCATTAAACTCCTAAACTTATTAAACTTAGAATACGCAGTATCCGTTTATTACTTCACTACCTTATAAGTAGTTTTTCCTACCTTAACGAGATAAGTTCCACTAGGAGAGGTAGCGATGCTTGTACTCAACTGTGAGGTGGCTACTGTTGTAGAGGTACGTGCCACCACGCTACCACCGAGATCGTAGACGGTGAGGAATGTATTAGCGGGAATGCTACCCGTGCAGAGTACGCGTCCATCAGTTACTACTACGCTATAGGAAGAAGAAGCATCTAGGGTGGTCTGCGAGATACCCGTCTGCTCGTTCTTTGAGAATGGACGGAAACGCACCTTATTTGTAAAAGTACCTTGCGGGCAGAGATACTTGCTCAAGGTGGTGGGGCTAGGACTACCGCAACTTCCGTTGCCTAAACCTTGCTGATAATAATCGAGATGAAGAATTACACGACTCTTGCTCAACTCCCAGCAATGACGTTTGGAAGCAATCGTTGCATCTTCATAAGGAAGAACGGAGAAACTTACCTTACCCTCTGTCTGCACATAGAGCGAGAGACCCGTACGATTGTCTTTAATGGTGAAGTCGCGCAAGTCTTGGCGGTTGCCACACGACTGTGGACGAGAGTAAGCAGTAAAGAAATCGCTAGCCGTAGAGGTATAACGTCCAAGGGGGGTTCCTTGGCAACGATCTACATAGTTTTCCCACGGACCACGAGCATAGTAGCTAATGGTGTCGAACGAGGATGCGAGAGCGAGACGTGTTCCGATACGACGCAGATTGGTTGAGGTCTGCGTGGTATAAGTGGAAGCGAGGTCAAGCGTACCATCGGGATAAACTGTATAGTCGTAGCGGGTATTGCAGTATGAGCCATTCTCTTGTACAGAGAATTTCACAGCACCTGTGGTGGCATCAAGTGTAGGCTCTTGAAGGAGAGTGCGTCTACTCACACCATTGCTAGAGTTGAGCGTATTGCCATTAGACTCATCATTTTCCACCCAGCGGAAGTTGTCGTAAGAGAATGCTTGCGATACGGCTCCGATAATCATTGTGCCATCGTACTTCCAACCTTGGAGCTGGTTGGAGTTCGTATTGAGCGTTACGCTAAACTTGCTATTACCCACCTCGGTATTGGTGCGGTTCTTTGTGATGGTCAGTGCTTCGGCATCAGCGGGAACGCTCACTGCCGGGAGTTGTGCCGCACGTGTCCTGAGCGTGTACTGTTGCTGAGCAATAGGATAGCCAGCTTGTGCCCACGATGCGTCGTTGGCCAATACCACATAAAGATTGAGTAGGTATTCCTTTCCATCGTCGGCCAGAGTGGAGAGGGGAAGTTCCACGGTTGTTTTTTGTCCTGGCAGAGCACTAGGAATGGCAAGCGTGTCGGTCTTTACTTCCACACCATCGGCTAATAAAGCATAGGCTAGCTTATACTGAGAAAGGTTGCTGAAGTTGAAGTTATTGGTGAGCGTCACCATCTTTTTTGAAGAACTGTAGCCGAAGGCCACCTGTTGGAATACGCTCTTCACCTCGGAGAGCTTGGGGCTCCATGCGCGGTTGGCTGTAATAATTCCATTGTTGACGAAGTTGCCTTGCGTAGGTCCGGGATAATCGTAGCCCGAGCGATATTTAGGATAGCCCTTTTCCGTGAGATAATTGCGCTTAATGTCGGCAGCGTCGTAGATGCTCTGATCTACCCAGTCCCAGATACAGCCACCGATACCATAAGTTGAACCGATAATGACATCCCAATATTCCTTCAAGTTGCCCGTAGCATTGCCCATAGAGTGAGCGTATTCGCACATAAAATAAGGTTTCTTGTCGCGATTGCTCTTTGCATCGTTGGCAGCATTCGTCACGGTGGGATACATCACACTATAGAGGTCGGTATAAGAAGCCCGTTCGCGAGTGGCGCCTTCATAGTGTACAGGACGTTCAGAGTCGATGCTCTTCACTAGGTCGTAAGTGGCTTGCATGTTACTACCCGTACCGCTTTCGTTGCCCAAACTCCAGAAAATAATAGAGGGGTGATTGCGGTCGCGGAGCACCATGCGCTCTGTACGATCGAGGAATTGAGCCTTCCATGAATCAGTATTCGTGATTGTCGCATGACTGTAGTACCAGTTGTAGTGGCACTCGATGTCGGCTTCGTCCATCACGTAGAGTCCGTAATAGTCGAACATGGCATTCATCTTGGCCTGACGTGGATAGTGGCTAGTACGTACGGTGTTGATATTGGCCTGCTTCATCATGGTCACATCGCGCAGCATCGTCTGCACGTCGATAGAGCGACCATGCACGGGGTGCGTATCTTGTGTGTTGACTCCGCGGAAATAAACGCGCTGACCGTTAAGATAGATGCGACCATTTTTATTCTCAATCTTGCGGAATCCATATTTCGTAGCAAAGGCCATTTCCTCTTGACCATTGGCCGTCATCTGTGCCACCTCAATGGTGTAGAGATTGGGATGTTCGGCCGACCACAGCTGCACGCCGTCGATACTGCCAAGCGAGAAATCCTCAACGTGTTCGGTCTCGCTAGCATCAAGGCTTACGTCATTCGTGCTTTCTGCCTTCACCTCGCCTTGCGAATTAAGCAAGCGAATGCGCACTTTCTTTTGAACTGGCTGAGTTGCATCGTTGTTCATGCTCAGACGCACGGTTACGTCGGCCGAAGCGAAGTCAGAAGATAGTTCACTATTGATTACGTGATCGGCGACATAGGCTTTCGGAGTAGCGTAAAGGTACACGTCGCGGTGGATACCACTCATGCGCCACATATCCTGATCTTCCAGATAAGAACCATCGCTGAAGCGGATTACCTGCACCGACACGTTGTTCTCTCCCTCGCGCACCACATTGCTGAGGTCGAACTCTGCATCATTATTAGATTCCTCGGTGTAGCCCACATACTTTCCATTTACCCACACATAGGCTGCACTATAGATACCATCAAAGTGCAACACAACGCGCTTATCCGTCCATCCTTCGGGTAAGGTAAAGTTGCGGCGATAAGAGGCTACGGAGTTTTCACATCCGCTCTGCATCGTAATGTAAGGAGAATTATCGGCGAATGGATACTGATCATTGATATAGTAGGGTTTGCCATAGCCCTTCATCTCAAGACATGAAGGCACAGAGATGGTGTCCCATGAGGTAGCATCCACCTCATCGCCATAGAAATCTTCTCTAGGGCGAGCCAAGATGTTCGTGCCCCACTTCAAGTTCCACACTCCATTCAAGCTCATCCACTCTGCTCCCGTCGGATCAACCCACGGATAATCGTAGCGTGCTTTGTCGGCTTGAAGCTTTGCAGTAGAAGCATAGGGCATGAAAGTGGCATGGCCAGGGAGTTTGTTTACACCAAAGATTGTTTCGTTTTCCCACTCTTCTGCCTCGGGCATCTGCTGTTCGGAAGTTTCTTCAAATACGAATTGTGCTTCCGTGCTCGTAGCAGCTGTGGTGTTGACATAGAGTTCTGCCTTACTATTTTCTGCAATGCGGCGCGACTTATCACCTGCCCACGTAATGGTGTAGGTATCAGCCTTTCCATCGACAGCTTCGATCACGAACTTCTCGTTATCTGACGTTGCACTATAATTCCACTGCAGTAAGTAATATCCTTTAGAAGGGTTGGCATCAAGAGCCATGCTGCTGAATCCTGCGCTTACAATGGCGTACTCGTTAGCATTACCAGTGCTACGCAGTTTCCATTTCTGCCCGTACGAATAGTCACTGACGTCTTCAAGCTTGATATTTTCACCAGCTTTTCCAGAACTACCATTAGACATCACCTGCCCCGAAACGGAGCTTTTGATGTAGTAAGTTTTGCTTTCACTGAGCTGTGCCCACGAGGTGAGCGAAGCGCTGCAAAAAGCGAGCAGAGCTAGCAATCCCTTCAGATGCCATGCACTGCTTTGCGTGTGTTTGTGCTTCATTGATATTGTCATTGTATTATTTCTCATAACGTTTTAGCCCGTTCTTCTAACTTTTTCCATTCGAGGCTATCAATGCGAGAGGGGGACGAAAATGAACATTCTCCGCCCTACGACGACAAAGGTAAGCAGAAAATTCGGCTTTTCCTTATTTCGCAGTACGGCTTTTCACAACAACCCGCACTTTTCGCATTTTTACACGTTAGCATGCGAAGGTGTTTATTGCATTCCCGCCTTGTATAAGGGTGGTACCATAAATTTCAGAATTTATAGAACCACCCTCTATTCACAAAAAAATCAAGCAAGTTTTCGTCATCTCTGATGAGCAGGAATGAGGAAGTTTGCTTGAAGTTGATTGAGTATTTCGGGAAAATACTTTTACACTGAGAAAGAGAGATTCCTATCTATATTTTGATTTTGCAGATAGATAGGAACGCTCTTCAATTATCTTACTACTACTTTTACGCCATTGACAAGATAGATACCAGGCGTAAATCCTTGGATGGGGGTCAGTCCCTCGCCCACATCAGCAACGCGCACAAGTTGACCAGCTACGTTGTAGATATTCACGCGTTGTGCCGCTCCAGCATGCACGGCTATGGCACCTCGTCCGCCTATAGCAGAGAAGAAAGCGGAAGCCTTTGCCGCATTGATGGAAGTCTGTGAGGGGTCGTAGCCATACTGCTCGTCAAGGAATGCCACGCGCTGCTTTATCCAATCTTCAGCATAAGCGGCTGCTTGGGCTATATTGGCATGTCTACTATTGGTTACACCCCACTTTCCTTCCTCGCGCTTATCGGCTTGACTGTCGGAGAAGAGGCTTGCATAAGATGTAATACGCTGTGCCAATTTGTCGGGATCGAACTCACCCTGACGAAGTTCTGCATAGCGCACGGCGAGGGAGTCGTTGAAGTGGAGGAACTTCTTCAAGCTATAGAAGAGCGTGAGTTGTCCATGTTCTTTGTTCCAAATGAAAGTATCGAAATCCTGTGCCGCATTTTTTGTATATGTAGTACCGCCATCCCAGCGTACACCCCATGTGCCATCCATATCCCAGGGAGCAATGCTTATCTTGCTCGAACTTTCATTGTCGTACACATAATAGAACATGTTCTTACCATGATTATCAGTGGCAAGGATGAGTTCAATAAGGAGATAGTAGTCGCGCACCACGGGATAGTCGAAACGGTTTTTTACCGCTTTTTCTTGGAAGTTTACATAGCTTGTAGTGCTCTTTGCCACATATTTCACGGCATTATAAAGAGGTTCCCATTCTACAGCTTCCTTCTCGTAGTCGGGATATTTCTGCTCAAAGCTAGTCCATCTTTCCTTACCTAGCGTGTTGGTGTAGCTTTCTGGATCTGTTCCAGGATAGGTCTTATCACCGCTTTCATGTCCCATGAAGGTTTCGTAGCACCAATCTTTCGACTTATACAACAGGCCATGAACCACCTTCTTCACAGCATCATACTTCTTCAGCTTCAGCTGCTTGCGGTCGAGTTTCTCGGTCATGCAATAAAGGCCCCAATACGATCCGTTGAGGAACACCTCTACGAAGCGGCCACGCGTGCCATTGCGCACCTTTTTCTCATACGCAGCTTGATAGGGCTTCGCGGAATAATCATTCCAAAGGTCTGTCGCCACGCGATTGCGCATACAAGTGGGATCGATATACATGGCATCGAGAATCCAATTATTGTCCGAACGCAGACCAAGGAATTTGCGATCAACGCTCTCTCCATTTTCATTGCGCATCTTCACAGCGTAGGAGCGCTTTGGATAATTGCTTGATGATGCACCGCGATACTTAAATGCAGCGATATAGGTAGAGTCGTAGCCTTCTTGGTCGGGATAGGTCACACGCATCGAACCCGTGGTATAGCTGTTACTATTGCACGAGGGCACGTCCACCTCGACAATGCTCAGATAGGTGAAGCGAAGTTTACCCTTTGCAATGGTGTTTCCACTAGCATTTTCGAGGGTAAGCGGATAGGTTTTTGAGCAATCAACGTTCTCTACTGTCACGTTGTTAGTTTCAGCTTCGGGTGTCATTCCATCAAGTTTGAGGGTTCCCTCGTAACCGCTTTTAGTACGACAGGTCAAGGGGAGCGTGAAGCTAGCAGCCTCGCGCACAGAGCTTGGCAACGGACAATAGTAGACACCTTCGCTCTGATCGTAAACGAGTTGTTTATTGTTTAATCGCACAGAGTCAAGCGCCATGGTGAGCGGCACAGTTACTCCCTCCACACGGATACCTTGACTGAGCAACGACTCGAGGTGGCGCGAATCACTCGATGTAAACACGAAGGTGGAACCTCCGTCGACATCGTAAAGGCCAATTTTTGTGCCTTGATAGTCGTTCCAATAATAGTAAGAACTCTGTGTGGTGGTGGATCCCCAGCCCCAGCTGTTGTTGCTCTTATTATCGGCTTTACCAATAGAATAGCCTGCGGGCGATGTGCTGCCTTGCCAACTGATGGTCCAGATATTGGAACCATATAGGAGACTTCCTGTTGCTACGTCTACAGCCGTCTGCTTATCGTAGCTCTCCGGATAACTTGTGGCTACGTACTGTCCATTTTCTGAGTAGATCTGTATGCCGCCATGGCTCTGCACAAAGTAGAAGTGGGTGCGGAGCGAAGCGTCCTGTGTCTGCGTGAGCTTACCATCGCTCACTCTCACGTAGGCATAGTTGGCCTTTGTGTCGTTGAGGCGGAGGTTGACGATGGAGTAGAGTACGGGATTGGTCTTATCAGTGGTGAGCACCACGGGAGTAGTAATCCCCTTGCGCTCCCAATATTCGTCCACCACGGTCGTACCACTCGTCTTCGTAAAGTCGGCCGTCTCGGTAATGTTATCACCAGTTTCACCCCCTGTTTCTCCCCCCGTTTCGCCACCACCGCTCTTTATCACGGTGCCGTCGGCGCGATATTCATTACCCTCTTCATCGTAGATTTTGAAGAGTTCATTTGTATCTGAGCCGTTTCCTTCGTATGCTCCGAAGAGGTTGGAACCATCGCGGCGCAAATTGAATAGCCAATCTGTCTGACCCACATTGCGCACATTCATATAGCTTGAATCGCCATTCCCTTCTTCGAAAGTCCATTGACTAGTTTCGCCTTTCGACGCATCGGTCAGGTAAATATATTTATACTGCCCATTCACTCTCTGGTCGGTCCAGGTCATATATTGTTTAGTCTGCGCATTCTGGATAGTAAATCCATTGCCCGACTTTTCGATATACCACCAACCATCGGTAGCAGTGCTTTCAGTTGTGGAATAATAGAGCAAAGCCGAAGAACTATGGTTTGCACCCAATACGAGCACTCCCGTGTCATCATAAAGGTGACACACGATGCGATATCGCGTGCCCGACTTAAAAGCAGGTGTTGCATGTGCCGAAGTAAGACAAAGCAATAGGAGTGAACAAAAGAAGAGTAGTGTTCGTTTCATATATATTAGTTGTTTTGTTTTTCACTTTTTCGCGTTTAGCGATTCGAAATAGCCCTGCTACACACATTAGGTGACAGTTCATAATCCTTATTTCAAAATCGCGGTAAATTTACGAATTTCTCTTATACTTCCCCTCTCTTTGCCTAAGAAAATAGACGAATCGCGCTTTTTCATCCATCAATATAACGATGTGTGTAGTTGTATCCCAAAAAGTTTCGTTTCCCCACGCGTTTTGATAATGGGTGGTTCTATAAATGTGGCTTACATTCGGTGGAGAGAAATTCTCTTACGAGACACAATGAATGTCCCCCCTTCCAGTCTCTTCTGTAAGGGGGGATCAAGTGGGGAGATTTTGCCTTTCAAGAGGAAAAGCTACAAAGTCTTTTTATTCGCTAGTCAACCTTCCATCATCTCGCTAGTCATTTTAAGAATGGCGCAGCAATAGTTCATGCTCAATATCGGCGAGAGAGACGCCCATCTGCTCGAGCATGACGAGGTAGTGGTACATCAAGTCGCCAGCCTCATAAATGAAGCGGTCGCGATTGCCGTCCACTGCCTCGATAACACTCTCCGTACACTCCTCGCCCACCTTCTTGGTAATGGCCTTTATGCCTTTAATGAATAGGCGCGTAGTGTAGGAACCCTCGGGCATCTCTTCGTGACGTCGGTGAACAAGTTGAGCCAAAGAGCGGATAAAGCCTTCCTCGGCTGGAGTATCAAAACAAGCGGTTGTGCCACGATGACAAGTGGGACCTATGGGATGGGCCATAACAAGCAGTGTGTCGGCATCGCAGTCTACATACATTTTCTCCACTAGCAAATAGTGGCCAGAGGTTTCCCCTTTGGTCCATAGCTTTTGTCTAGTACGGCTATAAAAAGTGACGCGTCCCTCGGCTTGTGTCTTCTCAAAGGCTTCACGATTCATGTATCCCAGCATGAGTACACGCAGGGTGGTAGCATCTTGCACCACTACGGGCAACAACCCATCGGCGCATTTGGATAAATTCAGTTGATCAAAATTGAGCATTTCAGATACTTTACACTTAATACTTCCTAACTTGTATTCCCTGCCGCAGCAGTTCCTCCTTCAGTTGCGGAATGGTTATCTCGCCATAATGGAAGATACTAGCAGCTAAGGCAGCATCAGCACGGCCTTCGGCTAGCACATGGGCAATATCGTCGGCACAACCAGCACCGCCCGAAGCAATGATGGGGATGCGCAAGTGAGAGGCTAATCGCGCAAAAGTGGTGCAAGGATAACCATGACGCGTACCATCGTGGTTCATCGAGGTAAAGAGTATTTCACCCGCACCACGCTCTTGCGCCTCGTGCGTCCATTCAAAGAGTTCGCGAGAGGTGAGCTGCGTTCCACCATGGGTACACACCGTCCAATGAGCCATGGCCTCATCAGCATTCTTAGGAAGGGATTCGTGGCGCGCATCAACGGCCACCACCACAAACTGCGAACCATAGCGTGTGGCGATTTGGTCTATTAGGTCGGGATGGGCTATGGCCGCGCTGTTAATACTCACTTTATCGGCACCTGCATCAAGCAGACGCGCAGCATCGTCGATGGTAGATATGCCTCCACCCACAGTAAAGGGGATGTTGATACCATCGGCTATGCGGCTCACAAGTTGCGTAAAAGTGTGGCGACCTTCACGTGTGGCACTAATATCAAGATATACAAGTTCGTCAGCTCCCGTTCGGGCATAGTGCTGACCAAGTTCCACGGCATCGCCCACATCTTGCAAGTCTTCAAAATGTATTCCCTTCACAGTACGCCCTTCTTTCACGTCTAGGCAAGGAATGATTCGTTTGCTCAGCATAGTTCTTCAAGTTTGATGCGTCCTTCATAAATGGCCTTTCCCACAATTACCTTACGGAGACCAAGCTGACGCAGTTCGTCAATGTCGGCACACGAGGAAATTCCTCCCGATACGGTGATATCCACCATGGGGTATTTCTCTTGAAGCCTTACGTAGAGATTGGTAGCAGGGCCTTGCAGCATACCATCGCGCGATATTTCAGTGCAGATTACTTGGTTTAATCCGAGGGGCAAGAAGCGGTCGATGAGTTGGTCGATACTTAGGTTTACCTCCTCTTGCCATCCGTTTACCGATACGCGACCACCTTTTACATCGGCACCAAGCACCATGCGTTCTGGACCGAACTCTTGAAGCCAAGTTTCAAAAAGCTCGGGTTGACGAGCAGCCACGCTACCTACTACGGCATAACGGGCACCTGCCTCAAACACCTGTTCTAAGGCTTCAGTACTCTTAATGCCTCCACCCCACTCTATCTCAACACCAGGTACGGATGCTATTTGACGCAACACATCGAGATTTTCTGGATGTGAGGCTTTGGCTCCATCGAGGTCGACCACGTGAATACGCTGCAATCCATGACGAGCATAAGCCTCTACCATCTCTAGCGGCGAGGCATCGTATTGTTTTTTTTGCTCATAATCGCCTTGCGACAGACGCACGCAGCGTCCGCCTATGAGGTCGATGGCGGGAAGAATCACCATAAGCTGAGGAAATTTTTAAGAATACGTTCGCCCACATCGCCGCTTTTTTCGGGATGAAATTGCGTACCATAGAATTGTTCATACTTGAGCGCAGCGCTAAAAAGCACGGAGCCATGACGCGTAGTGGCAATTGTGTCGGGACAGAGTGTGGGATAAAAGGAGTGAACATAGTAGACAGAATCGCCGCTATGAAGCCCATCGAAGAGTTTCTTTTCGAGGTTGCCCAAAGTGTTCCACCCCATGTGGGGAACTTTGGCTTCGGGAGTAGTGGGAAACCGACGCACATGAGAATCGAATATATTCATACACGGCGTAAAACCACCCTCGGAGACATTGCTAGCACCTTCTTCCGAGTCGCGACACATCACTTGCAAGCCCACGCAAATGCCAAGCACGGGCTGACGCAACTGACGTATTACAGGAATAAGGCCACTCTCACGCAGATTGTGCATAGCCTCAGCACAGTTGCCTACTCCAGGCAATAGCACACGCTCTGCATGTTGAATGGTGGCAGCATCGGCCGTCACCTCATACAAGGCTCCAAGCCGGCTGAGAGCATTCTCCACCGAGCGGAGATTGCCCATTTTATAATCGATGATTGCTATCATAATAAGCCTTTGCTACTAGGAAGTTCGTAACTGAATACATTGCGTCGGATGGCCTGGCGCAAAGCACGCGCGAAGGCTTTAAACACAGCTTCTATTAGGTGATGATTGTTTTCGCCACGAGCCTCAATGTGGAGGTTGCACTGCATGGCCGAGGCTAGCGACTGAAACACGTGTTTGAACATTTCTGTAGGTGTATCGCCCACGTATTCACGAGTAAAGCTGACGTTCCATTGGAAATCTATTCGTCCACCGAAATCGAGCGTTACTAGGGCGTCGCATTCGTCCATGGGGAGCACGAATCCATAGCGTTCAATGCCACGCTTATCACCCAGGGCTTGACGCAGAGCTTCGCCCACAGCAATAGCCACATCTTCCATGGTGTGATGTTCATCAACTTCAAGGTCGCCCTTACAGATACACAGTAGGGAGATGCCTGCGTGATGAGGAAGCTGGGCTAACATGTGGTCGAAGAAGTGAAGCCCCGTAGAAATCTGCGTTGTGCCGTGTCCGTCGAGGTCTACTTCCACGTGAATGTCGGTCTCAGCCGTTTTTCGAGCAATAGTGGCGCAACGCTGAGTAGCTCGCACCCACTCGGCTATAACACTCCAATCGGTAGTGGCTAGGGCGAGTGCGGAACGCTGCTCCTCGGTAAGCATTCTTTCTGCTTCTGCAGCAGACTGCAATAGGATGGCTTGGCAACCAAGATTTACGGCCAACTGCACATCGGTGGCTCGATCTCCTATCACGTAAGAGTGCTTTAGGTCGTACTCTGGCGTCATATATTGGGTAAGCATTGCCGTACCAGGTTTACGCGTGGGAGCATGCTCGTGTTCAAAAGTGCGATCAATGTGTTGCGCTGCGAAGTGTATACCTTCCCCCTCAAGTGTCTGAATCATTTTGTTGTGGGCAGGCCAGAATGTATTTTCGGGAAAACTATCCGTGCCAAGCCCATCTTGATTACTCACCAGAAGGGGCACATAATCAGTGTCCATCAACTGTCGTAGGGCACTAATCGCCCCTGGCACAAACTCAAGTTTTTCAAGCGAATCTATTTGGAAGTCGGCGGGCTCACGAATGATGGTTCCGTCACGATCTATAAAAAGGAGTTTTTTCATACGATTAAGGATGCTAAAAAGATATATGGCAAATCGTAAAGAGGAAATGTTAGTCTTTCTCTACCATGGCTTCCACCACCTCTCGATTCTGCTCCGGTGTGCCCACCGTGATTCTCAAGCAGCCCTCGCAACCTTTCACTCGGTTGCGATTGCGCACAATGATGCCCCGACTCACAAGGCGCGTATAGAGCGCATCGGGATTCGTCACCTTGACCAAAAGGAAATTCGCATCAGAGGGATAAACTCGTTTCACACAAGGAAGCGTAGGGAGCTGTTGAGCTAACCATTCGCGCTGTGCAATAATTTCGGCCACGTGGGCATCGTGAGGCTCCGTCTGTAAGCGATGTATTACATCTTGCTGCGTGGGAGCATTGACATTGTAGGGATATTTCACACGAGCAAAAAGTTCGGCAATACGTGGCGAAGCAAAAGCTAACCCAAGACGAAGGCCTGCCATACCCCAAGCTTTACTCAGCGTCTGAAGGACAATCATGTTGGGGTGTTTGTCTATCACGCTTAGCATGCTTTTCTCCGAAGAGAAGTCAGCATAAGCCTCGTCGACCACTAGCACACCTTGAAATTGCTCTGCTAGAGTTTCAAGCTGACTCTGCGGGAATGCATTTCCCGTAGGGTTGTTGGGCGAACATATCCACATGAGGCGTGTATGCTCATCGGCAGCAGCGAGCATTGCCGAAGTGGACAGAAGATAGTCGTCTTTACTGAGCGGAACTTCACGCACGCTTATATTATTAATTGCTGCAGCCACACTGTACATGCCGTAAGTGGGACTAATGCTCACCACATTGTCCAACCCTGGCTCACAGAATATGCGAAAGCATAAGTCAATGGCCTCATCACTGCCATTACCTACAAATAGCTGATTGGTACTTACACCTTTCATCTTTGCGATTTGCTGCTTTAACGCTTTCTGATGAGGGTCGGGATATCGGTTCACACCATTATCGTATGGGCTTTCGTTGGCATCGAGCCACACGGAAATGTCGCCTCCTTTATATTCATCGCGTGCTGTGGAATAAGGTTCGAGCTGCGCTATGTTGGGACGAATGTATAGGTCTTTATCTGTTGTCATAGGTTTCTTTCAAGGATATGCCAAGATAAGCATTGCTCTCTCTTGCAAATTAAGCTCTTACTCTCACTGCCTGTGCATGGGCATGAAGCCCTTCAGCTTCTGCCATACTCACAATGGTGGGGCTCAGCGATTGCAACCCCTCTTGAGTGAGTTCTTGAAACGTGATTTTACGCATAAAGCTGTCGATATTCACGCCGCTGTACGAACGAGCCCAACCGCTTGTGGGGAGTGTATGATTGGTGCCCGAAGCGTAGTCGCCCGCTGATTCTGGAGAATAATTGCCAAGGAATACACTGCCCGCTGCGGTGATGTGTTCGGCTATTTGCCAGGGATTTTCCATCGAGATGATGAGGTGCTCGGGAGCGTAGGCATTAGAGAAAGCCGTCATCTGCTCACGACTTTCAAAGACAAGGATGCGACTATGACTTAAACTCTTCTCCACCAATTCTTTGCGGGGAAGGAGTGCAGTTTGCCGTTCTACTTCACTTGCCACCTGCTGTGCAAACGCTTCACTCTGACACACCAAGATAGCTTGGCTGTCGGGGCCATGCTCTGCTTGCGAAAGCATATCGGCTGCCACATAATCGGGCCTTGCCGTATGATCGGCCATAACAAGCACTTCCGATGGACCTGCAGGCATATCTATGGCCGTAGTGGTGCTTACCATCTGCTTAGCATGCGTCACAAAACGATTGCCGGGACCGAAAATTTTGTCTACCCGCGGTATACTCTCCGTGCCATAGGCCATAGCTGCAATAGCTTGAGCACCACCCACACGATAAATATGATCTACCTTACATGCATTGGCAGCATAGATGATTTCAGGCGCTATATGACCATCAGCTCCTTGCGGTGTACAGAGCACCACTTCAGGACATTCCGCAATACGCGCAGGTGCAGCAAGCATCAACACCGTAGAGAATAACGGTGCACGACCACCTGGAATATAAAGACCTACTCGCTGAATGGGAACCGCCTTCTGCAAGCAACGCACACCGGGTTGAGTCTCTACCTCTACCGTATGGGGCAACTGAGCCTGATGGAAAGCTGTGATATTATGCAGTGCATGATGGATAGCTTGTTTCACCTCCTCACTCACATGCTGCTCGGCCTCGGCACGTTCCTCAGCACTCAGTTCGAGAGCACCGAGCGTAGCATGGTCGAATTCGAGAGCATAGCGGCGCAATGCTTCATCGCCATGATGTTGCACTTCGCTGACGATCGTTTGCACACTTTCTATCACTTGCTCGTCGTTGGGTACATTGCGTTCGCAAAGTTTCTCCCAACTTCCTTCGTTGGCTTGCTTGATGATTTCCATTCTTATTATATATGTATGTTTTTAGGGTGGTTCTATAAATTCTGATGATGGGTACCATAAATTTCAGAATTTATAGAACTACCCTTTAAGGTTTTTGAAGGGAATATTCGCAGAGTGAGCAAACAAGGCTTTTATTACTTTCGTTCAATCCCCAAAAGTTACCTCTATTTGCTCAATACTTTCCCTATTAAGGAATCATATTTTCCAGATTAAGCACTAGGATTCCCTCAGCGCCAAGTTGTTTAAGGCTTTCCACTTTCTCCCAAAGCACATCTTCGGGAATCACTACGTGCATGGAGCACCAACCTTCAGCTGCTAGAGGCAAGATGGTGGGCGAACGCATAGCAGGGAGCAACTCTACAGCGGCTTCCACGAGGTCTGTAGGGATATTCATCAACACGTACTTGTAGCCACGGCTATTCACAATGGAACTAAAACGGAATTTGAGTTTCTCTACCTCTGCCATCTTTTCGGGAGAAAGCCCGGGAGTAGCAACAAGTGCGGCTTGACTATAGAACACCTCCTCTACCTCACGAAGACCATTCTGTACTAATGTGCCTCCCGACGATACGATATCGAAAATAGCATCAGCCAATCCCACTGCTGGAGCAATCTCTACGCTGCCTGCGATCTCGTGAATGTCGGCATGGATGCCCTTCTCGGCAAAGAAGTTTTTCAATACATGCGGATAAGAGGTAGCCACACAACGACCATCAAACCATTCCACACCCGTGTAGTCCACCTCACGAGGAACAGCTAGGGAAATACGACAAGCTCCGAAGCCCAACTTCATCACTTCCGTCACATCCATGCCGCGTTCTGCTACTTCATTTAGACCTACAATACCCACATCGGCCACGCCCATGTGGACTGCTTGAGGTATATCATCATCGCGCAGGTAAAGTACTTCAATGGGGAAGCCCTTTGCACGGGCCACCAGTTTGCGTTTGCTCTGTGCCACATCAATGCCCGCATCGGCGAGCAGCGCCATGGTATCTTCGTTTAATCGTCCTTTTGCTTGGATTGCTATACGTAGCATAGGCTTTCTTTTTGCTTGTGAAATAGTTTAGATTCTAATAATGTGACTGCAATATTCGCTATTTTAATTGACATAAGCAAGCAAAACGCGCATTAATTGCATATTTACGCACATTTATTCCTCTTTCCTATGAAAAAGTATACAAAACATTGCAGGCTACCCTCATTGTTCATCTAACAATGAAGATAGCCTGCAACGTGAGTTTTGTTCCGTTGTGAAGAAGCAACGAGACTACCAGTAAGGGGAAATACGATAAATTTTAGTCGTCAGTTTTCTCCGCCAGAGGATTCCATCCTTGCGCTTTGAGGGCAAAAGTATTGCCATCACGAGTGCAGAGCATAGTTCCTTCCTCGGCTGGAGTGATATGACCAATTACCTTGACGTCTTCTACAGCCTTGATGCGTTCATAGTCGGCCAGAGGAACAGTGAAAAGCAGTTCATAATCCTCCCCTCCGTTGAGAGCGGCTGTATATACGTTGAAGTTGAACTCTTCGGCAGTCACTGCGGTTTGATAATCTATGGGGATATGTTCCTCATAAATACGACATCCTGCCTGACTCTGTTTGCATATATGCATGGCTTCTGACGAAAGTCCATCGCTGATATCCATCATTGCAGTGGGACGTATGCCCGCTTCGTGTAAACGCTTGATGATATCGCGACGAGCCTCGGGCTTAAGGAAACGCTCTATCAGATATTCGCGACCTGAGAAGTCGGGCTGAGCAGCCGTTTCAACATTGCCCTTCTGCGATTCAAATACTCGCTTCTCGCGCTCCATCAGTTGCAACCCCATATAAGCTGCGCCGAGGTTGCCGCTCACACAGAGCAAATCTGTATTTTGTGCTCCTGAGCGGTATACGATTTCATCTGCCTTAGCTTCTCCGATACAAGTAATACTAATGGCCAATCCTGTGAGTGAAGAAGTTGTATCTCCTCCCACGATATCTACACCGTGGCGCTCACAAGCTAAACGGATGCCAGCATAGAGCTCGTCCATGTGTTCTACCTTGAAACGTCGCCCCACAGCGAGGCTCACGAGTAATTGACGAGGCTTCCCGTTCATGGCATACACATCAGAAAAGTTGACCATCGCAGCCTTATAACCCAGATGCTTGAGGGGAGTGTAGGTAAGGTCGAAATGAATCCCTTCCATCAACATATCCGTAGTGACTAGTACACGTCGGTCGTCCGATGGATCGGCACTATATTTCAATACGGCACAATCATCGCCTACTCCGCGAAGGGTAGATACGTTTTGCATCTTCATCCCATCAGTGAGGCGATCTATTAGTCCAAATTCTCCTAAAGTTGATATCTCTGTCATTTTAGTGTTATGCTCCTATTATATATATGTACCTCTCCTTTATATATAATAAGGAGTGATTCATTGATAGATAGGTTGGAAGTAAGCGTAATTGGTATGAGTTAGAAGTAGAATCCTAATCCAATACGCAAGCCTACTGTACTTTTCTGTGAGAAACTATCGAGCGACATTTTATAATATACGGAAGGCTCGATTGTAATGAAGCGATTTATAAAGAAGGCATAACCCACCTCCAAGGGAATCTGCACATCATTGCTTTTAGGAGTAAAATGTACATACTCTGCACCTGCACCCATAAACACGCCACACTGGTCGAAGTAATAACGAACACCTGCGCCCACTGCGACATCATTTATTTTGCGAGTGTGGTCATAGCTAATATTGCCACGAAGCATAAGACAGTCTGACACGAAGTAACCAGCCGTCGCTTCAACACCAAAACGAAACTTTTCGCTTGAGCTATAAGACAATCCGAGGCCAGAGAGAGACGTACCTACATATTTGGTACCTTGGTCAAACTGTGCATGTGCCGAAAGTGCCCCCGCGAGGAGAACAATAAATAAAAGAAGTTTCTTCATAATGAATATTAGTAATGAGATTGTTATTTCCTTAATTCGCTTATTTACATATAAATTCGATTTGTAAATGTTTAACCTCAAAAGTTAGGCTTATGAGAATTGTATGCGGACTTGACGTGCACAAAGGTAGCATTTATTTGTGTATTCTGAGTAGCACGGGCGATATTTTAGAACAAGTTCTTGGCATTTTGACAACCCAACTTAAGGAAATGCGTGATTTGAGGCTCAAGTACAACGTACAAGAAGATACATGTTACCTTTGCCGAGGAAATGATATTTGGTTTTTATAGAGGAAAGCATTTGTTGACCTATCGTTATCTTACTGAAGTTTCGGATTTAGTAAGGGCGGGCTGAAAGCCCAATGGAGCGCATAGCCCAGGGCAAGCGAAGCGACACCCTGGGTCAAAGCACGTTCGTTAGTGACGCCC
>UQKO01000020.1 GCA_900541575.1 uncultured Prevotella sp.
GCCGTCCGGTAGAGCTACCACTGCCGTCCGGTAGAGCTACCGCTGCCGTCCGGTAAAGCTACCGCTGCCGTCCGGTAGACAGCTGTATTGTGGTTTGAAAACGGAATGATTAAGATTTAAAGAAGGGAGAATGAATTATGAACGTTGTTGTCATTGGTATCTGAAGTTCTCCCAATCTAAAACTCAAAGATTTTATGAAATGGAATAGGGGGAGCCGGAGATTATTCTTATCTTTGCATAAGATAGGCTGCATCTCAGCATAATATTTAAGCAAGCTTGATATTCTGCATTCGATTTGCACTATCTTTGCATAAGATAGGCTTCGGCTCAGCTATAAAAACAATCTTGTCAAATCCGAAACGATAGTATATATAATATATGCCAGAAAATAAAGGGGGCGGTAATCGCTCCTATACCCGAAAGAAATCGCAAGCTCCTGCTACCGACGACTACGGACACTTGCAGCCGCAGGCGGTGGAATTTGAACAGGCCGTGCTCGGTGCGCTGATGATTGAAAAGGATGCTTACTATCAAGTGAGCGAAATCTTGCGTCCCGAAAGTTTTTACGACCATCGTCACCAATTGATTTACGAGGCTATTCGTCGACTCAACTTAGAGGAAAAGCCCGTGGATATTCTCACTGTGACGGAGCAACTCAATAGTACGAACCAACTGAAGGAGGTGGGCGGACCTTTCTATATCACGCAGTTGAGTGGTATGGTGGCCTCATCGGCGCATATTGAGTATCATGCTCGTGTGATAGCTCAGAAGGCTACGGCACGTGCATTGATAACCTATACTAGCAATATTCAGAACAAAGCTTTTGATGCTACGCAGGACGTAGACGAACTCATGCAGGAGGCGGAAGGAAAACTCTTTGAACTTTCGCAGACCAACATGAAAAAGGACTACACGCAGATTGATCCCGTAATAAAGGAGGCTTATGAGATGTTGCAGAAAGCCGCTGCACGTACGGATGGTATGAGTGGTATTGCTTCGGGATTTCATGCGCTAGACAAAATTACTTCGGGTTGGCAAAACTCAGATCTCGTGATCTTAGCCGCACGCCCGGCCATGGGAAAGACGGCTTTCGCATTGAGTATGGCCAAAAATATTGCGGTAGATCAGAAAATCCCAGTGGCATTGTTCTCGCTAGAAATGGCCAACGTGCAGTTGGTGAATCGTTTGATTGTCAACGTGTGCGAAATTAAAGGCGAGACTTTGAAGAGTGGACAACTCAAACCTTATGAATGGGGACAACTCGACTCTCGTATAAAAGAACTTGTGGGTGCTCCGCTTTATGTGGACGATACACCTTCGCTCTCAGTGTTTGAACTCCGTACAAAAGCTCGTCGATTGGTGCGCGAACATGGTGTAAAAGTGTTGATGATTGACTACTTGCAGTTGATGAATGCTTCGGGTATGGGGTTCGGTAGTCGACAGGAAGAGGTCTCTACCATCTCGCGTTCGCTCAAGGGATTGGCAAAGGAATTGAATATTCCTATATTAGCTCTTTCGCAGTTGAATCGTGGCGTGGAGAATCGTCCCGACGGAGATAAGCGCCCTCAGCTTTCCGACTTGCGTGAATCGGGAGCCATCGAGCAAGATGCCGATATGGTGCTCTTTATTCATCGTCCGGAATATTATAAGATTTACCAAGACGAGCAAGGACGTGACCTTCGCGGTAAGGCTGAAATTATCATAGCCAAGCACCGTAATGGTGCGGTGGGCAGTGTGTTGCTTCGATTCCGTGGAGAGTATGCCCGCTTCCAAAATCCAGAGGAAGAAAGTATGTCGAGCTTTGACTCAAAGGCTTCCGAGGGTGGGGAGCAAATGCATTCCGCAGGACAGAACGACTTTCCACCTCTTCCAACTCCTGATGGTGGATTCCCGCCTTTGCCTGATGATAGTTTTCCTCCCGCCAATCCATTCCCGCCTGAGGCTCCAGGAAGTACACCATTTTGATTGAGGAAAAAATCTGTTAAGAAAAGAAGTGTGCAAAGAATATACTAAATCCGAAACTTAAACGGATAATCACAATGAAGCATTATATCGGTAGACCCGACTCGCTAGTAGGACGAAGCGAAGCAGAGGTGGAAACCTATGATTTCTTGGATAAGTTAGATGTAGATTACGAAACTTTGTTTCACAATGCCGCTTTTACTATGGATGAGTGTGCGGAAGTGGAGCACCAATTGGGTGTGCCCATTTTTAAGAATCTGTTTCTCTGTAACAGACAACAGACACAATTCTATTTGTTAATGTTGCCAGGTGATAAAGTGTTTAAAACGAAATATCTATCCGCAGAACTCGGATGCTCACGTCTTTCGTTTGCAACGGCTGAGTTAATGGAGCAACTCCTTCATGTTCATCCAGGCGCAGTATCCCCCATGGGGTTGATTCATGAAAAGGAGGGGAGGGTGATGCCCGTGATTGACAAAGATTTGTTGCAATATACAGAAATAGGTTGCCATCCATGTGTGAACACGGCAACATTAAAACTCAAGTTGCAAGACTTAATGGATAAGGTGATACCTGCTACGGGGCATGAGTTGAGCCTTGTATCACTGAAAAGTGAGTGAGAAAATAGTGCTCTTGTGGCAGCAAAAGTAAAAGTTCTGTTCTTTTGCTTTGTAATACAAACGCTTTACACTATCTTTGCAACGCAATAAAAACACATCTTACAACTACATGAATAATCTTTTTACAAACAAGAAGTTGCTTGCTCTGCTAGCGACCTGCATGCTCACAGCTGGTAGTTTGTGGGCTGACGTAAATCCGAAGCCTTTTGTAGTGCCCGAACTGAAAACTTGGACGGGTGCAGAAGGAAAAACAGTACTCTCTGGTCGTATTATTGCTAAGGGATCAAAAGCGCAGGCTGCTGCACAAGCATTGGCTGCCGATTATGAAACGATGTTTGGTAAGAAACTCAACATCGTAAGTGGTGGTGCTAAAGCTGGTGACATTGTGCTTTCGCTGAAAAAAGACAAGGCACTTGGCGAAGAGGGCTACACAATGAATATAGGTAATGCTGTGGAGCTGACGGCTGCTACAGGGCGTGGCCTCTTCTGGGCTACTCGCACGCTGTTGCAAGTGGCAGAACAACACAAAGATGGTGCGTTGCCTAAGGGTAAAACAGTGGATGTGCCTGAATACAAACTCCGTGGCTTTATGATTGATTGTGGCCGTAAGTACATCCCAATGAGCTATTTGCGCGACTTGACCAAGATTATGGCCTATTATAAAATGAACACGTTACAGGTACACCTTAACGATAATGGCTTCCGTCAGTACTTCGGCAATGATTGGAACAAGACGCAAGCAGCCTTCCGTCTTGAGTGTGACACTTATCCTGGATTGACTGCAAAGGATGGTTCCTATACAAAACAAGAATTTATTGACTTGCAGAAGCTCGCTGAGAATAATGGCGTAGATATTATTCCTGAAATTGATGCTCCAGCTCACGCTCTAGCTTTTACACAGTATAAGCCCGAGATAGGAAGTAAGGATTATGGCATGGATCACCTCGACCTGTTCAATCCAGAAACGGTGAAGTTTATGGATGCTCTTTGGAAAGAATATCTTGACGGGAAAAATCCTGTGTTCCGCGGTAAACGTGTACATATCGGTACGGACGAATACTCTAATGCGAAGAAAGATGTAGTAGAGAAGTTCCGCGAATTTACTGATCACTACATTAAATATGTGGAGGGCTATGGCAAACAAGCTGTATGTTGGGGTGCACTGACGCACGCTAACGGAGAGACACCCGTGAAGGTGAAGAACGTGTTGATGGATATCTGGTATAATGGATATGCTAACCCCGAGGATATGAAGAAGAAGGGGTATCAGCTCGTAAGTATTCCCGACGGATTGACTTATATTGTTCCTGCAGCTGGTTATTATTATGACTATCTCAACTGTCAGTATCTCTACGAGCACTGGACTCCCGCTGTGATTGGCAACAAGACCTTTGAAGAAAATGATCCGCAGATTGAAGGCGGTATGTTCGCCGTATGGAATGACCACGCTGGTAATGGTATCTCAACCAAGGATGTTCATCACCGTGTATACCCCGCACTTCAGACCATCGCTGTAAAGACTTGGACGGGCAAGAATACTAAACTTCCCTATGCAGAGTTTGACAGCAAACGTGCAGAATTGAGCGAAGCTCCCGGTGTGAACGAACTTGGCCGTTTGGGTAAGCCTGGTTCGGTAGTGCTCGAAAAAGCAACTGTAGCTGCAGGTGAAAAACTCAATGCAGAAGAAATTGGCTACAACTATGCCGTAAGCTTCACTATCGATGGTAAGCAGGAGGACAAGGGTACAGAGCTATTCCGTTCAGCCAATGCCGTAGTATACCTTGCTGATCCCGATCAAGGAAAGTTGGGCTTCGAGCGTGAAGGCTATCGCAACTTGTTTAATTATCGAATCCCTGTTGGTGAGAAACATACAATCACTATTGAAGGAACAAACAAAGAAACTCGTTTACTCGTAGATGGTAATGTGAAGGAAGTATTAGGCCCGAAGATGCTTTATGTGATGCGTGACCAAGATCGTGCACACTATCAAGTGAAGGGTACTTATACGTATGAGCCCGTAGTGTATCAGCCCACAGATCAAATTTACTATCAGCGTACGCTTGTGTTCCCCCTTCGTCAGGCAGGACAATTTAAGAGCAGTATCACCAACCTAAAGGTTGAGGTGAAATAAAAAAACAAGAGTAATCTTGAATTATTTTTATGTAATTGCAGGAGGCACGTATTCTGTGGAATATCGGAGCCTCCTGCTTTTATTGTAAATAACTCGTTGGCGGGATAGATGGTTAATGACTTTACAAATTAACCAGGTATTTCTTCAACGCATATAAATAAGGGTGGTACCATAAATCTCAGAATTTGTAGAACCACCCATAAGCTAATCGTATATGAAAACAATACATGTCGTGGCAGCCATTATAGAAAAAGAAGGTTGTTATTTCGCCACTCAGCGTGGATATGGCGAGTTTAAGGATGGATGGGAGTTTCCAGGAGGTAAGATAGAGCAAGGTGAATCGCCAGAAGAAGCTTTACAGAGAGAAATACGGGAAGAACTTGATACGCAGATTAGCGTGGGGCGTTTGTTTACTACGGTAGACTATGACTATCCCGAGTTTCATTTGCATATGTTGTGTTATGTGTGTAGGGTAGTGGCAGGCAAACTCCGTTTGCTCGAGGCAGAAGATGCAAAGTGGCTTACTCGAGAAGAATTGAATAGTGTAAATTGGTTGCCTGCTGATAGAGATGTCGTAAGGGCTTTGCTAGAAGAACGACAATCAGCGAAAAACGTAGACATGTCTGAGACTTTTGAAAAAAGCAGAAATGATTCGAAATGAGAACGTGTTGTTCTGTAAATCAAAGTTGATAAAAAGGTGGGGAAGAAGATGTAAAAGGAGAATTGCGTGCATTGAATGCGATAAACTTCCATAGCTTTGCTTATATTTAGTTAACTTTGCGCCCCGAAATAATCAATAATCATCCATTCATGCTTCTTAAAAAGTTATTTGGTTTTGATCACACAACGATGTCGGTCAAGACGGAATTGGTGGCAGGGTTGACCACCTTCTTGACGATGTGTTACATTTTGGCCGTGAATCCCGATATCCTTGCCTCTACAGGTATGGACAAGGGAGCTCTCTTTTCGAGTACTGCAATTGCGGCAGCCATCGCAACGTTGCTTCTTGCTATAATGGCTAAGTTGCCTTTTGCGCAAGCTCCGAGTATGGGCTTGAATGCCTTCTTTGCCTATACGCTGTGTCAGGCCATGGGGCTCACATGGCAACAAGCCTTAGCTGTGATGCTTATTGAGGGCGTAATCTTCATCTTGATTACCTTTCTCAATATTCGCGACATGATTATGGACTGCATTCCCACGAATCTGCGCTTTGCTATCTCGGCCGGTATCGGTATGTTTATTGCCTTTATCGGGCTGAAAAATGCGCATATCATCGTGGCTGACCCTGCCACGTTTGTGAAGTTGGGAAGTTTTACGCCCGAATGCATGCTCGGCATATTTTCTATTCTCGTGAGCGGCATGCTCATGGTGCGAGGCATCAAGGGAGCCCTCTTTTATGGTATTATCCTGACCACCTTGGTGGGTATTCCTATGGGAGTGACGCAGATACCTGAGGGGTGGAGACCAATCTCTGCTCCCCACAGCATATCGCCTCTATTCTGTCAATTCGACTTTACCAACTTCTTCACCCTAAAGATGTTTATGGTCATCTTCTCGTTGTTACTCGTGAATATATTCGACACGCTAGGCACTCTCGTGGGATTGGCTCAAAAGACGGGATTGGCCATCGAAGGACATATTCCTCATATGAAAGAAGCTATGCTGAGTGATGCTATCGGTACAACGGCAGGTGCATGTCTTGGAAGTAGCACCATTACTACGTATATAGAAAGCGCTTCGGGGATTGCCGAAGGTGGACGTTCGGGGCTTACTTCCTTCTTTGTAGGAGTGCTCTTCATCTTGGCCATCTTTGTCTCGCCCATTTTCTTGCTCATCCCTTCGGCTGCCACAAGTGGCGCCTTGGTGATGGTAGGTGTGCTGATGGTGGATTCGGTGAAGAAAATCAATCTTGAGGATGTGTCGGAGGCTTTTCCTGCATTCATCACTATGATTACCATGGTTCTCTGCTATTCTATTGCCGATGGTATCTGCTTAGGCATTCTTAGCTACGTGATTATCAAATTTTGTGCAGGAAAGTGGCGCCAACTCAATGTGACACTTGTTGTTCTGTCTCTACTCTTTATTCTCAACTACGCATTGGGATAATTCATCTCGCTCTTCAAAAAATATCTAAATCCATTGGGAAAATAGCAAGTTAGCTTGTCAGCCTATTTGCTAATTTCGCCTACGTATAATCAAAATAATAATGAAACTGAAAGCACTCCTTCTCACGCTGTTGTGTGCTTTGGCCGCAAAGCCAATACAAGCACAGGTCAATATGCAAGTGTTCTACGACTTTGGTAGCGATCGTAAGTTTGTCACCATGACACTAGAAATGTTTAAAGCTGACAAGTGGGGTACGAACTACTTCTTCATTGATCATGATTTCAATTATAGTCATCACGATTCCAACGAAAAGAACAGCTATGCTCCTGGCGGTACTTATCTTGAAATCTCGCGTTGTCTCAATTTCTGGCAGCATACGAAACTCGCTCCTTTAAGTTTGCATGTGGAATATGATGGTGGTATCACCAAGAGTTATCCCATCAATTCGGCCTGGCTTGCTGGTCTGGATTATTTCCTTCATGACAAGGAATTTCAGAATACATTGAACCTTAAACTTATGTACAAAAAGATCCATAAAACCACGAGCAAGGTGCCTCTACAATTCACGGGCGTATGGACTTGCAAAGATCTCTTTGGTCTCAAGGGTTTGACTTTCGATGGTTTTGCTGATATATGGTTTGAAGACCATACCTTCGATAATGGCACTCCCGAAGGAAAAACGAAGCACACCATCTTTATTTCTGAACCTCAATTGTGGTACAACGTAGGTCGCCACTTCGGTTGCGACAATCTCAATGTTGGTACGGAGATAGAACTTAGCAACAACTTTGGCTCTACTCTTGGCTTTAAGTGTCGCCCGTGTTTGGGTGTGAAGTGGGTATTCTAGTCAATGAAAATATATTGTATATCCTCTTATAAAGTCTGAACTTCGCAGGCATGAAGTTTTTCGGAATAAATCAGACACAATGTCTACTCTTGGGGGTATCTTAGAAGAACAATAGGTCTGTAAATTTCGGACTTTATAGAGTGATAGACAATACGATACAGATGGAAAACTTGCTGATAATTAGAACTTATATAGATGCTATATAGAGAAAATAGTAAATATATAAGACGTGAAGATTTTATTCGTTGGGGCGAGTGCTCAGTGCGTCTTAACAACGAGCAGCTTGTCCCAACTGAATTTATGGATTTATTATTGGATGTGATAAGAGAAAAGGGTGGGGTGCTGGAATATAGACGATTGTATAGGATGCTCTTGAGGTTGTAAATGTCAGGCATATCAAGCAAAAACACACAGAATTTATGAGTTAAGGCCTAAAAAATACTAATAGGCACACTTTCGAGGAAAACTAACACACTAAGTTTAGTTTTTTTGCCGTAACTTTGCAGTCAAATTATATTGGTGCGTGGTGTATACTCATGTAATTGCGCACAGAGAACTACGAAATAATAAATAAAATTATCCATAACAAACAACACATGAAGAAAATCGCTTTATGGGTGCTTACCGCAGTGGCTTTGACCAGTTGCGGCAGCAAGTCTAATCAAATGGGCGAAGCCAGCAATGACTTCGCAGTTGAAACAGTTCAGACCACGACGGCTGACTTGAAGACGACTTATCCCGCCACCATCAAGGGTATGCAGGATATTGAAATTCGTCCGAAGGTATCGGGCTATCTAGTTAAGCTGCTCGTTGATGAGGGTTCTACTGTACGTAAAGGTCAGCCTCTTTTTCTGATTGATTCTGAACAGTATCGTGCACAGGTGAAGGCCGCACAGGCTCAGATTCGCGTATGTCGTGCTAATATCGCTACTCAGCGTCTCACGGTGGAGAACAAGCGTATGCTCTTCAAGCAAAACATAATCTCAAACTATGACCTAAAGATGGCAGAGAACACGTTGGCTTCTTACGAAGCACAACTCGCGTCTGCTGAGGCACAACTTCAAAGTGCACAGGACAATCTGCGCTGGTGCACCGTGACAAGTCCTGCTGATGGCGTGGTAGGCTCTATTCCTTATCGTGTAGGTAGCTTGGTAAGCGCACAGTCGGTTGATCCTTTGACCACAGTATCGAACATTTCCAAGATGTACGTGTATTTCTCTATGACAGAAAAGCAACTTCTTGCTCTTACGCGTGAGGCAGGTGGCGTGAACGCTGCAATAAAGAAAATGCCTGCGGTGAGTCTAGTTCTTTCTGATGGTTCTACTTACAGTCAAAGCGGTGTGATTAGCACAGTAAGTGGTGTGATTGATTCGTCTACAGGTTCTGTACAGATGCGTGCTACTTTCGACAATGCACAGCATATCCTTCGTTCGGGCGGTACGGGTTCAATCCTAGTTCCCACCCACTCTAACGATGCCATTATGGTGCCTCAGAGCGCTACTTTCGATGTGCAGGATAAGAAGTTCGTTTATGTGGTAAATGCTGATAAGACAGTAGCCACTCGCGAGATTACTGTTCTTCCGCAGAACGATGGTCAAACTTACGTAATTGCCTCTGGCCTTCGTGCAGGCGAGCGCATCGTTGTGGATGGTGTAAACCAATTGAAGAATGGTCAGAAGATAAATCCTATTACTCCCGCTCAGCTCAAAGCGAATCAGAAAAAAGAGCAGCAGGCGATGAAGGATGGTAAAATGCCAGGACAACACTAAACAACTATAAGTATTAAGAATAAGGTATTCAGTGTTACGCAAGGGAAAGGGTTTCCTGTTGGTGATACTTTACTTTATATCTAATTGCTTATCCCAAAATAAGAAAATTTCATTCAAGTATTAATGATTAATACTTTTAACTGATGACTCTAGATAGATTTATAAACCGTCCGGTACTCTCTACCGTGATATCTATTGTGATTGTCATATTGGGTGTATTGGGTTTGGTATCACTCCCTGTTGTCCAATATCCTGACATCGCACCACCTACTGTGCAGGTGAGCACCACCTATACGGGTGCAAATGCGCAGACCGTGTTGAACTCCGTGATTGCTCCGCTCGAAGAGCAAATCAATGGTGTGGAAAACATGGACTACATGACATCTACTGCAACCAACACGGGTGCTGCCACCATACAGATTACCTTTAAGATGGGTACTGACCCTGATATGGCAGCCGTGAATGTGCAGAACCGTGTGGCTAAAGCACAGGGTTTGTTGCCCTCGGAGGTAACGCAGGTAGGTGTGATTACACAGAAGCGTCAGAGTTCAATGTTGATGATTTTCTCTGTTTCGGATACAGAGGACCGCTACGATGAGGCTTTTGTTGAGAACTATGCAAAAATTAACATCATTCCGCAGATTCAGCGTGTAAAGGGTGTGGGTGATGCCATGGTGATGGGTGCCGACTATTCTATGCGTATTTGGCTCAATCCAGAGAAGATGGCAGAATACCACTTGATGCCTACGGACATCAGCGGTGTACTGGCTGAGCAGAACATTGAGGCCGCACCTGGTAACATCGGTGAACGTGAAAACCAGACATTCCAGTACACGTTGCGTTACAAGGGTCGTTTGAGCCAGGTTCCCGAATTTGAGGATATTGTGATCAAGGCTAATCCTGATGGTACGATTATTCACTTGAAGGACGTGGCACGTGTGGAACTTGGCCGTGTAAGCTATGGCTTCTCGGGTAAGGTGAATGGAAACAAGTCGGTAACTTGTATGATTTCGCAGATGGCAGGTTCGAATGCAACTGAAATCATTCAAGATTGTGAGAATTTGCTTAATGATGCACAGAAGAGCTTGCCTCAAGGCTTGAAGATTACTGTGGCACAGAACGTCAACGACTTCCTTTTTGCCTCTATTCACGAAGTAATCAAGACCTTGATAGAGGCATTTATCCTCGTGTTTATCGTGGTGTATATCTTCTTGCAGGATATGCGAAGCACCATCATTCCATCTGTGGCTATTCCTGTGGCTTTGATTGGTACATTCTTTGCTTTGTATGTGATTGGCTTCTCAATCAACTTGCTGACACTTTCGGCCATGGTGCTGGCCATTGCCATTGTGGTGGATGATGCCATTGTGGTGGTGGAAGGCGTGCATGCCAAGTTGGATCAAGGCTACACGTCGGCACGAAAGGCTTCTATCGACGCTATGCGCGAGTTGGGATCGGCCATCGTGTCTATTACGCTCGTGATGATGGCAGTGTTTATTCCGGTGAGCTTTATGTCGGGTACGTCGGGTGTGTTCTATCGTCAGTTCGGTTTGACCATGGCCATTGCCATTGGTTTCTCAGCTTTGAACGCCCTTACGCTTTCGCCTGCCCTTTGTGCCATCTTGCTGAAACCGCACAAGGCACATGGTGAGGAGGAAGAATCGTTGAAACAACGCATGGGTAAGGCTTACAAGGCTGCTGGCCAAACAATGTATCAGCGTTATGCCGAAAGCATTGGCCGTATACTTCACCCCAGTATTACTCTGGTATTGGTTGTCATCTCTATTCTCGGCTTGATATTTGGTGGTTTCAACTTTGATTCGCACCCCATTATCACAGTGATTCTTTCAATCGTAGCTATATTGGCCTTTATCGGTCTGACTACGAAAAAGTTCCAAAACTCTTTCGAAGCTTCGTTTGATAAAATCTTGAAGTCGTACAAAAAGAAGGTGCTTATCTTCATTCAGCGTCCTTGGCTCTCGCTCGGTCTCGTTGCAGGTAGTATTGCGGTGTTGGTATGGATGATGAACATCACGCCTACCGCCATGGTGCCCTCAGAAGATACTGGTACCATTATGGGTGTTGTAACCATGCCTCCTGGCACATCACAGGATCGCACTGAAGCTTACCTCAACAAGGTGGACAGCCTCGTGCGTTCATGTCCGGCTGTTGAAATCAGCACCATTGTATCGGGTTACTCGTTCATCGGTGGTCAAGGTCCTTCGTATGGTTCGTTCATTATCAAGTTGAAGGATTGGGAAGAGCGCTCTATGAAGGAGAGTTCAACCGTAATCTTTGCCAACTTGTATCTGCGTTCGCGTGACGTGTTCAAGGATGCGCAAGTACTCTTCTTCCAGCCGCCTATGATTAGTGGTTATGGTGTGACAAATGGTTTTACATTTAACCTACAAGACCGTACCGGTGGCGACTTGAACAAGTTCTACCAGGTGGCTCAGACTTTCTTGGCAGACTTGCAGAAGCGTCCTGAAATCGAGTCTGCTCAGACCACTTTCAATACCAACTTCCCTCAGTATACGATTGATATTGATGCGGCCAAGTGTAAGCGTGCCGGACTTTCGCCCAAGGATATCTTGACAACGTTGCAAGGTTACTATGGTGGCCTTTACGCTTCAAACTTCAACCGTTTCGGTAAGATTTATCGTGTAATGATACAGGGTGAACAGGCCGACCGTGCAAACCTTGAGAGTCTGTACAAGATAAAGGTGCGTAATGGCAGTGAAATGGCTCCTATCACTGAGTTCATGACTATTACTCCGACCTATGGTCCTGACAATATCAACCGTTTCAATATGTACACCTCAATGGCTGTGAATGGTAACCCTGCAACGGGATATACTTCGGGTCAGGCTATTAAGGCTATCGAAGAAGTGGCAGAAAAGAGTTTGCCTACGGGTTATTCGTTTGAGTTCTCTGGTCAGACTCGTGAGGAACAGCAGAATTCAGGTAGCACCACAGGTATCGTGTTTGTGCTCTGCTTCGTGTTTATCTACTTGTTGCTTGCAGCCCAGTACGAAAGTTACATGTTGCCTTTCGCTGTGTTGCTCTCAGTACCCTTCGGTTTGGCTGGTTCCTTCCTCTTCATTCAGGGCGTAGGTGCTATCAACAATGTGGTGCCTATCTTTGGCGAGGCTGCAAATAATATCTACGTACAGATTGCACTTATCATGTTGATGGGTCTGTTGGCCAAGAATGCCATCTTGATTGTAGAGTTTGCGCTTGAACGCCGAAAGATGGGTATGAGCATCTCTTGGGCAGCCGTGCTTGGTGCAGGAGCTCGTTTGCGTCCTATCTTGATGACTTCATTGGCCATGATTATTGGTTTGTTGCCATTGATGTTCTCATTTGGTGTAGGTGCTAATGCTAACCGCTCGCTTGGTACATCTGCCATTGGCGGTATGTTAATCGGTATGATTTTCCAGATCTTTATTGTTCCTTCCTTGTTCGTGATTTTCGAATACTTGCAAGAGAAGATTAAGCCCATTACATGGGAAGATATGGACAATAGCGAGGCAAGTTCCGATATCGAACAGTACAGTAAATAATGTATCAAGCATAAAGACTTTATTGCTCATTGCGCTTGTGGTTGGCATCGTGCCAACTTCGAGCACAATGGCAAATAAAAATCTTTTGAACACAACGAATAATGAAAAAGATATTCCCTATCATAGGTTGCACCCTCTTGATGACAGGATGTACGGGCATCTACAAGAACTATGAGCGTCCCGAGTCCTTGAGTCAGGGTATAGACAGCCTCTACCGTAACACTACGGAAAACGTAGTGAAGGCAGACACTGCAAGCTATGGCAATACTCCCTGGCAGGAAGTGTTTACCGATCCGCAGTTGCAGGCACTCATCAATAAGGCTCTTGCCAACAATACCAACTTGCTCAATGCTGACCTCAATATTCAGCAGATTCAAGCAGGCCTCAAGATGGAGCGTTTGGCATACTATCCAAGCATCGCCTTCCAACCTCAAGGTTCAATGTCAAGCTGGGATTTCAATAAGGCCAGCAAGACCTATGCTTTCCCCATTGCTGCTAGTTGGCAGTTTGGTTCGATGGGTACGATTCGCAATACAAAGAAGCAGTATGAGATGAATCTCGAGATGACCAAAGCTGCCAAGCAAGCCGCTCGCACTTCTATCATCGCCAATGTGGCAAATCTCTATTACACCCTTCAGATGCTCGACGAGCAACTCAAGACTACGCAAGCCACCATTGATATATGGGCAGAGAATGTACGTGCCATGGAAGCAATGAAAGAGGGAGGCATGACCAATCAAGCCGCTGTTTCTCAGACCAAGGCCAACTATTACAACCTTCTCAGCACCGTTCCTACTCTGAAGAATAGCATATCACAGACCGAGAACGCACTTTGCACTCTGCTCTGTGAAGCTCCTCACAGCATCAGTCGTGGCACTTTTAATGCCGATGCCTTCCCCGCCCAATACTCCGTGGGGATGCCTGTGCAGTTGCTTGCCAATCGTCCCGACGTGCATGCTGCAGAGATGAAGGTGGCTTCTGCATTCTATGGTGTAAATATTGCCAAGGCTGCTTTCTATCCTTCGCTTAATATCACGGCGCAGGGAAGTTGGACAAATAGTGCTGGCATGATTGTCAATCCGGGTAAAATTCTTGCCACATTGCTCGGTTCGATTACGCAGCCCCTCTTTGCCAATGGTAAGTTGAAGGCCAACTTGAAGATTTCGCAACTCCAGTATGAAGCTGCGCAAAACGACTTCAAGTCAACCCTCATCAGCGCTGGTCAAGAAGTAAGCAATGCTTTGTCACAATATGAAGCTGCAGCTCAGCAAGAAGCAGCTTGCAAGCAGCAGGTGGCCGAACTTACTACGGCGCTTGAGAATACCAAAATGCTCTTCCAACACAGCGCAAGCACCACATACTTGGAGACACTGACTGCTCAGCAAAGTCTGATTCAAGCACAGTTGACGCTCATCTCAGACAAGTTTGATAAGGTGCAAGCAGCCATCAATCTCTATCAAGCACTAGGTGGCGGCCGTGAAATAGAAACGAATAATAACTAACCTCGTCGAGAGGAAAGAATATAAGGTTATAAAGCGTCCTACTCTTTTAGGCAGACGGCTTTATAACCTTATCAACATACTTTTCTCCGACAATAAAATCATCTATCCATGATCAGTCCTTTAGCATACGTTGACCCTGAAGCCAAGCTCGGTCAGAACGTAGAAGTAGGCCCCTTCGCCTACATAGAAAAAGGTGTCACCATTGGTGATAACTGCGTAATCAAGGCACACGCAAGTATCCTCGAAGGTACTACGATGGGTACAGGAAATGTAGTATATCAAAATGCTGTGCTAGGTGCTACCCCACAGGATTTCCACTATGTGGAGGGAACTCCCTGCAAATTGGTGATAGGTAACAACAATCATATTCGTGAGAATGTGGTGATTGCGGCAAGTTCCTATGTTGGAAAAGCCACGCAAATCGGTGATGGCAACTTCATTATGGATCGCGTGCACCTCTGTCACGATGTAAAGATAGGCAATAAGTGTGTGATAGGTATTGGCGCTTGTGTAGCGGGCGAAGCCGAAATTCACGATTATTCTATTCAAAGTACGGGAGTGGTAGTGCAGCAGCATGTTCGCGTAGGTCGCTTCTCGCTTATTCAGAGTGGTTGCCGCGTACAGAAGGATGTACCTCCTTACGTCATTTTGGGTGGCAATCCTGCTTCTTACCATGGAGTTAATGCAGTAGTGCTGAAGCACGTCAAAGTAACAGATCGCATCATACGCCACATTGCTAATACTTACCGCATCATCTACACGGGCAACTTCAGCCTTGAAGATGCAGTCATTAAGATTCCCGAGCAGATTCCTATGAGCGACGAAATTCATGATATCCTCGAATTTATCAAGGGTGCCAAGCATGGCATCGTTCGTCACATGAAGGAAGACTAATTCTCGATGTACATGATATTATAGAAGGAGACTGATGTCCAAAGAAAAGGATGTCAGTCTCCTTTCCTTTGTGTCAAAATCATTATTTTTAATGAAAGTTTCTATCCATTGCAAGGACTGTTTGAGTTTAGATGCCGCTATGTCACTCCAGATGGAGAACGCGAGGGGTTGATGCCCGTCTCTTATTACGATAAGATTCTTCTAATGGATATTGGAATTATCGGTACGAAATGGGAAAGACAGCATCTTACTACGATAATGATCTATGCTAGTTTGCTACTGCCTCTTCGCATCGCATAGATGCACAACACGTAGGTATCTCGCTCTCACTCAAACCCATAATGTGGTCTGCCAATGCTAAAGCTAGTGTGAAGCTTTTGCTTCTTAATAAGCAAACGGGCGATCTCTCCATTGTGGCAAAGCACGGCATCGAGATGGTGGAAAACGGCGAGACAACCATCGACTTTACAGCTCCCCTAGCATCAGGTGCAGAGTATGAAGGTTGGGTGTTATGTAACAAATGGGGAGATAACATTAGTAGTGAGAATTATTACGTAATCAATCGTGATAAGGAATTTGCTCGTTTCACCATTCGCAAGGATGGTTCTTTAGTAGGCATCAATCAAGTGCAAGCACCGAGCAAGCAGACTTTCTCCGAGGGTGAGAAAGTGAAGGTATATGATGCTGATGGACGCCTTCTCCTCGACACGACCTTCTCCTCCAATCTGTGGCAGAACCTTGACCGCACATTGCCTCATGGCATGTATATTATTAAATCAGCTTCACGTAGTGTGAAACTGAGAAAGTAGCGTGAATAAACAGTAAAAGGGTGGTTCTAATAATCCTGATGTTAGGTATTATTAGAACCACCCTTATTATATGTCGAAATGTGCTGTCCACAGATGTACGTCTTATCGTTCACGAATCTCCATCTTACCGTCCACAGATCTTCATCTTTCCATCGTTCACCGCCCAGTGACCCATCGTTCACCGCCCAGTGACTGATCGTTCACCGCCCAGTGAACGATGGGAAAGTCTTCAAAGAGAAACGGGAAAACCTAGGTTTTAGCTTGATAATGACGAGGTTCGTGGCACTTCGTTCACAGCTTACGCAATACCCCGTTCGCAATGGGTATTTTATCTATACAGAGAGAAGAATTTGCGTGCTACGAAGATATACTATATCCTCGCACCGAAAAGGCTATGTAAAAGGATTTTTACTCAATACTTGAGGGGAAGAAATAAATATGTGTAGATATTAGGTGAATTTGTGTGAATAAGACTTTGTGAAAGAATAAGAAAGGCCTTCATGTGGCCTCAATTTGCAAGTTCTGTACAATAAAAGAGCAAAAAAGGCTTGTAGTAAAGAAATAATCATTACTTTTGCATCTGAAAGCCGAGTGGTCAATAGCATCAAGGCAGATATGAGGTCTGTTAAAGTGAAATTGCGTAAGCCATAGGCTCTCTTCAATCTAACCCAAGCATCGGCTTGTGCAGCGTGTTGCCCCAAAATGCCAGATGCAGTTCAGGTGGAGTCTTTTATCTATCACTTTGTCATTAATTAACTCCGCCTCTCTCCAATACAATAATCCAGCAAATATTCAGTAATTCCCAGCAAGGGACATCTAGATGTTTTGTCGTCGGGACAAAGCGTACGTGGCTAATGGTATATTGCCGTCTAGCCTCAAAAGAGTATGACGCAACCTGCCGACAATAGCATAAATGATGATATTAACCTCAGCAATTATATGACAAACTTTACGAAAGAGCAACTTACCGATAAAAACGATGCAGAGTTGCTCGCGATTGCAGAAGAGATGAAAATAGCCGATGTGGTGAACCGCTCGCGTGAAGAAATAATCTATGATATCCTTGATGCACAAGCCGTTCAGCTATCCACTCCTGCAGAACCTATTTCAGGAAAGCGCCGCACCCGCATCGTAAAGCGTAATGAAGCTGACCACGTATTCTCTACCAACCTCTCGCCTATAACGAAAAACGAAGAAGAGGTGGATTCTCAAGATAAGAAAGATGAAACTCCTAAGGCTTCCACTCCCGAGGTACCTGTGCTTCCTAAGCGTAAGCGTGGACGTCCTTCGAAGGCCGATATAGCCGCTCGCGAGGCAGCACTGAAAGCCGCAGAAGAAGCTAGCTTTTTCGCTAATGATACCGTAGGAAAAAGTGAAGAAGAAAAAGCTGTCGTAGCAGAAGATAAAAAGCCGCAGACCTCAGCAGTGAGTAAGCCGCAAGGAGGTGATGGCATTCCCGACTTCGTGGCTGAGCAGATGCGCTCTCAGACACCGATAAGCGCTGCTAGTCCCGATGTACTTGATATGGAAGAGGTGAAGCGAACTTTGGGTAATCGTGTGTCAGCTAATTCCCCCAAAGTAGAAACAAGCGAAGTAAAAGTTTCTTCAACAGACGAAGAAAGGGGAAATCCCAACAACGAAGAAGATTTTATCATTACCAAGGATATTCCCGTAATCTTCGAGGGAAGTGAACTCAATGTGCCGCAGAATAATGACAATATGTCACGTTATGGCAGTTATGGACAGCCCGCGGATGAGGAAATGCAGAACCGTCCTAAGTTCCGACGTTTTAAGGACGATCCCATTATGCAGTCGAAGGTAGCTAGCACGCCTGCCGTTAAAGCAGAACGTTATCCGTCGTCAGTACAGACAGCATCTTATAATGTAGCGCCACAGTATACAGGTTCGCAACCCGTCGATCACTTGCTGAATGGTCGTGGCGTACTTGAAATTGTGCCCGAAGGATTCGGCTTCCTTCGTTCGTCTGATTACAACTATTTGGCTTCGCCCGACGATATATATGTCTCTCCTGCACAAATTCGCCGTCATGGTCTCAAGCCAGGTGATGTGGTGGAAGGCAAAGTGAAAATACCGCGCGAGGGAGAAAAGTTCTTCGCTTTGATGGAAGTAGAGCATATCAATGGCCTCACTCCAGAAGAAGTGCGCGATCGCATTTCATTCGAGCATCTCGTGCCACTCTTCCCCGAAGAAAAATTCAATTTGTGCTCGGGCAAGGATGATAGCCTCTCATGTCGTCTCGTCGACCTCTTTACCCCCATTGGTAAGGGACAGCGTGCACTGATTGTAGCACAGCCAAAGACGGGTAAAACCATGCTCATGAAGGATATTGCCAATGCCATCTCACGCAATCATCCCGACACCTATCTTATGATGCTCCTTATCGACGAGCGTCCAGAAGAAGTGACTGATATGATGCGTACGGTGAAGGCTGAGGTAATTGCCTCAACTTTTGATGAACCAGCAGCGCGCCACGTCAAGATTGCGGGCATAGTGCTCGATAAGGCAAAGCGTATGGTAGAGTGCGGTCACGATGTAGTGATCTTCCTTGACTCGATTACGCGTTTGGCTCGCGCTTACAACACGGTAGCACCCACTTCGGGAAAGATACTTTCCGGTGGTGTCGATGCCAATGCCTTGCAGAAGCCTAAGCGCTTCTTTGGTGCAGCACGTAATATCGAAGGAGGAGGTTCGCTCACCATTATCGCAACAGCGCTAATTGATACAGGTTCAAAGATGGACGAAGTCATCTTTGAAGAGTTCAAGGGAACGGGTAACATGGAGTTGCAGCTCGACCGCTCATTGGCTAATAAGCGCATTTTCCCAGCTGTCAACATTGTGGCATCTTCTACTCGTCGAGACGATCTCTTACAAGACGAGCTCACTCGCAAACGCATGTGGGTGCTTCGCAACTACATTGCCGATATGAATCCGCTCGAAGCCATGACTGACGTGAAGCGTCGACTTGAAAATACACGCGACAATACTGAGTTTATCGCTACGATGAACACACAGTATTAATCCTATCGCTACTTTTTGATGTGTGATTTGCATGCTTTTGAAAGCGTATTCTTGATAGTAATTTCAGTCCCATAGTTCGCTATGCTCTTTTATTCAGAAGTATACACTTTTCATACCACGCAGATTTTGTCATTAGAATGAATAGAACTAGCCTTTATCCAAGGGAATACGCCCGACGCTTATCCGTGTTGGGCGTATTCCCTTTTTGGGCTTTTAAAAGTGCATCTTTTATCGTACAATAGCGTGATTTGTATCCCTTGTGAAATAGAAACACTTGGTGAACATAAACTCTTATTAGACCTTGTTGTGTTGCGATTGCGTGACCGAACGGATGCGATAAGCGCTGGTTGGGAGAAGAAAGAAGCGCTGCAGGAGGATTTTTGACGATAAAGAGGGCTTTTTGATTAACTTTGAAACGAAAGTTTCTTTTCCCTTTCCTCTATAAGCAGCAAAATTTTGCTACAATCTCGTTGTAAATGAAAGAAGAAAGCCTCTGGATATTACAATCAGTGTACCAAGCTGTTATAAAACGGAAAAATTATACAAAAACGTTTTGCTATTCGCCTGTAAGAGGTTATCTTTGCATCGTTATTATAGTTTTTTATGAAGAATGAACGTTTTGCTCCCGACTATATCTTTGAGACAAGTTGGGAAGTATGTAATAAAGTGGGCGGCATCTATACGGTGCTCTCTTCGCGCGCTAAAACGCTTATGTCTGACTATCAGGATCGTCTCGTCTTTATAGGTCCTGACTTAAAACAACCTACCGCTAACGTTGATTTTTGTGAAGATGAAAGGTTGTTGCCCGCCTGGAAAAAGGCCGCAGCAGACTTGGGTCTAAAGTGCCGCATTGGCCGATGGAATGTGCCTGGACAACCTGTCGCAGTTCTCGTAGATTTTGCTCCCTTCTTTGAGATTAAGGATGATATCTATGCTGAAGCATGGGATCTCTTCCGAGTGGATTCTCTCCATGCTTATGGCGATTATGATGAGGCCTCTATGTTTTCGTATGCCGCTGGTCGCTTTGCTGAAGCCGTAGTGTCACTCTGCTTGAAACCAACGGATCGTGTGGTTTATCAAGCTCATGAATGGATGTCGGGACTTGGCATGCTTTTCCTCAAAAAACATCAACCTCGCGTGGCCACCATCTTTACTACTCACGCCACTAGTATCGGTCGCTCTATTGCAGGGAATAATAAGGAACTTTATGCCTATTTCGATGGTTACAACGGCGATCAGATGGCGCAAGAGCTGCACATGGATTCAAAGCATAGCATTGAAAAACAAAGCGCTTGGAGAGCCGATTGCTTCACCACAGTGAGCAGTTTTACCGACCGCGAGTGTAAGCAATTGCTTGATAAGCCCGCCGATGTGGTGTTGCCCAATGGATTTGAAAATGACTTTGTGCCCAAAGGCACTCAATATACGCAGACTCGCCGTAAGGCTCGCCGTCGCATACTTGATGTGGCAAGTGTACTGACTGGTACACAACTTCCTGAAGATACACTTATCGTCTCTACGAGTGGACGCAATGACTATCGTTGCAAGGGATTCGATGTGTTTTTGCAGACAATGGCCAATCTGCGTGGCCAGCTCAATGCTTCTTCCCAGCAACAGCAAGTGTTGGCTCTTATTGAAGTGCCATGTTGGCTCGAAGGTCCGCGAAAGGATTTGCAGGAAGCTCTTGATGCGAAGGGTGGGGCAGATGAACTGCCACTAGTCAACCCTTTCATTACGCATACTCTTCATAATTTTGATGAAGACCGCATTGTCTGTCAGATTCGTCAGCTTGGATTGCAAAATCTGCCCACGGATAAGGTGAAGGTAATACTTGTGCCCTGCTATCTTGAGGGCAACGATGGCATCTTTAATATGCCTTACTACCATCTGTTAGCAGCCAACGACCTTGCGCTTTATCCTTCTTACTATGAGCCTTGGGGCTATACGCCGCTCGAGAGTTGCGCATTTCACACTCCCTGTGTGACCACTGATTTGAGTGGCTTCGGACAGTGGGTGGATAGCGTTCTCGGACATGAGGGACAACTTGAAGATGGTGTGCGCGTGATTCATCGTGACGATAGCAACTATTTTGAAGTGTGCACTCAGATGGCTCAGACTATTACTTCTTTGCTTGCCATGCCTGCAAAAAATCGTACAGGTGTGCGTCGTCGTGCAGCAAGTTTAGCCGACCAAGCACAGTGGAAGCATTTCATCAAGTATTATTACGATGCTTACGAATTTGCGTTTAAGCGCGTAGAAATGGGTGAAAAATAGAGACATAGCTCTATTTCGATAAATCACAGATTAGGCTGAAAACCTCTAACAAAGAAAAACAATTCTAATAATAACGTAGTCCGTCGCTGCTACAGTTGTTGGCAGCCGCGGCTCAATCTTCTTGATTATATGAACGTAAAGATTAGCAACGCCAACCAACCTTCATGGAGGGTGGTAAACGTAAAGAGCCACATCCCCGAAGCTCTGAAGAAGTTGGACGAGTTAGCACACAACCTCTGGTGGGCTTGGAACACGGAAGCACAGCAGCTCTTTGCAAGCCTCGATGATGACCTTTGGAAGAAGGTCAACAAAAATCCTATTGACTTGCTTCGAAGCATGGACTATGACCGCTTGATAGAGCTCTCAAAGGATGACGAACTGATCGCTCGTATGGAAAAGGTTTATGCCGACTTCCGTAAGTACATGGACGTAAAGCCTAATGCCAAGCGTGCCTCTGTAGCTTACTTCTGCATGGAGTATGGTTTGAATCATGTGCTGAAGATTTATTCGGGTGGTCTGGGTATTCTTGCTGGTGACTACTTGAAGGAGGCTTCTGATAGCAATGTTGACATGTGTGCGGTAGGTTTCCTCTATCGTTTTGGCTACTTCTCTCAGACTCTCTCAATGGATGGTCAGCAGATTGCTAACTATGAAGCGCAGGACTTCGATCGTCTGCCCATCGAGCGTGTACTCGATAAGGACGGCAATCAAGTAATCGTTGACGTGCCTTATCCCAACTTTATGGTTCACGCTGCTCTTTGGGTGGCCAACGTAGGACGTATCAAACTCTACTTGCTTGATACAGACAACGATATGAACTCTGAGTTCGACCGTCGCATCACTCACTCACTCTATGGTGGTGATTGGGAGAACCGTATTAAGCAGGAATATTTGCTTGGTATCGGTGGTATGCTCGCTCTCAAGAAGTTGGGCATCAAGAAAGATATCTACCACTGCAATGAAGGACATGCTGCTCTCTGCAACGTGCAGCGCTTGGCCGACTACGTGGAAAGCGGCTTGACTTTCGATGAAGCTCTTGAACTCGTTCGTGCTTCTTCTCTCTATACCGTACATACTCCTGTGCCTGCTGGTCATGATTACTTCGATGAAGGTCTCTTCAATAAGTATATGAATCAGTTCCCCGCTCGCTTGGGTATTTCGTGGGACGATTTTATGGGGCTCGGCCGTACCAATCCCGATGATAAAGGTGAGAAGTTCTGTATGTCTACATTCCTCTGCAAAACTTGTCAGGAAGTAAACGGCGTAAGTTGGCTCCACGGCCGCGTAAGTCAGCAGATGTTTAAGGGCATTTGGCCGGGCTATATGCCTTCTGCTCATCGTCTTAACCATGCAGAGCGCAGCCACGACGAATGGTTTGATATCTACAATCCTCATCCCGAGGAAAGCCACGTTGGCTATGTGACCAATGGTGTGCACTTCCCCACATGGTGTGCCAAGGAATGGCAGTCAGTTTATGCTAAGTATCTCGGTAAGGAGTATATCCACGATCAGAGCAATAGCAAAATTTGGGAGAAGATTTACAATGTACCCGACGAAGTAATTTGGAACACTCGCGTTACACTGAAGAACAAACTTATTGATTATATCCGTGCTCGCTTCCGCGAGAATTGGCTCCGCAATCAGGGCGATCCCTCATTGGTAGTAAGCCTACTCGATAAGATCAATCCTAACGCACTCTTGATTGGTTTCGCACGTCGTTTTGCCACATACAAGCGTGCTCATTTGCTCTTCTCCGATCTCGACCGTCTATCAAAGATTGTCAATAATCCTGACTATCCTGTACAGTTCCTCTTCGCAGGTAAGGCTCACCCCGCCGACGGCGCTGGTCAAGGTTTGATTAAGAAAATCTACGAAATTTCTCAGCGTCCCGAGTTTATGGGTAAGATTCTCTTCCTCGACAACTACGATATGCAGCTCGCACGTCGTCTTGTATCGGGTGTTGATATCTGGATGAACACACCGACTCGTCCTCTCGAGGCATCGGGAACTTCAGGCGAAAAAGCCTTGATGAATGGTGTAATCAACCTCAGTGTGCTTGATGGCTGGTGGTATGAGGGTTATCGTGAAGGCGCTGGTTGGGCACTGACCGACCGTCGTACTTACGAAAATCAAGAACATCAAGATCGCCTCGATGCTTCTACCATTTATTCTATGCTTGAGCAGGAAATCATCCCTCTCTACTATGCACGTAATCGTAAGGGATATTCTGAAAACTGGGTACGCACGGTAAAGAATTCTATCGCTTGCATTGCTCCTCAGTATACCATGAAGCGTCAGCTCGATGACTACTATGATCGTTTCTACAATCCTGAAGCAGCTCGATTCAAGAAACTCTCTGCTAATGACAATCAGGAGGCAAAAGAAATTGCTCACTGGAAGGAAAGCGTAGCTGAACGTTGGGACAATATCCGTGTGGTAAGTAGCGAACGCAGCGAGAACCTTCAGAATGGCACTCTCGTTAGTGGTAAGGACTTCTCTGTAAAACACGTGGTAGACGAACAGGGCCTCGACGATGCTATTGGTATCGACCTCGTAGTAATGACTGGTTCTGAGGTCAACGAGAATATTTACTCTGTATTCCCGATGAATGTTGTCGGTCACGAAGGCAACCTCTATACTTTCGAACTCACTGCAAGTGTCGACCTTGCTGGTTCTTACAAGGTAGCCTATCGTATGTATCCTAAGAACAAGAAGTTGCCCAACCGTCAGGACTTCTGCTATGTTCGTTGGTTCAACTAATCTATAATTTTATTACTATTGAGGCCACTTCCATCTTGGGAGGTGGCCTCAATGTTATATCTGCTCAAAACTCCGAACGGAAAGCCGTTGGCGAATAGATTATTCGCCAGCGTATGAATCTATACAATCATATTATTCACACAAGCAATGAAAAAGATAAAGTTTCTCTTACTTATGTTGGCCATGCTCGTGCTTGCACCAACTATTTCTGTCAATGCACAGTCGAAGTTTACTGTTCCTATCACAGGTCGTAAGGTAAGACTTTGGGTGAGCGACGAACAAGTGCTCAGTCTTAGCTCGCAAGAATATCAAAGCTACTTAAAGACGGCGAAAATATCTACCGATGCTACTAATACGGCTTTGGTAAAGAAAGTGGGACAGAACTTGGCGAATGCCGTAGAGACTTTCTTGAAACAAAACAACCGTCTTGACGCTATTCAAAATTATAGTTGGGAGTTTAATCTCGTGCAAGATAATTCGGCCAATGCTTTCTGTATGCCTGGAGGCAAGATTGTGGTATATGAAGGATTGCTTCCCATCACACAATCGGAATCAGCCTTGGCCATTGTACTAGGTCATGAAATTGCTCATGCCGTGGCAAAGCACTCAGCTGAGCAACTTAGCACACAGGTAAAGCAGCAGATGGGTGCCAAAGTGCTTAGTGGTATTCTTGGCGTTACAGGTGCGAGCAATACGACTTCTGTCTTGAGCCAAGTTGCCTTCTCTTTGGGTACAAAACTAGGAAGTCTGAAATATTCGCGCGACAACGAGAGCGAAGCCGACTACATGGGGTTGGTTTTTGCCGCTATGGCTGGTTACGACCCTAGTGTAGCCCTTGACTTTTGGAAACGTATGGCTGCTAGCTCTTCGAATACGAAACTTGCCTTCTTGAGCGATCATCCCTCAGATGCAAAGCGTATTGCGAATATTCAAAAGTGGCTTCCTGAAGCAAAGAAGTACTACCATCCTGTAACTACTACGACCACTACTAAGAAGACGACCACTACGAAGAAGTCTACGAAGAAAACTTCCAAGAAGACGGCCAAAAAGAAGTCTACCAAAAAGAAGAAATAGAATTTTCGCTCTTTTGCGATAAACTGCAAGTTAAGTTCCCGATAAGCAAGTGTTTGTCTACGCTTTGCTTATCGGGATTTTATTCAAGAGAATATGAAATTGTATGACTAAAACAGAAAAAATAATATCCTTTCTTTGGCAGCACATGTGGCTACTCGTTTCTTTATTTATCATGACGCTCGGCGTTGCGGTCTGTGTGCGCAGTATGTTAGGTTCAAGTGTAATATCCACTTTGCCCTATGTCTTTGAAACGGCTGGGAAACGTCAGCTCGGTGTGCCTGCTCTTACCATTGGACAATACACGTATATAATGAATGGAATTTTGGTATTGGGGCAGATAGCAGTATTGCGTCGTAAGTTTGAACTCGTACAGTTGTTCCAACTCTTAGTTGGTTTTGTATTTGGTTCTTTTATCGACCTAAACATGTTTCTCACGCAATGGCTCACGCCCCTCACATGGGGGATGAAGTCTCTTTCGCAGCTCATGGGGTGCACTGTGCTCGGAATAGGCATTGCTTTGGAAGTACGTTGTGGTTCTGTCACGATGCCAGGCGAAGGCTTTCCTGTTGCGATTAGCTTGGTGACGGGCATGGAGTTTCCAAAGGTAAAGATTCTAGTCGACACCACACTCGTGGCGTTAGCTGTAATCTTCTGTTATGTATTCTTTGGTTCGTGGCAATGGTACATCGTGGGCATAGGTACGCTCTTCGCTATGATTTATGTAGGAATGGTAGTTCGCTTCATTGGTCATCATCTTGTATGGTTCGATAGATTGCTTTCCTACCAACCAGGCTTTCGTCGTTATGTCTATGGCCTTGCCCGTCTGCTTTATAAATTAAAGAGATAAATTACTCAACTTTCGGATTCAGCCCGCTCATACTAAATCCGAAATGAAGATGAGTATTCCCAACCACATGCCCGCGAGACCAACAGAATGATAGTCTGTGATATTTTGTTATTATAAACTTTTGTTGATAATTAGCGAGTTATCTCTATTTGATATTCTGTACCGTATTTCTGAATATCCATTACTCAAACAGTTTGTTTACGCAGGAATATGTTACATTTCATTATCTTCTTTGATTTTGACAAGCCTAAATTCTGGATATGTTTGCCCTGCTCGGTCTACCATATTGGCGTAAACTTGGACTTTCACTCTATCAGGGGTAAAAAAGGACTCTGTTATAGCTGTATTCATTTTCGCTGCTTCAATATGACTTTTCTCTAAATAATTCTGAAGTCTATTCATCAAAATTACTGAATATAAAAAAAGACGTTGAAACTCATCGAACGTATAAGTTTTATTTCCTAGTTTTGTCCTAGTATATATTTTCCTAGATTTAATATCTACGTTATATAATGAATGAGCGAAAGCATTACGAATATTTGAATCAAATGCTTTAGTAACAATGTTACCTAAAGAAAAGTTTTTCTTTTGTAATGGGGTTATAATTTTGTTTTTGACAAACTTATACTTACCATTCTCTGGTATATTGGGATTCCATTGATACCCTTCATTGCACAAAATGCATGACAAGCGATAAAGTGATTTGAGGAAATATGAGGAGTCCCAAAGATGGCAATAAATCATCATCTCTATTGATAAATCATCTATACCTACCTCCCCATCATATTTAAAACCTTCTCTTGAGTAGTTTCGATTGAGATAATGAAGATAGAATAACTCTCGCGTTTTATCGTAATAACGATCAAGCTGGTAATCAATAACACAACTTGTGCCAAAGTGTGCCTTTAGCTCAGGGATAACATCTGCTCGACCTATATAAAGAATATATGAGATGTAATCATCTTTTGCTATTGTTACGAATGAATCTTCAATAGCCTGCAAAATCTCTTCTATTATTTCTTTTATCATTTTTTCTTTTGGGCTTCTTTGTTATGAGTATCTGCTTATAGTTCAAGACTATCAGCATTCATTAAAAAATCCAACAATCCCATTGTAAGGATTCCGTTTTCATCACGCCATGGTTTTATATCATCTTTTACAATAATGATTTTCTTGAAAGAATCATTAATTCTAAGTAAGGATCCCATTTCTTGCTTACGTTTCTCTTCATCAGGTAAAGCCAATGCTGATTGAATATAGTATCTTTGGTTACCTTCATTCACAACGAAATCCACTTCAAGTTGCTTGCGTTGCCACTTGCCGTCATTGTCGACGAAGCGTTGTTCAACCATACCAACATCTACCTTGCATCCTCTTCGGCGCAGTTCGTTGTATATGATATTCTCCATAATGTGGGTTTCTTCCTGTTGGCGTAACCCCAATATGGCATTTCGCAAACCGATATCGGTGAAATAATACTTAGCGAGGCTTCCAATGTATTTTTTCCCCTTAACATCGTATCTTTCAGCTTTTTCTATCAAGAATGCATCTTGCATATAGCCCAAATAGCGACTAATCGTTACGGAATCAATGTTTACCTTCTTTACACTCTTAAAAGTATTCTCCAATTTTGTTGGATTAGTAGGGGCACCTATTCCAGAAGCGATGATCTTGACTAGCTCTTCAAACTCAGCCTTATTTTTAATACGTTGACGTTCTAATATATCTATCAGATAAACACTTTCAAACAAATTGTTAAGGTAATCGATCTTCTTTTTTTCTGTACCAAGCGACAATGTATGTGGCAGTCCACCATAAGTGTAGTAGTCTTTCCATGCTTCCGCAGGGGACAATCCTGTCCCTTCGCAGTACTCAGAAAGAGAAAGAGGATAAAGATGTATCTCGTCTCCACGGCCACGAAATTCCGTAATAATGTCACTCGACAAAAATTTCGAGTTGCTTCCCGTTACATACACATCTGCATTGTCTATGCGTAGCAAGCTGTTCAAGACTTCCTCAAATCGAGGAACAAGCTGTACTTCATCCAACAGAATGTAATATAACTCTTCGTCCGTCATCTTTGCTTTAATACATTTATATAATGGGAGAGGCTCTCGCAAGTTTGCATTCTCAATATCATCAAGTGCTATCTGTATTATATGGTCTGAATCTACTCCTACATCTAATAAGTATTGCTTGAAAAGTTTAAAGAGAAGAAATGACTTACCACAACGCCTAATGCCTGTTACAATCTTTATCAATCCGTTTTGCTTGCCATCGACAAGTTGTTGTAAATAGAAGTCTCTTTTTATTTGCATAATCCCTTTTGTTATACAGTTTTTTTGGCAACATTGCCACTTTTACCGTACGAAGTTAATATAAATCTATCAGAATCTAGACATACAACACGGAATTTTTGGCAATATTGCCACTTTTCCCTTGTATTAGATAATGTACGACTCGTTTTCAAGTTTAATTTATGCTTCTACAGCAAGTATGATAGTTAAACAACCTCAAAGAAACTCCATTTATTTGGCAATATATTAAAAAGCCATTACCTTTGCTATCGCTATGCATTTAGGGCAAGCCATGACCGTGATGGTGCTCTTCCTAATTATTTGAGGAAAGTGAGTTTGCCTAACCTTCGTAGAAGGGTTATTCTATTCCGTGAATCGTTGTGTAAGGAGAGTGCCAGTCGGAAAGCACTAGGAATAAATCTTACATGAAAGTCACTTCAGGGGTTGAGACAGATTAGCAGAAGCTCGGTTACCATTCAGCGACAGAAGAGGACAAGATTGCACCGCTGTATATAATGACTTTGTATTTTCTGGCTTATATAAGACAGAAACAAATCATTGTATACAGTGTTTTGTGTATGTATGCCTCACATCGCAAGATTCCTGTAAAGCATAGGTATGTTGAACAGAAACAATAAAAAGAAATGCTTAAGATGTTGCCGATATGAGGACGCGCAGTCTATGGTAAGGGTTGCTTGGGTAAAAGAATAATATTTTATCCTCTCCTTTGTTCAATTCAATACAGAAAAGGAGATTATAAAATACAGAAAAGGAGGATGTCCATGCGGATATCCTCCTTAGGTGTTTATTGGGGCTTATGTTTACTTAGCCTTTTCAACGATGGCTTTGAAAGCCTGGGGGTTGTTCACAGCGAGGTCGGCGAGCACCTTGCGGTTAATCTCGATACCAGCTTTGTGAAGTCCACCCATGAGCTGAGAGTAAGAAAGACCTTCGAGACGTGCAGCAGCATTGATACGCTGAATCCAAAGAGCACGGAAGTTGCGCTTCTTATTGCGACGATCGCGGAAGGCGTAGGTCAGACCCTTTTCCCAAGTATTCTTGGCAACGGTCCAAACGTTCTTGCGGGCACCATAGTAACCGCGGGTGAGTTTAAGGATTCTCTTACGCTTAGCTCTAGAAGCTACGTGATTTACTGATCTTGGCATTTTTTTGTTACATTTTGGAGGTTAGCGCCGCCCGTGATTGATTGTTAGAGGCGAACTTGGAAGCTAAACATCCGGTTAGACTTTAATGTGTGAGATTGAAAAGTTTCGTGTTGCTCTGTTACAGTGCAATTCCGAGTAGGGAAGATTAACGGAGGCAGAGGAGTTCACGAACCTGACGAGTGTTAGTACCGTCAACGATAGCTACATGGTCGAGGTTGCGCTTCTGCTTCTTAGTCTTCTTGGTCAGAATGTGACTGTGGTAAGCGTGACGTCTCTTAATCTTACCTGTTCCGGTGAGCGTGAAACGCTTCTTGGCACCAGAATTAGTCTTAACTTTTGGCATTTTCTTTTGTTGTTTAATTGTTAATATATCACTGCGGCTACGTGAGATACCGAACGCAGCGCGCAAGCATTTCTTTGGATACTAGAAGTCCCCCTTTTCAGAGTGTATTCTATAGTTTTTAAAACTCCTCGCCTTCTACGAATGGACCTGTATATTCCTTCTTCGCTTTTACTTGCGGAGCTTTCTTAGCGGGCTTGGCGGAAGTGGCGTCTTCTGTCGTAGAAGTTTGTGACTCTGCTTCTACTGTTTTCTTGGTAGTTCCTGTCTTCTTAGGAGCAATGAACAGAATCATTCGCTTACCTTCTAGCACAGGCATTTGTTCCACTTTGCCATATTCTTCAAGGTCGTTGGCAAAACGAAGCAGAAGTACTTCGCCTTGTTCTTTAAAGAGGATAGAGCGACCACGGAAAAATACGTAAGCCTTCACCTTATCGCCTTCCGAGAGGAACTCTTTGGCATGCTTCAGCTTGAAGTTGTAGTCGTGCTCATCAGTTTGAGGCCCGAATCGGATTTCCTTTACTTCTATTTTTACCTGCTTTGCCTTCAACTCCTTCTGGCGCTTCTTCTGTTGATAGAGGAATTTAGAGTAGTTGATAAGTCGGCATACGGGAGGCACGGCGTTAGGTGATATTTCTACGAGGTCAACGCCCTTTTGCTGAGCACGCTGAATGGCTTGGCGTGTAGGCATTACTTCTGATTCCACATCGTCACCCACGATACGTACTTCGCGGCAGCGAATCTGCTCGTTAATACGATGTTGTGGCTTGTTGTTATTGCGGTCGCGGCGATTATTCTTCTGCGGTGCTGGCATTAAATGTGTTGTATTGAGTTTGTTTGTTCAAGAGTTCAAGAGTTGCTTTCGCCTTTGCCTAGGGCTTGGGGCGTATTGTTTCAAGCTCTCAAACGTTCAACTTTGATTTAATCGGCTGCAAATTTACGCCATCTTTTTTGAAAGGCAAAGAGAATCAGTGATTTTTTATCTCTATGCGCGTAAGAAAATACAGTTCGGGGTGGGTGAGAACAGGTGCTTGGACACATGGCTAATGACAATGCAAGGAAGTGTTGCCTCTAGTAGTCTCAGAAAAGGTGGTCGGAGTGTGGGCAAAATCGTGGCGTGTTCCTCTTGTTATAACAGATAAGGGAATTGCAACATGGCGTTGCAATTCCCTAGTCATGATTGTGTTTAGCTAAGTTGAAGCTTAGTATTCTTTTGTCATTTCGGCAACTTCATCGTTAATCTTCTTAGCGAAGTCGGCAATGGAGAGTGTGCCTTGGTCGCCTTCGCCCTGCTTACGTATAGCAACGGTGCCATTGGCAGCTTCCTTTTCACCTACTACGAGGAGATAAGGCACGTGCTTCATTTCATTGTCGCGAATCTTGCGGCCAATCTTCTCAGAACGGTCGTCAACGTAGGCACGTACGTCCTGTGCATTGAGTTCTTCGCTAACCTTTTGGGCATAGTCGTTGAACTTGTCAGAGATAGGCAATACGGCCACTTGGTCGGGAGTGAGCCAAAGTGGGAAGTGACCTGCAGTGTGTTCGATAAGCACAGCTACGAAACGTTCCATAGAACCGAATGGGGCACGATGAATCATTACCGGACGGTGCTTTTGGTTGTCTGCGCCAGTATATTCGAGTTGGAAGCGCTCAGGCAAGTTGTAGTCTACCTGAATTGTACCCAACTGCCAACGACGACCGAGAGCATCTTTCACCATGAAGTCGAGCTTCGGACCATAGAAAGCAGCTTCGCCATACTCAATGTGAGCGGGTAGTCCCTTTTCTTTGCAAGCTTCGATGATGGCCTGTTCAGCGCGTTCCCAGTTCTCTTCAGAGCCGATATACTTCTCACGATGTACCTTGTCGCGGAGAGAGATTTGGGCTTCAAACTTATCGAATTTCAAAGCCTTGAAGATAATCATGATGATATCCATCACGCGGAGGAATTCATCCTTTACTTGTTCGGGAGCACAGAAGATGTGTGCATCGTCTTGGGTAAAGCCACGCACACGTGTTAGTCCGTGAAGTTCACCACTCTGTTCGTAGCGATATACTGTGCCGAATTCTGCGCAACGGAAGGGGAGTTCCTTGTATGAACGCGGACGCCATGCGAAGATAGCGCAGTGGTGAGGGCAGTTCATAGGCTTCAGCATGTACTCTTCGCCCTCTTCGGGAGTGTGGATGGGTTGGAATGAATCCTTGCCATACTTAGCATAGTGGCCAGAGGTGACGTAGAGATTCTTCGAACCGATATGAGGTGTCATTACCTGCTGATAGCCGTAGCGCTTCTGTATTTTCTTCAAGAAGTCTTCAAGGCGCAGACGGAGTTGTGTACCTTTCGGAAGCCACATAGGTAGTCCTTTTCCAACGAGATCGGAGAACATGAAGAGTTCCATTTCCTTACCAATCTTGCGGTGGTCGCGGCGTTTAGCCTCTTCAAGCATTTGAAGGTATTCATCGAGGAGCTTCTTCTTGGGGAAGCTGATGCCATATACACGTGTCATCATGGGGCGCTTCTCGTCGCCACGCCAGTAAGCTGAACTTACGGCAGTTACTTTGACAGCCTTGATAGGAGCGGTGCTCATCAAGTGTGGACCACGGCAGAGGTCAGTATAGTTGCCCTGAGTATAAGTGGTGATGTGGCCGTCTTCTAGTTCTTCGATAAGCTCATTCTTATAGGTCTGTCCGTGTTCGGCAAAGAACTTCAATGCATCGGCTTTAGAAATATCCTTGCGCACGAGGGCTTCTTTCTTCTGAGCGAGTTCCTGCATTTTCTTCTCTATCTTGGGGAAGTCTGTCTCGCTGATAGCAATACCTTCGGGGGGCATTACGTCATAGTAGAAACCGTTTTCGATAGCCGGACCGATACCAAACTGGGTGCCAGGCCAAAGTTCCTGCATGGCTTCGGCCATGAGGTGAGCGGATGTATGCCAGAAGGCGTGCTGACCTTCTTCATCGTCCCATTTATAGAGATTAATAGTAGCGTCTTCGGTAATGGGGCGATTGAGTTCAACCGTTTCGCCATTCACACCGCATACCAACACCTCTTGGGCTAAGCGCTGAGAGATGCTTTCTGCGATTTGGAGGCCCGTTACGCCGCTTTCATATTCGCGTACGGAACCATCCGGGAAAGTAATTTTGATCATAACAAACTGGTGTTATTATTTTTAATGCCGCAAAGTTAATGTAAAGCGAGAGTATTGCCAAGAAAAAAACGAAATTTTATCCAACTATGCTCTTTGTCGGAGCAAGGAATGGTCAAAGCGTGTCAAGATGGAATGCGTTTGGTTGTGTTTGGGGCGGAACTTCATTCTTTCAATTGCCCCCGTTTCCTTTCCTTTTCCTCTTGAGTGAGTTTCGCATTTACAGTGGGCGACGCATCCTCGCGTCGGCATCATCTGTGAATAAGATGTAGGTTTTCTCTTTCCTTGTTGATAATGCCGAAGCGAGACGCGTCGCCCACGGAACAATTGAATTTGCTCTTTAGTTAATCGATGGTGTCAGAGTCATAGCGCAATCACGATTTCGGATAGTGAATAGGCAACGGACGCAACGAATTACCAAATTCTTTGCGGAGCTTTTCAAAGAGTTCTTTGGTGTCTTTGGCAAAGCCTTGTCCCTTCCATGTACTAGTGTTGGTGATAAACACCCAACATTGATTGTCTGGAAATTTCATAACCAAGGCACTCGTGCCTGAGAGTGTGCCTGTGCGAATCCATGGCCCATTCTTCGGAGTGAAGTTCCAACCTAAGGAGAATTTGTGGTCGGGCATTTCTTCTGTCATAGATTGTATGCTCTTTGCAGAAAGAATGTCGGGGTAGTGAGGATCCCCATCAATGGCTGAGATGAAATGACATAACTCTATGGCCGAGGCACACCATGCGCCTGCGCCGAGTAAGTGCGGAATATTGTTCTCGCCATAGCATTTTACCACCATACGTCCGCTATTGTTGAACTCTTCGATGGGCTCAGCTTCCTTATGCATATAGTACTTTACCTCACGCGGATGGCGGTCTTTGTAATAATTGCCAGCGATGTGGAAGTCGTAGCAACCCGCGGGCTGAAGCACATATTTCTGCATGAAAGCCTCATAATTCATGCCCGAACGCTTCTCTATGATGAGCGAGAGTAGCATATAGCCGATATTGCAGTATTTCTGTCCTTGTCCGGGCTGATAGCTTAAGTGGCGTTTCTTTAGCACAATGCGTAGGAGCTCGGGGTTAGTAGGCGGCGTGCTGAGGTGATTTTGCATCATGATATAACGTGTGGAAAACATGGGGTCGCCCGCATAATTCGTGAAGCCTGCTTGGTGGCGCAATAGCTGTTCCACGGTGATGTCAAGATACTTCTTGTCTTGAATAGCGTTTGTATAGAGCGTATCGTTGAGTATGCCTTGCGGGCCAAACACGTGGTCGGAAAGTCGCACCTTGCCCATCTCTTGTAATTTCATGATGCCCACGGCCGTGATGAGCTTCGATACGGAAGCAATGCGCAATATGTGAGAAGGCTCCATGTGTTGATTCTTCTCCTTTTCAGCCCATCCATAGCCTTTGGCAAACACCAGGCTATCGTTGCGTGAAACGGCTAATTGAGCTCCATTTACTTCCCATCGTTTCAAGTACTTCTCAATGATCTCGTCCATCTTCTCCGTGCCTGGATACGACGACATAGCGTTTGTCACCGAATCGTTTAGATGGGGTTGTATAGCTTCAGCTTCTTCTTTCTCTTTAATTACTTGTCGTCCGTGTTTGAAAGCCATGTAGCCCACGGCAATGAGTGCCACCGCGGCAATAATCGTCTTTATCTTTCTGTAGCTAAGTTTGCGTTTTCTTTTTCTTTGAACAGGCATGCTTCTGAAGTTTGACTTTTGAGGTTATGGGGTATTCCGTTTGGGAGAGATAATCCCGCTATTATATATAAGGAGTAGGCATCTCTGAATAAAAGGTGCTCTTTGGCTGAAGCTTATTCGATGGTTACTGTATGTTCTTGCTGTCTTCGTCCTTTTCCGTAGCAGACAATGCTTATGCATGCACAGGCTGCGAGAAGCATGGGATAGAAGAGATAGGGGATGATATCAATGGGGCTAAGCAGCGCAAGCCCACTCGCCATGAGAAGTTGAGCCCCATAGGGAAGAATGCCCTGCATGATGCACGAGAAAATATCGAGCAGACTAGCAGCACGCTGACGGCTCACCCCGTAGCGTTCGCTAATGTCCTTCGCTACCGAACCCACCGAGAGAATAGCCACCGTATTGTTGGCTGTACAGCAATTCGTCAGTGCCACCAGTACAGAAATGCACCATTCTGCACCACGGCGAGAATGCACCCTGCGAGTAAGGCCGCGTACGAGGTAGGTCACACCGCCTCCTTTGCGCACCACTTCGAGCAGTCCGCCTGCCATCATGGAAATCAATATCAAATCGGCCATACCCGTGATGCCTTTGGCTATCGCCTCAATCCATCCGCCCATCGTATAAGCACCATCTGCCACGCCTACAATGCCCGTAAGCAACGTGCCGAGGCAAAGCACTAATAGAACGTTGACACCAAAGATTGCGAGAATCAGCACCAAAGCATAGGGAAGAACTTTCCAAAGATGAAGCGCCTGTTGCTGCGTAAGAGCAGACTGGTCGCCCTTCAATCCGATAATCACATAGATAAAGAAGCAAATCAGAGCAGCGGGCAAAACAATGCGGAAATTCGTACGGAATTTGTCTCGCATATTGCAGCCCTGAGTGCGTGTGGCAGCTACGGTGGTGTCGGAGATAAACGACAGATTGTCGCCAAAGAACGAACCGCCCACAACAGCGGCCACCATGAGTGGTGCTACCGTACCCGTGCGTTGAGCCATCTCTGTGGCCACAGGTACCAGAGCCACAATCGTACCCACCGACGTACCAATACAAATGGATACCACACAGGCTGCTAGAAACAATCCTCCCAATACGACGGACGAGGGCAGACAGAATAGCGTAAGGTCGACCGTGGCGCTCACCGCACCCATCGCTTGAGCCGACGAAGCGAAAGCACCTGCTAGAATAAATATCCATACCATAAGCAGGAGATTACTTCTGCCAGCTCCTTGTGAGAAAGTGCGTACACGTTCTTCCACACGATAGCCGCGCAGTGTGAGCAGTGAGGCTATGCCCGTAATGAGAAACACCACCGTCATAGGCACTTTTGAAAAATCTTTCATCAGAATGCCCATTCCCGTCATCAATAGAGCCAATAAGAGGAGGGGAAGCAAAGCCACCCAACCCCGCCGACGTGGGCGCAGACGCCGGTCTTCACGTTGAGATAAGTTCATCTTTTTCGCCATTTGAATGCAAAGTTAAAAAATAATATGTACATTTGCAATGCACTTGGGCATTACGCTCGGTGTGTATTCGTCTATTCGCGTGCTTGCCCGCTTAGGGTGAGTGCACAAACAACAATATCCTGTTATGCTTAAGCAAATCATCAATGGTCGCATCTTGACACCTCAAGGTTGGCTTGAAGGCGGCTCGGTAATTATTGATGGAAACAAGATTCAGTCTGTTTCCAATTGCGATCTTCACATCGAAGGCGCACAGGTAATCGATGCTAAAGGTTGCGTAGTAGTGCCTGGCGGTATCGAAATGCATGTACACGGAGGTGGCGGTCGCGACTTCATGGAAGGTACAGAAGAAGCTTTCCGCGTGGCCATCAATGCACACATGAAGCATGGTACCACTTCTATCTTCCCCACACTCTCATCTTCCACCGTGCCCATGATAGAGGCCGCTTGCGAAACTTGCGACAAACTCATGGCAGAGGAAAATTCTCCCGTGCTCGGTTTGCACCTCGAAGGTCCGTACTTCAATCCTGCACAGGCTGGTGCCCAAATTCCTGAATGGATTAAGCCGCCCGTGGCTGAAGAGTATGAGCCACTTCTCGAAAAGTATAAGTGCTTGAAGCGTTGGGATGAAGCTCCCGAGCTTCCTGGCTCTACAGAGTTTATCACTGCCTGCCGTAAGCATGGCGTATTGCCCGCCATTGCTCACACACGCGCAAAGTATGAAGACGTACTTGCTGGTCATGATGCGGGTATGACCCATGCTACTCACTTCTATAATGCCATGCCCGTGGTCTACAAGAATCGTGAGTTTAAGGTGCCTGGCACAGTGGAGAGCATCTTTGCTTTGCAGGATATGACGGTGGAGATGATTGCCGACGGCATTCATGTGCCTCCCGTAATGCTTCGTATGATATATCAGATTAAGGGAGTGGAGAAGACTGCGCTCATCACCGATTCGTTGGCTTGTGCAGCCACCGAGGGAAATGCCGCTTTCGATCCTCGTGTAATCCTTGAAGATGGTGTATGTAAGCTTGCCGACCGTTCTGCTTTGGCTGGTTCTATTGCCACGATGGATCGCTTGATTCGTACTTGTGTGCAAATGGCCAACATTCCCTTGGAAGACGCTTGCCGTATGGCCAGCGAAACTCCGGCCAAGATTATGGGTGTGTTCGATCGCAAGGGATCGCTCGAAGCGGGCAAGGATGCCGACCTCATGATGTTCGATGACGATTTGAAACTTACTTATGTAATGCAGATGGGTCGCGAGGTGACCAACGAACTTTAACCATCGCTGACGACGGATTTCGAGCAGTACATATTGCCGTTTCTTCCGTCTGTGGATAATAGATATTGCCGCATGGCTTTTTCTTAGGAAAAGACCATGCGGCTTTTTGTGCGTAAATGCTTGATTGACAATGCACTCACTATGTTGATCTCGTTCTCGGATGCTCATCTTCCCATTTGTAGATGACCATCGTAAGCTTTACCGGACGGCAGCGGTAGCTCTACCGGACGGCAGTGGTAGCTCTACCGGACGGCAG
>UQKO01000021.1 GCA_900541575.1 uncultured Prevotella sp.
AGACATAAAGTTCTTCATGTTTAGAATAGCTACTCAATATGCATGATATGAGCAAGCCTCTTTTTACCATCATACCAACCGGAAATATCCGCTGATCCCTATTAAGTCTTCGCCTGCATCGGCCATGAGTGCTTGGCTGCGAGCGGAACGCTCGGAGAGTATAGCGTCGAATTTTGTGGCATTATAGAGTCCGCGTTCCTTCACGAGTTCCATGTCGCATTGTCCACTGAAGAAGTCTCTGTTAAACCATCTCGCCACTAGTCGGCTGGCCACCTGGTTGTCGGTAAGAAAATTCGTTATGGCATCGTTTTCATTGTCGCTCTTAGCACCTTTGAGTTTCTTGTCGAGTGTGATGACCTTTACGCTAAGGTCGTGGTTGTTGTATTTATCGGGAGTAGGCATTGCCACGAAGGCCGTGCGTATCTCGTTAGCAAACTTTTGGTCGGTATGATTTACTAATATGGAGTAGAGCGAACTGCGGCGATAGGGGGTGTCGGCATCACTGTTCTGTGCCTGTGCGGTGAGGCTTGCTGCTAGGAAAATGAGGAAAAATATGTGTTTTTTCATTTTATACTAAGTTATGAAGTGAAACAAGTGTGAGGCGAGAGGTTAGAAATCCCAATCGTCGTTGTCGATCTTTTTGGTCATGGGATACGATCGCTGATCGCGTGTGAGATAGAGACGCATTTTTTTGTTTTGCGCTTTGGTGAGTTTCTTATCACCATTGGCATGCATTAGTTTGACGAGTTCGGGCTTGATGCCGATGTAGTAAGGGCCTTCGGCATACACGCTTCCGTCGAGGCCTAGCAGACAGCCAAAGTATGAGTTTACAGACATGAATAGATCGTCGGACACGTCGCACTTTGCGGCTGCACCAATCATTCCTCTGTTCACCTGGTCGTCATCCACTTTGAGACCTTGAGGCTTTACCCATGCGTAACCATTTTCATAGTTAACGGCGAGTTCGTAGCCCGTGGGGCGCAATTGTCGTTGTGCAATGTCGTAGGCATACCATAAGTTGTCTGTCTTTTGCACCCACTGTATGTGTGGATTCTCTTCCGTCATAGTCTTCATATTGAGATATTGACAGGGCACCACTTCCTTGTTATCGAGCGTGCGTAGTCCCCATCCTTGGCTCGTCTTTACGGGCACATAGTTATACCATGGCGAGAGTGCTCGCTCATACTGGAAGGGGATGACCACCTTCCCTTCGCGGCTTATCACACCCCATTTGTCTCCTTGCTTCACGGCAAGTAGGTCAGTGTGGCTCGTGTTTTCCGAAAAATCAATGGCTTCAATCTTTACGTCTTCAGCAAAGAGCGGACGGCCGTTTTCGTCGAAAGCATCACAAATGCCTTCGGTCTTCTTTGTGCCGGCCCATGCCTTGGTGTTGACAGAGTGCTGTATGCTGCTATATCCGCTCTTGAGTACATTGCCCTGCTTGTCTATAAATTTCCACCCCTCCGTGCTATTCACGGCGGCAATGTCACCATTGAAGTCGCTATGTGTCCAGTTGGTAATCTTGTCAATGTGGCAATCACTTACAGCTACGGTAATCATCTGTTGCGAATCGATGTTGAAATATTTGCTAGTGGTTCGCTCTTTGCTCACATCGTAGCAGCGCACCATGTTGCTCTGTGGAGCAATAATCCAGGAGGCTTTACCCATGGGCATGAGTTCTTGTCCAGTGGCCGAGAGCACACCTGCGTCCTGTGAGCTATTTTCGTTTTTTGTCATGGCATAGTACTGACCTGCAGTCAAGAGCGTGTCGCCAAGGGTGTGTGTGCGGTATTGCGGACGCATGCCTTCGTGCATCGCTGCGATGGGCGAAGCCGAGAGGCTGAACTCAAAGAGACCTTTGTGGAGTGCTTCCACAGCCACTGTGCCGTCGCTATTGACCACTCCATATTTGGCTCTCATTACTATTTGTTTCCCGTTGCTACTCACCACCTTGCCGCCTAGACTCATCCAAGCCTTTCCGTAGCAGTTGAGGCGGCTTATGTGGGTGTATTTTACTTCAAGCTTCGTGCTGCCATCGGTGCCGAGAATGCCATATTTTTTGCTCTTTTTGGCCAGATACAGATGGTTGCCCCAGGGGGTGAGTTCTTCATACTGCAACTTCACGATTTCTGTTCCTTGCTGGTTCACCAAGCCATACTTTCCGCCTTTCGATACCACGGCCACTCCGCCCTCAAAGGGGGCTGCCGATTCGTACTTGCAAGGCACCACTTCGCACCCCGAGGCATCTACGAAGCCCACTTTGCCTTTTTCATTTACTTTGGGCTTTAAGTCCTGTGCTTGCGCTCCTGCACTTAGCAGGAGAGCCATTCCTAACGTAATCCAAATTCTACTCATAGTGATTTAATGGTTTTGGTTTGTATTCTCTATTTTGAGCTCGTATATACCACTGCTAAGTTTGTATTCTCTGCAGTGTAGTGTGTAATGTCTGTGTGATGTTTTTCTCTGGTGCTAAGTATATTGTGTGATCTTTTGTAGTCCTCTTTCCCTCGTCTGACCATTCTTTCTCTATCGTTCGTTTTTCCTCGGCCTATAGTATCTGTGTGCTTGGAGGACTTGTCTTTGATGTCTTAGCATGGCAAATATAGGTATTTAGGAGTATTCGCGCTAGAAATACATATATTTTAACATAAAAAATACTACCTTTTTCTAAGAAGATGTATATAGTACAGTGCAGGGATGGGGGCGTACGAGAATATGTGGGGTAGAGAGAGGCAAAAAAGTTCCACCGAAGAGAAGATTTTTTTCGGTGGAACTTTTTTCTTTTTCGTGGGAGACTTCTTTCAGGCTCAGAGGTGGGCTCTTATTCTTTCTCCTTGCCTTTTTGCTTGGTGGGTTTGGGCTCGGAAGCGGGCTTCACCTCCTGGGCGGTGTAGCCAAACTTCTCGAAAGCTTTCAGGAGGAGGGTGGGCGAGGTCTTGTCGGCATCGTACTTGATGGTGACGGTCTGATTTTCTAGGCTCGTCACGATGTCTTTTACGCCTTTTTCAAAGCGTAGGTTCTTTTTGATCTTTACTTCGCAATTGTTGCAGTGCATCTGGGGAGTGGGAGTGACCACGAGCACTTTGATGTCGCGTGCCATGGCGCAGGCCGAGCTCATGCCGAGGGCTAAGAGAAGGGTGAAAATACGTTTCATTTTATCTGAAGATTTAAAAGAATTTTCGGGGTCGGAGAGAGTTGAGCACCACGCTTACGGAACTCATGGCCATGGCCGCACTGGCTATCATGGGGCTGAGCATTTGGCCACAAAGTGGATAGAGAGCACCCGCAGCGATGGGAATGGCCACCACGTTGTAACAGAAAGCCCAGAAAAGGTTTTCGCGAATGGTGCGCATCGTCACTCGTGAGAGAGCCAAGGCCTCGGCCACTCGCTCGAGGTCGGCGCTGAGAAGCACTATCTGCGAGGCTTCCATGGCAATGTCGCTGCCTTTGCCCATGGCAATGCTTAGGTCGGCACGAGCCAGGGCGGCACTGTCGTTGATGCCGTCGCCCACCATGGCTACGCGGTGGCCCTCGTGCTGCAAGCGAGCCACGAGTTGAGCCTTATCCGTGGGGCTTTGGCGCGCCATGACGCAGGCCGCGTTGATGCCTACCTCGCGGGCCACCTTGCGAGCCGTCTGCTCGCTATCGCCCGTGAGCAATAGGGGCGTCACACCGAGGCTTTTCAGATGAGCTATGGCCTGTGTCGAAGTGGGCTTCAGAGGGTCGGTCAGCGAGATGAGAGCAAGTAGCGTGCCATGGGCAGTGCCGAGGCCCACTAAGGTGCGTGCATCGGTCTCCCAATCCTCGATGGTGCACTGCTGCTCGGTGGAGAACTTCACTCCCTGCGTTTCAAGCCAGGGAAGGCTGCCCAACAGATAGCTTGTGCCACAGATGGTGCCGCTCAGTCCGTGGCCTGCCAGCGTTGCGAAATGTTCTACCTCGAGGCGCTTAGCTCTCTTTAGGTGGTTACAGATGGCGCGTGCCAAGGGGTGCGTGCTGAGCGCTTCGAGCGATAGAATGGCTGCGCTCAGGGTCTCGCTCGCGGTTTCATAGTAGAGAATGTCCTTCACGGTGGGCTGTCCCAGAGTGAGTGTACCCGTCTTGTCAAGCAAGATGGTGTCGATGTGCTGGGCCGTTTCGAGGCAAGAAGCGTCCTTCACCAGTATGCCTCGGCGTGCCCCTCGGTCAATGCCCACGATGAGTGCCGTGGGAGTGGCAAGTCCTAAGGAACAAGGGCAGGCTATGACGAGCACGGAGACAAGTGCCACCATGCCGTGGCTAAGCCCGTCGGCGCCATGTTCCAGGATTAGCCATAGGGCAAACGAGAGAATAGCCAATGCCACGATGGTGGGCACGAACACGGCGGCAATCTTGTCCACCAAGGCTTGCACCCTCACGCGGCTGCCCTGTGCCTCTTGCACCATGTGCACGATCTGTGAGAGTAGCGTGTCGGCTCCCACATGCTCGGCATGGTAGTGGAGATGGCCTTGCAGATTGACCGTGCCCGCTTTGACAGCCATCCCTGCAGTTTTTTCCACGGGTATGGGCTCGCCGCTGAGCATGCTCTCATCAACGGCTGAATGTCCGCTCACCACCTTGCCATCTACGGCAATGCGGTCGCCCGGACGGGCCAGAAGCACATCACCCTGTTGCACCTGGTCAATACGTTTCACTGCCTCCGCCCCATTGGGCATCACTACCGTGACCTCCTTGGGCTGCAGACCCATGAGTTGGCGCACGGCCGAAGTGGTGCGATGCTTGGCACGCGCCTCGAGGGTACGACCTGTGAGGATGAAGGCTGTGATCATGCCCACACTGTCGAAGTAGAGGTGGGGCTCCATGCCGTGGGCTCTAAACCATTGGGGAAAGAAGAGGGCGGCGAAGCTGTAGGCGTAAGATACCGTAATGCTCAGTGCCACAAGGGTGTCCATATTGGTAGTGCCGTGGTGCAGAAGTCTCCATGCGGGGGCATAGAAGGCGCGGCTGTAGCGATAGAGCGAGTAGGTGGCGAGGAAGAAGAGGGCTACCTCTTGTCCCGAGAAAAGCCCCGGGAAGATGCTCAGCAAGAGCAGGGGTAGGGCTACAGCCCATGCACCAAGGAGCATGCGGCGTTGGCGAGCGTAAGCGTCGGTATCGGTAGGCTCGTCTGCTGTTGTGGCGCTGGCGGCATTCGGTTGCTGATTGTTGGCAGCGGGGGTGGCGACGGGTTGGTCTATGATGAGTTCGAAGCCCATATGCGCCACTGCCTGCTGCATCTGCTCGGGGGTGCAGAGCTGTGGGTCATAGCTGACGCGGGCGGTATTGGTGGCAAGGTTGACATTGACCTCGCTCACGCCCTCAAGGCGCTGCAGGGCCTTGGTGACATGGGCGGAACATGAGGCGCAACTCATGCCTTTGACGGGAAAAGACTGTTGCATTTTATTTTAAGTAATAAGTAATAGGGTTGGCGCAGTGGGGGGGAGGTATTTTAGGAGATTTTAGGAAATTATAGGAGATCCTATGTGACCTAGTCCACCTACCCTCTCTAAAAGTTCACTCTCAATCCGGCGTAGGCCATGGCTCCGTGTACGGGGCCCCACACCTGCGTGGCGTCGAAGCGGCTGAACCAGGGGTGGGCAGCCTCGATGATGGGCACCTTCTGACGATAGTTGGTGAGGTTTTCGCCACCGATGTAGATGCTCATGTGGCGGAACCAGCGCGTAACCTGAGCGTTAAGCGACCCATAGGCGGGGAAGGAGAGGCTTTCGCCTGCAATGCCGTTGGCGGGCAGTCGACCGCCACCATTGAGTTGTGCAGTGAGGTCGAATTGCCAGAGTTCGAGGGGCGTTTTGTAGCTTAGGGTGAGCAAGCCCTTGTAGCGGCTCTGCAGGGGCTTTCCTTGCAGACGGCCTCCTGTATATTGGCGCACGAAGTTGTAACGATAGGCTGCCGTGAACGTGAGGCCGCGCACAGGCGAGTAGGTGGCTTCCACCTGTGCCGTGTGCGAATAGCTGTGATGGTCCTCGAGGCCGTGAAGGCTGATGGCCTCGGTCGAGGCATCATAGTCGGGCACGAGTTGGCACGTGAAGAGCGTATAGTAATAGTCAGCGGTGAGGTCGAGTATGTGGCCGCCCAGAGGAAGCTTAAAGTTGAAGCTTGTGCCCACGTTCCATGCAGCCTCTTGCTGCGGACGGGGCATTTCTATGTGTCGGCCTGAGGCCAAGAGGTAGCTATACTCCGCCAGAGGGAACACTGTGCGGTATCCCCTTCCGGCTGATAGTCGCATTGATACAGCGTGGGTGGGGCTATACTTCAGATGGAGGCGTGGCGTGAGAAACAGACCGTGGAGCGAACTGTGGTCGGCGCGTAAGCCCGCCATGAGGGTGAACCGCTCGTCGGGAGTGGAGAAGGTGTATTGCGCATAGCCGCCAGTCACCCTTTCGCTCAGGTCGAGCCGTTCAACGGGAGTCGCGGTTTGCTGTTCCAATTGGTAGTGGTGTAAGTAATCGTCGACGTTGGCCGAGATGCCCGTCGAGAGTTTGTGTTGCGGTGTGAAGTCGGTCTCGAAGAGCAGCGAGGCATATCCCGTGCGTTGATCGGCATTGTTGAGGCGGAGACCATAAGAGGCATCGGTAGTGTGGTACGTGCCCGAGAGAATGAGCGCCAAGTTCGTGCCGTGGGAGGGGGCGAGGATAAAGGCATTCTTCATCCATCCCGCCACGCGTGTGGTCTGCATCTCAATGCGGTAGAGGGGCATGGGAAAGGTGGATCCTGCGGAAACTTCTGTGCCCCCCATGACGTTGGTCGAGATGGCTTGCGAAGCGTCTTCGTGGGAGTGGGTGGTCTGTCCGCCTCGGCGGCGCTCCGAGATGACGCTCGCCTCGGCTTGCATAATGTAGCGCGGACGAACGTAGGCCCAGCGGTTCATCACGTTCACCTGACGCACCTTGGGCTTGTCGAGAAATCCATCGTGATTGTCGTCGTGCGAGGTGAGATTGTCCTCGTAGTGGGTAAGGATGGAAGCGCTCAGTCCGCGCGTGCCGAGTTTCAGGTTGCCATCGAAATTGGCTTCGATGCGGCCCTTTGAGTCGCCATAGAGGTTGACCTCGCCTTGCGGTTCGGCCTGAGGCTTCTTATATTCCACGTTGATTTGTCCCGTGATGCCCTCGTAGCCATTTTTTACCGAGGCACTACCTTTTGATACTTGAATGCTCTGCATCCACGGACCTGGCACATAGCCTAGGGCATAGGGGGCGGCGAGTCCGCGGAGGTCGGGTACATTTTCGGAGAGCATCTGCACGTAGCTTCCTGAGAGACCGAGCAAGCGAATCTGGCGTGCACCCGTGGCGGCATCGGAGTAGTTGACGTCCACACTAGGGTTGGTGGTGAAACTCTCGCCTAGGTTGCAGCAAGCGGCACGGAAAAGTTCGGTGCGGGTGATGGTGAATCCGCCCACGGGACCCGAGTCGTGGCGCACGGCTTTGCCTCGGGCCACAACTTGCGCTTGTCCGAGTTGTTCCTCGCGTTGGGGCAGAGTGTCGGTCGGTGCCGCCAGATCTTGACCTGCAGGTACTTGCGCGTGGAGGCTCTGGGCTGTGAGAGCCAGCAGCGTGATGGAGAGAAGATATAGGTGCCGAGTAGTGTTCATAGAGACTATTCTTAGTTTTCGGGTGCAAAGGTAGTGCAAGGAGAGTAAGGGAGCGTTATATTATTCTGCGGAAATGTTGCAACGAGGGCATGATGGCAAAATTGGCGATATGCGAGAGAATATATTCCATAAGGCCGAAAAATTTTTCTAATTAACTCTTTCGTCACACTCAATCCAAAAGAAACGTGTACATTTGGGGCGAAGAAAATACAAAATAACCATGAGTAAAACGATAACCATCCGTTGTAAAAACACGGGACGTACGTATAAAGTACCCAATGGATTCAATCTCGAAGAAGTCTTTGAACTGCTCGACCTCAACATGCCCCACGGCGTGACGAGTGCAAAGGTCAATAATAAAGTGGAGGGCCTACACTACACGCTCTTCAACGATAAGGATGTGGAATTTCTTGACATCACCTCGCAGTCGGGACTGCGCACGTATACGCGTTCTCTCTTCTTCGTGCTCTACAAGGCCGTGCGCGACACCTACGGCGCAGAGGCCCGTTTGCGTATCGAAACACCCGTATCGAACGGCTACTACTGCCGCCTGGCTCTGCCCGAGGGCGCTGAGGTGACCACCGAGGTGGCTGCTACGCTCAAGGCACGCATGCTCCAGATAGTGGAAGACGATATGGCTTTCCACCGCATCACCTGCCCAACGGAACAGGCCATTGCCCGATTCCGCGAAGATGGGCTTGAAAGCAAGGCAAAACTGCTCGAGGGACTTGGTAAACTCTATACCACCTATTACACTCTGGGCGACACGGCCGACTATTTCTATGGGTCGCTTCTAGTGCGTACCTCGCAGATTACGCTCTTTGACCTCGGATTTTACCGTGACGGGCTGTTGCTACGCATACCCGACCCCACAGATCCCTCTCGCCTGAAGCCCATGACGGAGCAACCTAAGATGTTCGAGGTGTTCAGCGAACAGCATCGATGGAACGACATCCTGGGCGTGAACACTGTGGGCGGACTCAATGAGGCATGCGCCAAAGGATTCACCACGGAACTTATCAACGTGAGCGAAGCCTTGCAGGAAAAGCGCATTGCGGCCATTGCCGACCACATTGCTTCCATGCACGACGTGAAGCTCATCCTCATTGCCGGACCCTCGTCGAGCGGCAAGACTACCTTCTGCAAGCGACTGAGCGTGCAACTCATGGCTTGCGGACTCAAACCTCTCTCGCTCTCAACGGACGACTATTTCGTGGATCGCGACAAAACGCCCCTCGACGAAGAGGGTAAGTACGACTTTGAACACATCGATGCCACCAACATACCCCTCTTGACGGAGCATATCAACGCCCTCATCCGAGGCGAGGAGGTGGAGACGCAGCGCTACGACTTCGTGAGCGGAAAAAGCCAAAAGAGCGGACGCGTGCTCCACATGGAGGCCAACAATATCTTGGTGCTCGAGGGCATTCACGCGCTCAACCCGAAACTCACCGAAGGGGTGGACAATCGGCATAAGTACAAGATTTATGCGTCGGCCCTGACCACCATCATGCTCGACGACCACAACTACATCCCGACATCCGACAACCGTCTCCTTCGCCGCATTGTGCGCGACTATAAATACCGTGCCCGCACGGCGCAGGAGACTATCGCTCAGTGGCCCTCCGTATCGCGCGGAGAGCATCGCTGGATCTTCCCCTATCAGGAGGAGGCCGACGAGATGGTCAACACCGCACTGCTCTTTGAGCTTGCCGCCCTGCGCGACCAGGCGCTGCCCCTCCTCGAGGCTGTGCCCGAGTCGGCACCCGAATATTCCGAGGCTTACCGCTTGCGCAAATTCTTGAGCTACATCCGCCCCATCTCCACCCGTGGCCTGCCACCCACCTCGCTGCTGAGGGAATTTCTAGGAGGTAGTACCTTTAAATACTAAACAGGGAAGATAGTCTTGTATCTCAAGCTTTCTTTAGAGAAAACTTTGATAGTAGTTGTTAACCAGTGCGTTGCAGTGTTCTCTTTAAGTATATTCTTGTTAGGCTAAAAGGCCTTAGAAGTTTTCTTAGAACGTATTCTAAGTCATCGTCCCCCGACCGAAGGACATGCGTCCCCCGACCGAAGGACATGCGTCCCCCGACCGAAGGACATGCGTCCCCCGACCGAAGGACATGCGTCCCCCGACCGAAGGACATGCGTCCCCCGACCGAAGGACATGCGTCCCTCGACCGAAGGACGATAACATGAACGGCCTTTTCGCGTAACTTGAATGCCCATGTAGAGAAAATTTGAAGACTCTTAACGTACGTCATTCGACCTTGAAAACGCCTTTTTTCCCTTTCGCGTTTCGTTTCTAAATCGTTCCACTTAAGGCGTTGGCTTAGTGCTATGTGAGTGTATGGCTTTCAGCCAATTAGGTTAAATCCGAATTTTGAGTTACATTTCTTGACGAATTTTATTGAGGTCTTAGGTTATAATGTTATCTTTGCCGCATGAGGCGCATTATAACTTAAGGCCTCAATTCTTTTTTAGGGTGGTTCTATAATTCTGCCGTAACGAATTGTACGTTATCGGAAGTATAATCCCCTTTATTCGATACTCCGCAAGGAAATATGATAACCTTAAAACTCCCAACTATTAGAAACTTATGAAGAAGATATCTGGACTTATCGATGCCCCTTTTACCCCCTTCTGCGCCAATGGCGACGTTAATTTCGAGCCCATCCCAGCCTATGCAGCCATGCTCGTGCGCAATGGGCTGAAAGGCGTGTTTATCAACGGATCCTCGGGCGAGGGATACATGCTCACCGAGGAAGAGCGAATGTTGCTAGCCGAAGCCTGGATGAAGGCAGTGCCCAAGGATTTCAAGGTGATTGTCCACGTGGGAAGTTGCTGCGTGCGCAGCAGTCAACGTTTGGCAGCACATGCCCAAAAGATTGGCGCATGGGGCATCGGCGCAATGGCTCCCCCTTTTCCTAAGATAGGTCGTATCGAAGAACTCGTGAAATACTGCGAGGAAATTGCCTCTGCTGCACCCCAATTGCCTTTCTATTTCTACCATATTCCAGCTTTCAACGGCGCTTACCTTTCCATGCTCGATCTGCTCAAAGCCGTTGATGGGCGCATCCCCAACTTTGCCGGCATCAAGTACACCTTCGAGAGTCTCTATGAGTACAACCGCTGCCGCCGATACAAGGACGGCAAGTACGACATGCTCCACGGACAGGACGAGACCATCCTGCCTTGTTTGGCTATGGGCGGTGCCCAAGGAGGCATCGGAGGAACAACGAACTATAACGGACGAGTGCTCACCGGCATACTCGAGGCATGGGCTGCGGGCGACTTGGAGCGTGCGCGCGAGCTGCAAAATTATGCGCAAGACGTGATAGATGTGATTTGCCACTACCGAGGCAATATTGTCGGTGGTAAACGCATCATGAAGCTCATCGGTCTCGACCTCGGCCCCAATCGCACCCCTTTCCAAAACGTGACCGATGAGGAGGAACAGCAGCTCCGCCGTGAACTCGAAGCCATCGACTTCTTCAGCAAGTGCAATCGGTAAGAGATTGAAATATATTAACACGAAATCTACTCATAGGCAGTGGGGGCGAACCGTCCCGGTTCGGCAAGACATGCGAGGCTCAATGCCGAAGCGAGGCTTAATTCTTGACCATTATGCCAACTCGGTCGTCGAGTCCTCGTTGCCATGCCGAACCGGGACGGTTCGCCCCCACTGCCTATGTGTGGACTTTTCGTGCTTGAAATAACTTTATACTTAATGCTTGAATGAAAAACCTCCTAACCCTACTCACCCTCTTCCTCACCTTAGCCTTTGGTGCGATGGGGCAATCGGGGCAAACGCCTCGCGACAATGCATACAATTCCGTGACCTACCGATCGCTTCCGTCCCTAAGGGTGGGAGGTGCAGAGGGTGTGTCGGCCCCCTTTGCGGGGAGCCTGGGACCTAACCTCATCGTGGCGGGCGGATGCAATTTTCTCGATGTGCCTGCAGCCCGGGGCGGACAGAAACGTTTCTATTCCGATATATACGAGCTGCCGCATGCGGCACAAGCCTCCAACGAGGAGTGGCACAAGATTGGGCAACTGCCACGTCCGTTGGCCTATGGCGTGAGCGTCACGGTATCTCATGGCGTGGTGTGCGTGGGCGGAACATCCGACGGCAAGAAAAGTTCGGCCCTAGCCTATCTGCTCCACACCGACCGTCACCACCGACTGCTCGTAGACTCTCTGCCCTCATTGCCCCAAGCCCTCGACAACATGGCGGGTGCCTTCGGCGGAGGCTACATCTACGTGGCGGGCGGACTCTCCGATGGCGTTCCCACAAACGCGGCCTATCGATTGCGCTACCCCGGTGGACGACGCTGGGAACGCCTGCCCGATTTTCCGGGACGCCCGCGCGTACAACCCGCTGCAGCGGTGCAGAATGGCGCTACCACGCAATGCTTTTATCTGGCGGGTGGATTTGCCCCATCCACCGATGCGGAGCGTGCCGTGGCGCATACTGATGCGCTCTGCTACAACCCCCAGACCCGTCAGTGGACGCGTACAGCTCCCATCACTCCCGAAGGGCGCGAGCCGCTAACGTTGGCAGGAGCCTTTGCCACGGCTTCGGGTTGCGCCCACATCGTCTTCGTGGGTGGTGTCAACAAGGAACGCTTCGAAGCCGCCGTGAATCGCCCGCAGCAGATAGTCGAGGCTGAACTTGCCTATGAAAAATATCGCACGCAGGCAGCGCTCGCCTACCTCGACTCATTGCGCACGGAGGCAGCCTCGTATATGTTGTATCCTGCCGAATGGTACAGATTCAATGCCGAACTGGTGATTTACCACACCATCACCGACACGTGGGTCACGGAGAGCCACTCTCCGCTCCTAGCGCGTGCGGGGGCAGCTTTCATTCCTTGTGGGAAAGAATGGATCGTGGTGGGCGGCGAGACGAAGCCCGGCATACGTTCGCCACAGGTCACGGCCATCGATATGCAGGTGCGTCCGAGTTTCGGCGCGCTCAACTGGGCAGTGCTCGTGGCCTACCTCGTGGCAATGGTGCTCCTGGGCTACTACTTCATGCGTCGCGGCGGCGATGCCGATGATTTCTTTAAGGGCGGTGGACGCATACCCTGGTGGGCAGCAGGCATTAGCATTTATGCCACAATGCTCTCTGCCATCACCTACATGGCTTATCCTGCCAAGGCTTATGCCACGGACTGGACGTATTACCCGATGCTCGTGACGATACTCCTCGTGTCGTTTCCCGTCATGAAGTATTATCTCCCCTTCTTCCGCAGGCTCAACGTGACGAGTGCTTATGAATACCTCGAGCGACGTTTCAACGCCGTGACGCGCCTCATGGCCTCGGCACTGTTCATCGTGTTCATGGTGGCACGCATGGCCTTGGTGCTCTACCTTCCTTCGCTAGCACTCACGGCCGTGACGGGCATCGACCTCTATATTTGCATCGTGCTGATGGCGCTCGTGACCATTCTTTACTGCACGATGGGCGGTGTGGAAGCCGTGGTGTGGGGCGACGTGGTGCAAGGCTTCATCCTCGTGGGCGGTGCACTCTTTGCCGTAGGTTATCTTATTTGGGGCACAGAGGGCGGCTTCGAGGGCTTCTGGCATATCGGTCAGGAGGCCGATAAGTTTCGCCTCTTTACCTGGAGCTTCGACTATCGCTCGGCCACCTTCTGGGTGATCCTGCTGGGCGGTATGGCCAACAACCTCATCTCCTACACGAGCGACCAAACCGTGATACAACGCTATCTCACTACACGCGATGAGGCTGCTGCGCGCCGTAGCATTCTGCTCAATGGTGTGATGAGCGTCGTGGTGAGCGTGGCATTCTTTGCCATCGGCACAGGGCTTTATACGTTCTATAAGACGCATCCCGCCGAACTCGACTTCACGATGGCTAAGGCTGATACCATCTTCCCCTTCTTCATGATGAGCCAACTTCCCGCGGGTGTGGCAGGACTGCTCATTGCCGCTATCTTTGCTGCTACGATGAGCACCATCTCGTCCAACATCAACTCCGTGGCAACGGCCTTTAGCATAGACTTTTACAAGCGTTTCCGTCCATCGGCTTCGGATAGACAAATGCTCCGCGTGGCACGTCGTGCATGCATCGTTTCGGGCATTGTGGGCATGGGAATCGCCTTGCTCATGGCTACGTGGAACATCCTTTCCCTGCTCGATTTCTTCCAGGAGATCTTAGGTCTGCTCTCGAGCGGATTGGGCGGCCTGTTCCTCATGGGCATCTTCTTCCCTCGCATAGGCGGTCGCTCGGCTTTGGTGGGCTTCGTTTGTGGCGTAGGAGCCGTGTTTCTCACGCGCTATCTTACGGATGCGAGTTTCCTGCTTTATGGCTTCATTGGCATGGCGGTATCGGTCATCGTGGGGCTGATTAGCTCCTGCTTCTTCCGCGAGGAGCGAGTGGAGAGAGAGCTTTACTGGTAGAAGCGGTCCCTCCCCTTGACGGGAGATTAGGATCAGAATGTTGCGGACAAGAGGCTTTTCAGCTAGTATTGGGGGCGACGCGTCCTCGCGTCGGTGCTGCGAGCAGGCAAGAGGTTCTTCAGCAAGTACTGGGAGCCCTTTCTTCTCATGCCGACGCGAGGACGCGTCGCCCTCAGTACTGGCTGAAGAGTCCATATATTCTTCCTCTTTCTATCAAGAAAAGCCCCCGACACGTGCTGTGTGCATGTGTCGGGGGCTTCAGCCTTGTGCTTGGGCGTCTATGGGTAAAATCCTTATCCATAGACGTTAGGGCTTTCCCTCAGTGATTAGAGGTTGGGGTTCATCTTAGTCCATTCAGCTACGGGAGGTACGATGCCGAGCTCTACAATCTCGTCGCGCATCTTGCAGAGGTGTTCGTAAGACTGCTTGAGCGAAGCCATTTCCTCTTCAGTACCAGTGGGCTCAGTGAAGTGAACGCCAGTCTTGTCGATTGTAGTAGGCATGGCCATCATCACGTTCTTGAAGCCACACTTGTCGCAGCTTACGTAGCAGCCTGCGGGCAAAGTGAACTTTTCGCCACCCATAGCGGCTTCGATCATCTTCACAGCATTGTAAGCAGGGCTCTGGAATGAGCTACGGCCACGGAGCTTGATGATGTTAGAGCCACCCTGTACGGTGTGGTGCTTGATTTCTTCCCAACGCTCAGCAGAGAGTCCCATCTCTGAAAGGGGCTTGCCGTCGATCTTCACCTGTGAAGCGAACACGGCCATCTGCTCGCCGTGACCACCATAAGTGTGAGCGCCAGTCACCTTGTCCTGCTGTACACCGAACTCTTGAGCGAGAGCCTGCTGCAGACGAGTTGAGTCCAAAGCAGCAAGTGAGGTGAGCTGGTTGGGCTTCAAGCCTGAGTGGATCAATGCGGTGAGAGCTGTTACGTCGGCGGGGTTGAAGATAACAACCACGTGTTCTACTTCGGGACAGTACTTCTTGATGTTGTCGCCAAACTCGGCAGCGATCTTGCAGTTACCTTTAAGCAGGTCTTCACGAGTCATGCCTTCCTTACGGGGTGCACCACCTGAAGAGATGATGTACTTGGCACCGGTGAAAGCTTCCTTAGGGTCAACAGTATAAGTGATGTTGGCACCGGGGAAGGCGCATTGCTGCATTTCATCGAACACACCATGTACACCCGGCTCGAAGATATCGTAGAGACAGATGTTGGGAGTAAGACCGAGCATCAAAGCGCTCTGTACCATGTTAGAACCAATCATACCGCCGGCACCGACGATGACAAGCTTGTCGTTAGTTAAGAATGACATAATAAATACGTATTATATAGTTGTATGTAAAGTTTCGCTAGGGGAAGCCCCCTTTTTCTTATCGTCCGCAAAATTACAAAACTTCGTGGATTGTGCAGTACTTGAAGGATTAAATTTTGTTTTATTTTAGCCTCGTATCATGTATTCGCCCATTGCTAGAGATGGGGCATTTGGCTTATAGGTGCTATCTACCTTAGAAGAACAGACCCTCATTGATGAGACGACGTATGGCGTCGGGGTCTTTATTGGGGCATATCATGAGTATTCCGTTTTGCTCGGCCACTACGTAGCCATCAAGACCTGCAATTACGGCTTTGTGGCCATGAGGAAGGCTAATCATGCAGTTTTGTGTGCCTTGTAACATCACATGGGCGCCAGGGGTTACGGCATTGTGGTCGGCATCGAGATGGGAAGCTTCGTGAAGCTCTGTCCAACAGCCTATGTCTGCCCATCCGAAGTCGCACTGCTGCACCATGACATTGCTGCAATGCTCGAGTACAAGGAGATCGATACTGCGGGGCAATCCTTCGGGAATAATGGTGCGTATGTAGTTCATTTCGGCAGCGATTGTCACCATTTGTTTTGCTAGTTTCTCTACAGGATAGTCGGGTCGATGCTGCATTTGTGCTAACTGGCGTCCCATGGTGTCGGCTTTCCAGAGAAAGACACCCGTGTTCCAGAGAAATTCTCCGCTATCAAGAAACATCTTTGCATAGTTCAGTTCTGGTTTCTCGCTAAACGATTGCACGCGGCTCAGCCCTTTTTGAGCATCTGTTTCATCGCCCATTTGAATGTAGCCATAGGCAGTGTTGGGCTGGGTGGGGCGCACGCCGATGGCAAGAAATTGCGGATGGGAGGCTACATATTCGAGGCCTTGAAGAATTTGCTTTTCGAAACGATCTTCGTGTTGGATGAGTTGGTCTGCCGGCGAGACTACCACGCTAGCTTCGCTATCAGAGAGCGCGGCATGCCATGTGCCCCAGATGGCGGCGGGTGCCGTGTTGAGTTGTACGGGTTCGGGCAGAATTTGGTTGGTGGGGAGCTGAGGTAGCTGTTGGCTGACAAGGTCTACGTAGACTTCGTAAGTAGATACGTAGATATGTTCTTTAGGGATGAATCGGGAGAATCGGTCGAAGGTCTGTTGTAGGAGGGTGCGTCCTGTTCCGAAAAAGTCAATAAACTGTTTGGGCAGTTCCTTTTGGCTGGCGGGCCACAAGCGGCGGCCCACGCCCCCAGCCAGAATGATGCAATAGTTGTGATTAGTCGTTTCCATCATCAAGGATTAGTTTGGTTAGCTGCCGCTCATACTTCGAGCGTGGGCGGCATTCGGTTAATTCGTTGCTAAGATAACGATTTTTCCTGCGTACTATGATTTTCCCTATCCTAAAAAACTAAAAAAACCGCCCTTTGGACGATTTTTTCAGTAGGAGAAGTTTTTGGGTCGTGCCCTCTCACACCACTTGTATCCTTGAGCTGCCGCTTCCCGGCTGGCGCACTAGGCGGATTTGGGGCGATAACTGTGAGCGGATTTGTTCCGTATGGCTGATGATGCCCACTTTGCGGCCTTGCACGTTTTCAAGGTTGGAGAGTGCAAGCATTACGAGGTCGAGCGAGTCGCGATCGAGATTGCCGAATCCCTCGTCGATGAAAAGCGATCCAATGTTGAGGTTCTTGCTCGAGAGTGAAGCCAACCCAAGCGCTAGAGCTAGCGACACCACGAAGGTTTCACCGCCCGATAGAGAGTTGACATAGCGGTGTTCGTCGAACATGTCGCGGTCGACTACTTCGAGTGTGAGTGTGCCCGGCACGTTGTGAAGTTCATAGCGCGGAGAGAGCTGACGCAGGTGTAGATTGGCCTGTGCTACGAGGTAGGAGAAAGTACAACTCTGTGCGATGGTGCGGAACTTCTTGCCATCGGCCGAGCCAAATAGAGCGTTGAGTCTTTCCCATTCTCGGGCATTGTCGGTAGCTGTGTTGATGCGCTGCTCTAGGGCAGTGGCACGTTCCACACTGGCCTTGTGGGCTAGCAGTCGTGACTGAATCTGCGTGAGTTCTTCACTTATCTGTTCGAGGCGTGTGGCCAGTGCCGTATGTAGGCCTTCAAGGTTGTTGCGCAGGTCAAGATAGCGCGCAGTGAGGTTCTCTAGTGGAAGGTCGGCAGAATGATTCTCTTCCACGGTGTTGGGCAGAACCTCTGCTATGGGTTGTGCTGCCGTTGGTTGTGCTTCGGCAGATCCAACGGCTTTTGCTGCGGAGAACGAAGGACGCTCTGGAGCGGCCTGAAGTGCCTGTAGCTGGAGGCGCGCTTGTTTGAGTGCATCGTCAGCTAGAAGGCGTGCATCGGCCAGGGCTGAGATGCGGTGGCGCATGGAGACCCAATCGGTCTTAGCGGTGAAGATGGCGCGGAGTTCGGTAAACTGCACGGGTGAGTGCGTACCATTGAAGCGCAGAATCATGAGGTCGAGCTCTTGCTGTTTTTCCTGTTGTTGGTGCTGATTCTCGAGGCGGCTCTTTTGCAAGTTGTCGCGCTGGCCTTGGAGCTGGCGCAGTCGTCCTTGTAAAGTTTCAAACTCTTGGCGTGTGCGCTGCTCTTCTGTCCGTGCTTGGGCAATGGCAGTTTGTAGTTGCTCTGTGAGTTTCTGCGGAGTGGTGCTACCTAGCAGACTGCGCAATTCTTCACGCTTGCGAACCACCGATTCGCGCACGGAATCGCGGCTTTGGCGACATTGCTCTACATGGTGTGTGGCCTCTGTAAGGTGAGTTTCTGCTCCCCTTATCTCCTCGCAAAGTAGGGCTTCGGAGCGTTCGCCGTTGTCTATAGCTTGGCAGGTCGATGTCCAGTCGGTGTAGAGGTCGGTGAGGCGTAGACGCAGGCCGTCGGCATTGTCGCGCCAAAGGGAGAACCATCCCGAGAGAGTAATCATGCCATCGAGGTCGGTATAGAGTTCGGAGCAGGCGCGGTCGCTCTCATTGATGGTCTGTTGTAGTTCTTCCGCTGTGGCTGTGGCACTATGAGCCTCAGTGCGCACCTTGTCGAGAAAGGTATGATTGTCGTCCATCTTCACATCAAGTTGTGTAATCTCCTCGTTCAGTCGGTTGATGTGTTGTTGATGGAAGTTGTAGGTCTCTAGTTCATGCTGAGCCTCTTCGGCCGTGCGTGTGGTGTTCTCAATGAGCAGTTGTATCATAGTGCGTCGGGCATCCCGATTGACCGTGGCTGTGCAGTCGGCAAATGATTTGTCGAGGAAGGCATAGTCGGCCCATTCATCCACGTCGGCCTTTTGACGCGCTTTGAGTTCCTGTAGTGAGCGTGCATCGGCTTCAAGTCGTGCAGCATCAGCTGCCACTTCCTCACGCAGAGTGGTAAGTCTGTCGCGCTTAGTCTTGAGGTCGCTCTGCAGAGCAGCGTACTCCTTGTCCATATTGCCTAAGAGTTCGCCTAGCTCGCGTTCTGTCTCTGTATGGTAGGGATGGTGTGTGGCGCCGCATACAGGGCAGGCAGTGCCCTCCTTGAGCTGTTTGCGCAGGTTGACAATGTTCTCGCTCTGGCTCAGTGTATAGGCTGTGCTAAATCGGGCAAACGCTTCGTCGGCTGCAAGCACCTCTATATCGAGCTTTCGCATGGTAGCTTGCTTCTGCGCTAGTTCTGTTTGTTCGCGCTTTTGGGCGGCAGTCTTATCGGCTATTGAAGCATAACCTTGTGAGATATGTTGCCAAAGTTGTGCGGCGCGTTCCAGTGCCACTAGGCGTGCACGATTTTCTGCTGCGGCGCGCTGCAATCGGGCAGAGTCTATGCCTTGATTGGTTTGGCGGTGAATTAGGAGTTCGCTCTTTAGCGTGTTGAGGCGTGCCTGTTGGTTGTGGCGTTCTTGTTCGGCCTTTTCACCTTGTGCACGGAGTTCGGCTATTCTCTTCTGCAGAGCCGCCTGCTTGTTGTGTGCCTCTGTGTTGCGGCGTGTCTCGTTTGAAAGAGCTGAGAGTTTATCTTTGATGAGGTCGAACTTATCGAACATGTGGCGGTGAACCTCGAGCGACTGCTTATGCAACTGCTTCTCCTTGAGCTGTGCACTCACGCTCTTGAGTTTTTCTTGGGCTGCCTTGAGAGCCTCTTGGCGCTTGTATTCCACCTGTGAAGCCTGATGGAGTTGCTCCTCGAGTTGGTGTTGCTGATCCGAGGCCATGTTGATCTCGCCCGTGAGGGAAAGGCCACGGTCGATGGCGGGGCGCTGCACTTCCAACTGCTTCTCGGCATCGGCCGTACGCTCGCGCATCACGTCGAGCTGTGTTCTTTTGGCCTCAAGTTCTGAGCGCGAGCGCTCAAGTTCCGATGTGTTCAGAGCTTCATCGGTCTTGATTCTGTCTACGTCGGCTCGGCGCATCTCTATGGCTTGGTAGAGCGGCTGCATGGGTAGGAGGGAATCGTAGCGTTCGAGTCGTAGTTCATCGCCGCGAGCCTCCATACATTCTTTTGTGGCTGCTGCATACTGCGCCTCGCGTTTTGCCACTTCGCGAGCAGCCTCACTGAAGCGGTCTATCCATAACATCTGTTGCTCTGTTCGGTGCGTTTCTTGCTCAGCATTGAGTTTCGAGGCGGTGAGCAATTGTGAGCGCTCTTGCAGTTGGGCTAGGTCTTGCGGGTCGAGGCGGTTGTGGAGCATGCCTTGCATCTCATGGTGTAGGTTCTCCACCTGTGTCTTTGCCTCAACAGTGAGGGTGAAGATGCGTTGTCCCACGACAGAGTATACCTCTGTGCCGGTGAGTTTTTCAAGCAGGGCAGCCTTGTCGGCCGAACGGGCTTTGAGGAAGTTGGCAAAGCTTCCCTGCGCCAAAATAACGGTGCGTGTAAATTGGTCATAACTCAAGCCCACTGCCATTTCTATGCGTTCTTGTAGGTTGGCTTTGTCAATGCGTTCGTGGCTTGGCGCGATGCGTTCTAGAGTGCGCTCGGCAGGAGTGTAATTACCGCCGCGGGTCACTCTAATGCTCCATCGTGCCACGTAGCGTTCGCCCGCAGTGGTGCTAAACTCCACAGTGGCGTAGCCTTGCTTCTGCCCACGACGCAGAATTGTGGCCGTGTTGCTAGCTTGCACCTGTTGCGATTTTTCGGCCGATAGACGTAGGTCGTCGGCCGATAGGCGCTCAATGTTTTCAAAGCGTGGAGCTTTATTGTAGAGCGCCAGACACACAGCGTCGAGTAGGGTAGATTTGCCGGAACCCATATCACCCGTAATGGCGAAGAGCCCGGCCGAACGAAGTGGCTCTTGGGTGAAGTCTATAGTCTGCTCCCCCTCGATAGAGGTAAGGTTGCAGAGAGTGATTTTGTCTATTTTCATGAGGAAGAAGCCCCTCGCCCTTGCCTAGGGAGTTCCCCCGTAAAAAGGGAAAACCTAAAGGGTTGGAACAGATAGGGGTACTTATTTATATATGCTAGTGTTAGTGCTCAGCCTCTTCTGCTGCTTTATTGAATCGTGAAACGAGTGTGTTGGGCATTTCCTCTCCAAATCTTGAGAGGAAATACCGACGTGCCATGTCGAGGGGAGAGGTAGAGGCCAAGTCATCGGGAGTGGCAGGCTGAGCATTGGCTTCATTGACGGCAGAATCGGCCGCAATCGGCCGCACGCGCGTCATACGGCAGAAGCATACGGCGCGATCCTGCAGAGCTTGCATCACGTCGTGCATGAGCGAAGGTTCGGGTTGGCGTTCCTCCACGTGAATCTCGAGATAAGGCCATGAACGTAGGTCGGGTTGTTTCGAGGCTAAGGGCAGTGAAGCTATCTCGTCGAGCACTTGCTGAGCTGTGGCAGCTCTTCCGCGAGCGGGAATGGTTTGCAGACGACGCAAGGGGGTATAGTCGATAAACGAAACGTTGGCTTGTCCGTCGGGCGTGAGTTCCACCCATTGAGCACCATGATGATAGTTGATTTCTGCAAACGACATGGGCAGCGCACTTCCCGCATACCATGCCTCAGCACCAGCCTGTTGTGGCTTATGAATGTGGCCTAGAGCCGTGTAGCTCACTCCCGAGCCAACTACTTCGGTGCTGACACATTCCTGTCCGCCCACGACAACACGTTCGGAATGGTCCTCTCCACATACTTCAGCTCCGCGAGCATAGAAGTGAGCCGCAGCAATAACGGGTAGCCCTGCAAACGCAGTATGCTTCAGTTCTTGGCGGATTTTTCGGAAGAAGAATCGGAGACTTTCCTCGGGTGAGAGCCCCGCGGGAGCATCGGCACTGCGCAGATAGGGTAGAGCCATACATACGCAAGCCGCTTCGCCCGTTTGGCGCGAGGCCAGTGGCAAGAGGTAGTAGCCAAAGTCGGGTTCTCCCTTAGCCGTATAGTGTATGGTGCCGCGCACGTAGACATTGTGCGTCTTGAGCAAGTCGGCGGGGGCTTCGAGTCGGCCAGCCGAATCATGGTTTCCTGCGGTGATTACCACTTGCAAGCCAGGTAGTGTCGATGTGGCTTGTAGAAGGAAATCGTAAAAGAGTTCTTCGGCCGATGCAGAGGGATTTGCGGTGTCGAACACATCGCCCGTGATGAGCAGAGCGTCAGGCTTACGTTCCTCGATGACGCCGAGTAGCCATTGCAGGAAGTGCTGATGTTCATCCGTGCGCACGTGTCCATGAAAAACGTTCCCTAGATGCCAGTCGGCGGTATGGAGTATCTTCATAGCTTCGTATGTTTGTTTGATGGTGCAAAGTTAGTGCAAGCCGAGAGCAAAGCGAAGAAAGAACGAAGTTTTTTTTCGTATTGCCGAGGCGTCGCCTAATTTGCACGGAGTAGTCAACCGACTAGCATAGCAGTGAAATGAAAGAGATAGAGGGAAATTTTCGCTTCCATCGTATCATTTCCACTCTCCCACAGAAGCGGGAAATTTTTCCTCTGGAATAGATTTTTCTCTTCAGTAGGACAATAAATTGAAAAATATGGCTATCTTTGCTCTTGCAATAGCAGTGCGCGAAAGCCTTATGGGCTGCGTCCTAGAATTTCGCCGGCCTCGTAGCTTAGCTGAATAGAGCGTCAGATTCCGGTTCTGAAGGTCCAGGGTTTGAATCCCTGCGAGGTCACATTTTTTATTGATTAAGAAAATCCTACCACGAAATGCGGTAGGATTTTCTTTTAGATGTACATTCTTTTTTTCGTCAAGGGGAATAGCTATCCTTTCAAGACTTTTCTTACCTTTGCATAAGGTAAGTTGCGGTTCGGCATTTGAATCGAGTTTCATTGCGTTCGCAACTGCATTATTATCCTTACACGTATCAAAGAAAAACATGAATATGGATTTTAAAGAACTAGCGGAGCAATATAAGCGAGAATTGCTGGAAAAAGTAATTCCCTTCTGGCTCACTCATTCGCAAGATAAGAAATATGGCGGATATTTTACGTGCTTGGAACGCGATGGCCACGTGTTCGACACCGATAAATTCGTGTGGATGCAAGGACGTGAGGTGTGGATGTTTGCTACGCTTTATAATAAAGTGGAACGCCGAAAGGAATGGCTTGATTGTGCTATTCAGGGTGCTGAATTCCTGAAAGCGCATGGCCACGATGGTCACTTCAACTGGTATTTCTCGCTCGACCGCGAGGGGAAGCCGCTCGTGGAGCCTTACAATATTTTCTCATATACCTTTGCCGTGATAGCTTTCGGACAATTGGCGCTGGCCACGGGCAATGAGGAATATGCAGAGATTGCCCGACGCACGTTTGAGATTGTGCTCGAGAAACAGCATAATCCGAAGGGCCGTTGGAATAAGACAGTGGCTGGCACTCGCGATATGAAGAGCTTTGCTTTGCCGATGATACTCTGTAATGTGGCGCTTGAGATAGAACCGCTGCTCGATAAGGATTTTCTTGACGAGACTATCGAACGCTGCATTCATGAGGTGATGGACGTGTTTTATCGACCGGAGATGGGACTTATCGTGGAGAATCTGGGTGCTGATGGTGAACTTGTCGATTGTTTTGAGGGTCGCCTTCTCAACCCAGGACATGCCATTGAGGCGATGTGGTTTATCATGGACTTAGGAAAGCGTCTTGGGCGTCAAGACTTGATAGAACGAGCCACGGATATTGCCTTGAACGAGGTAGACTATGGTTGGGACGAGAAGTATGGTGGTATTTTCTACTTTATGGATCGCCTAGATCTTCCTCCGCAGCAGTTGGAGTGGGATCAGAAACTTTGGTGGGTACACATCGAGACTCTTATCACGATGCTCAAAGGGTATGAGTTGACGGGGCGTGAGGAGTGTCTGAATTGGTTTGAGAGGGTACATGATTATGTGTGGACCCACTTTGCCGATCCAGAATATCCAGAATGGTTTGGCTACTTGAATCGCCGCGGCGAAGTGCTTCTGCCGCTCAAGGGCGGTAAGTGGAAGGGGTGTTTCCATGTGCCCAGAGGCTTGATGCAGTGTTGGCTCACATTGGAAAGGCTAAGTAATAATAAGTAAAGGTGGTTCTATAAATTTCAAGATTTATAGAACAACTCTAAAATATAAAACAGCCTGGTTGTCATCCCTTGCGTGGGGAGATAGCCAGGCTGTTTTTCGTATGCTTTAGTAGTCCTCTATGGGGGAGGGTTGTGATTGTTTACTTTACAGTGATGAGGAAGTAGTTCTTTTTACCTCGCTGTACGAGCAGGTATTTGCCATCGATGAGATCGTCGGCAGTGATTTCCTGGTCGAAGGCAGTGAGCTTCTCCTTGTTGAGGCTTACGCCACCGCCCTGAGTGAGCTTGCGCATCTCGCCCTTCGAGGCAAAGCACTTGGTGGTTTCTGCCATGAGGTCTACGGCCTTGACGCCGAGAGCTTGGTCGCGGCTTACTTCGAAGTGGGGTACGCCGTCGAACACGCTCAAGAAGGTGGCTTCGTCGAGCTTGAGAAGGCTGTCCTTGGTGGCTTTGCCGAAGAGGATGTTGGAGGCTTCGAGAGCCATTTCATAGTCTTCGCGGCTATGAACCATGCAGGTCACTTCTTCGCCGAGCTTCTTCTGGAGGATGCGGCGTCCGGGATCGGCACGATGTTCTGAGATGAGGCTTTCGATCTCTTCGTGGGGAAGGGTGGTGAATATCTTGATGTAGCGCTCGGCTTCTTCGTCGCCCACGTTGAGCCAGAACTGGTAGAACTTATAGGGGGTGGTGTAGCGACGGTCGAGCCATACGTTGCCTTGCTCCGTCTTACCAAACTTTTTGCCGTCGGCCTTGGTGATGAGCGGACAAGTAAGTGCATAAGCATCGGCTTCAGCACCGAGGGTGCGGCGGATGAGTTCTGTACCGGTGGTGATGTTGCCCCACTGATCGGAACCGCCCATTTGCAGCTTACAGTTCTTTGTTTCGTAGAGGTGGAGGAAGTCGTATCCTTGGAGGAGTTGGTAGGTGAATTCTGTGAAGGAAAGTCCATCGCGTGCTTCTCCGTTGAGGCGCTTCTTCACGCTGTCCTTAGCCATCATATAGTTGACGGTGATGTGCTTTCCTACCTCGCGTGCGAAGTCGAGGAAAGAGAAGTCTTTCATCCAGTCGTAGTTGTTGACGAGTTCTGCGGCATTGGGTGCATCAGAGTCGAAGTCGAGGAAGTGTGAGAGTTGCTTCTTGATGCATGCTACGTTGTGGCGCAGAATGTCTTCGGTGAGCAAGTTGCGCTCAGCGCTCTTGCCCGAGGGGTCGCCGATCATACCTGTTGCGCCGCCCACGAGTGCTAATGGCTTGTGGCCCGCACGTTGGAAGTGGCGGAGCATCATTACGGAGCAAAGGTGGCCAATGTGGAGCGAATCGGCTGTGGGGTCTATGCCTACGTAGGCTGTGGCCATGCCCTTTTCGAGGAGTTCTTCTGTGCCCGGCATCATCTGGTGGAGCATACCGCGCCATTTGAGTTCTTCTACAAAATTCATCGTATTATGTGTGTTTGATTGATTTTGAGGCAAAGGTACAAAAAAATAAGGGAAGCGACTATGAAGTAATAGCTAAATCAAGTTTCGGGTGAAGCCTTAAAAACGCTTGTGCTTTTCATTTTTTTTCTTGCGCCACACAAAGCCACCCATAATTTGACGTAACTTATTGATTTCCAATACGCGCTATGTAATGACGCAGGAAAGTGATGAAGTCAGGAAATAACTATAGATGAATCATACCAACAACGCTCTCTATCGTCAGCGAAGTGTGACTTACATGCCGTCGGATGCCCATTCTACTTTTTCTAGATGAGCGTTTATGTTATCGTCCTTCGACCGAAGGACACAGACTATATGGGCGGTATAAAGAGAGTTAAACCCCGTTTGTGAATGGATAGAACCCCAATCTCAAAATGGGCATGGCCGAATTGATGAGGTCTGTGTCATTAAGTTTTACCAAACTCCTGCATTATTTGCTTCAAAAATGCAAATAATCAAATGAAGAGAACAATATAAAAACCTTGAAACATAACTATTGTATCCCCTACCCATTTCGTAATGAAAAGGGTAGGAGATACAACGTCTCTACTCTGCACTTAAATGAAAGAGCCGTGAGCCAGAAATAGTATAACAATGGGAGAAAAAGGCGTGTGTGAAGGCCGTGGACTAATCATTGTGCTTCGTTGGAATCGGTCTCTGTGTGTCTTCGCCTCTCAGGAGTAGCGTTCCACGACTGCGGATTGAAGTGTAGACCAAAGCTGAGGTCGAGGCCAGCGGCAAGGAGCTGACGTGCTAGGGCGGGGCGGCCACGAAATCCGTGTATTGTCCATTGCGTGGTGGGATGAAGTTCCTTGTGGAGGCGAAGCAGACGGTCAAATGTGCGCACAATGTGCAAGGTTACGGGTTTATTGTAGGCTTCGGCTAGGCGGATTTGTTGACGAAAAATGCGTTCTTGCTCTTCAAGCATGGCGCCGCGTAGGGCGTCGAGGCCACACTCGCCTAGGGCGATTACTTGGGGATGCTCAAGAAGGAGGGGAAGATTCTGCAGCATCAGTTCGGTGTGGGCGGCATTGTCTGTCCACCAAGGATGAATGCCTGCGGAATAGGTGGCTCCCTCGCGCGGTTGGAATAGTTCGGGATGGAGCATCCACTGGATGGGAAGGTTGATGATGGCGTTGGTGGCCTGGAGATTATGAGTGTGGAAGTCGTGCATGACTACTATTTCGGAAGTATGAAAATGCTTCTCTCTATTTGTTCTGTGGATGAATTTCTCGAGGCCCGTCAACTAATCGTGGAGGCTTTGTTTGAGGATGAGGCGACTTTCGGGTCCGAGGTTGAAGAGGAGGTCGACGATGCTGAGATTGGGGAGAAATCCTGTGCGTTGTTGGAACACCTGGTAGTAGGTTTGGGCATGGAAAGAGGTATCATCGTTAAGCTGTCGTTTGGGCGAGATGAGTGTGCGCAAGTCGGTGGCCTCAGGCAGGTCGAGAGCTCTGACATAGTCGGGGCTTGTGGAGATTTGTGGCGTGAGTTGTAGTAGGTCTAGTACGAGATTTTGGAGTTCGGCGTTGAAGTCTACTAAAAATTCGTAAGAACGCTCGTAGAAAGGATGAAAATCGTCGGCATAATATTCAAAGTAGGGACTGTTTTCGTAGGCCGAAACAAGTGCGTTCCAGTGGAGGTGGCGCCAATTCCCGTGGGATGAGATGCGCACATCGCGCATAGGGGTGTGGGCTCCGTTGCCTTCACGTACCACAGGGATTGTGAGCGGGAGCGGACCATTGGGCGTGGATATGTAGCAGCGGTTGCGATAAGTCTGCTTGACGAAATGTTCTCCACGATCTTCTAGCGCCACGGGGTCGGCATAGAGGTGGGCAAAGTATTGGATGGGGGGAAGGTAGAGGGAGGGAAGAATGAGCATAGAAGAGGGGAGAGGTTTAAGGTTTGGAGTTTTAAGGTTATGAGGTTATAATGTTACCTTTAATCAGTCTGAGTCTAACCTCATAACCTTAAAACTCCAAACCCTCTTAAAACTCCAATTACTTGGTAAGTACAATCCGTCCTACGAGTGCATCGTGGGGGATAATAAGGAATGAGTCGTTGTGTGTCTCTATCCAATAGTAGTCGCGCAGTAGTCTTGCACGCTCCACGGCGGAACCGTCAATTAGAAGTTGTCCTTGGGGATTTATGCTGACGTTTTGGCAATGCTCGTAGTGCTGCATGATGAAGGCTAGAAAACGTGCATTGTAGGGGGTGATGCGGATGGATTGTCCTCGCCGAGGAATGGTGATAGGACGAGCATCAGGCGAGGTGCGGGCGGGCAGGAATTTCTGTCTGACGGGGTCAATCCATATTGTCTCGCCGGGGAGGGAATTGCAGACGCCTGTCAGTGTGGTCTCTTCGCCCTGAGGGGTGAGGAGAGTGTATACGAGGGTGTCGCCGCGTGTGGGGGTGCGGTAGCCCCATCGGTGGTAACCCCAGAGCTTTTCTCCAGGGAGGCGCAGTCCGTAATAGGTGAGACTTACGAGGGCATGCTGATTATTGGCCAAGCGGATGTGACCTAGCAGAAAGAATCTCACCACTAGGAGCATGATTACTGCAGCGGCACCATATAGCAAGAGCCTCCAACTCCATCCCCCGCCCCGTGGAGAGGGGGAAATGGATGAAGTGGTGGTATGGAAGCGGAATGATAGTCTCATGGTGATAGTCGGAGGAGGACTGTAATAAGAAGTAGTACTCTAATACCACGTTAATCTCATCATCAGAATTTATAGAACCACCCTTAATAGCCCTCCCATTATTTAATATCCCACACTCGCTTGAACACGCGATCCCAGCGTACGTGTCCGTCGAACCAAGCGTAGTCGTCGTCGAGCGAGAGCCATACGAAGAGGGGTTTGCCCACTACGTGGTCTTCGGGCACAAATCCCCAGAATCGGGAGTCGGCGGAGTTGTCACGATTGTCTCCCATCATCCAATAGTAGTCGAGCTTGAAGGTGTAGTCAGAGGTGAGGCGGCCGTTGATGTAGATTTTGCCGCCGCGCACTTGTAGGTCGTTGCCTTCGTATACGCGGATGGGGCGCTCGTAGATGGGCAGGTTATCGAGGGTGAGGTGGAGGCGTGCTCCCTTCTTGGGAATCCAGATAGGGCCGTAATTGGCTGTGGTCCATCCCGTCACCTTGTTCTGTGGGTAGAGCCAATCAGCTGCAGGCTGTGCGGGGCGGATAGACTGTACAAGGTCGGGACGATGAGAGAGCACTTGGTATACGTGGGCGGTCATGGGCATCCAAAGAGTATTGCCCGCCGTCTGTGTGGTGAGGTCTTCTTGCGTGATTCCGAGTTCGCGAATGAGGTCGCTAGGAAGCTCGCTTCGGAGCTTCACCTCGTAAGCGAACTGTACGTTTTGAGGTTGGGGCTGTGCATGGCCGTTGAGATAGATTACGTTGTTGCGAATCTGTAGCGTCTGTCCGGGCAGGCCCACGCATCGCTTTACGTAATTTTCGCGGCGATCGGTGGGACGTGCCACGATGTTGCCAAACTTCTCTGTGTCGGAGTGCATATAGGCTGTTCCTGCAGCATATAGGCTACGGAAAAATTGTTGTTGCTCCTCGTAGCTCATGTCAGGACGTAGTGAGGCCGAGGCGAGTGTGGGCTGCTGACCAATCTCTGTGGCGGGCTGTCCACATATTTCGTCGCCTATCTGATAGGCCATGCGATAGTAGTCTTGATTTTGCTGACGGAGGGCTACGGTGTCGCCTGCAGGATAGTTGAACACGACGATGTCGCCGAGTTCAGCGTGTCCTAGTCCCTCTACGCGTCGGTAGTCCCAATGGGGATGGTCGAGATAGCTCTTGCAGCCGAGGATGGGCAGTGTGTGCTGCGTGAGAGGCATGGAGAGGGGAGTTTGGGGTATGCGTGGACCGTAAGAGAGTTTCGATACGAGTAGGTAGTCGCCCGTGAGCAGTGTTTTCTCGAGCGATGATGAGGGGATAACGAAGTTTTGAAAGAAGAATTGATTGAGGAAGTAGATAGCTACGAGGGCGAACGTGATGGCATCTACCCAGCTCATGGTGAAGCGTGTGGCAGGTCCCACCTCGGGCTCGCGCCACCATCCCCACTTTATCTTACGGGTGACGTAGAGATCGAAAATGAAGGGTACCACAATTAACCCCCACCATGACTTTACCCATACGAGAAAGGCCAGATAGAGAGCCAGTACAATGACGAACTTTATCCATGAAGGGCGCTTTGTTCCTTTAGGGCCTTTGGGGGAGATGGAATCATTGGCTTCGCCAGTAGAGTCTTTCGTATAGCCAGAATTGCCTATGGGGTTATTTGCGCCCAATCTTTCGGCGTCTTTTTTGGAATGAATCTTATACGTTTCCATACTTCGGAGAAAGGGAGTGGCTTAGAATTGGAAGAGGTCGTCGGTAGAGAGTAGTCCTTCGTGGGTGGCGGTGAATTCTGCAGCGAGCACTGCGCCGAGGGCAAATCCGCTACGATTGTGAGCGGAGTGGGTAATCTGAATCATGTCAGCGGGCGAATCGTAGGTGAGGGTGTGTATGCCTGGCACTTCTCCCTCGCGAATAGCGTCGATGCGGAGCAGGTTTTCGGGAGTATTCTTTGTGCCTGTGATGGTGCCATTGGCATTGTGTACTTCTCCTTTTATCCAGGTGTCTTTTCTATCAAGCTCAGCACATACTTGCTCGGCCAAGGTAATGGCTGTGCCGCTTGGGGCATCGAGTTTATGCACGTGGTGAGTTTCCACTTCGCTGACATCGTATGAGGGATAAGCGTTCATGATGCGTGCCAAATACTTATTGACGGCAGAGAATATGGCCACGCCGAGCGAGAAGTTAGAAGCCCAGAAGAGAGTATGTCCCTCTTCGCTACAAGCGCGTCGCACGTCGGCCTCATGCTCTTTGAGCCATCCTGTGCTTCCGCTCACCACCTTAACGCCTTGTTTCCACGCACGCAGATAGTTTCCATAGGCAGCCGAGGGCGAGGTAAATTCGATAGCCACGTCGGCACTGCGGAATGCTGGGCTTTCGAAGTCATCGGTATTGTTCACATCGATGATGCATACAATTTCGTGTCCTCTTTGGCGTGCTATATCTTCTATCATGTGGCCCATTTTACCATAGCCAATCAGTGCTAATTTCATTGTTGTAAGTATATTAGAATGTGTTATTACGGGCAAAAATAGTGATTTTTTCTAAAGTAGTAAGTACTTTCTCCGAAGTAATAAGAATACATCGTAGCAATTCGTCCCAGTATTGGCTGAAGAATCCCTCGTATTTGACTGATTGCTGCTACGCGAGACCTATATCACTAGGAATTATCCATTAATCAGTGTTCGTGTGCTTTCCATTATATCGAAGAGCTCGTCAAGAGTTTCGGCACGGAGCATGGCGATGCGTGTTTGTCGGAAGTTGGGGAGTCCTTTGAAGAGGGGTGTAGCAGCTAAATGGCGACGGATGTGGAGAATGCCGCGATATTCGTCGATGCGCGCTACGCTCTGTCGCACTTGTTCCTTGAGCACGTCTAATTTCCAGTCGGGCGACATCGGTGGGTAGTCCGAGGGAATAACGCCCGTGACGCTGTGGTCGGTGGGCTGCAGTGCATCGTGCATTTCCTTGAAAATCCATGGGCGGCCGAAGGTGGCTCGACCCACCATGATGGCGTCAACGCCATAGCGGTCGAAAGCTCTGACGGCATCTTCTGCCGAACAGATATCGCCATTACCAATGATGGGGATGTGCATACGTGGATTACGCTTTACTTCGCCGATGAGAGTCCAATCAGCTTCGCCCGTATACATTTGGGCACGTGTGCGGCCGTGGATGGTGAGAGCCTGTATGCCACAATCTTGCAGCTGTTCGGCGAGGGGCACGATGATTTTGTGTTCTGCGTCCCAACCGAGGCGCGTTTTTGCCGTGACGGGCACGCTGACAGCATCGACCACGGCACGTGTGATTTCGAGCATGCGCGGCACGTCTTGTAAAAGTCCGGCTCCTGCTCCTTTGCCAGCTACACGTTTTACGGGACATCCGAAGTTGATATCGAGCACGTCAGGGTGTGCACGTTCTACTACGATTTGTGCAGCGTCGCGCACGGCAATGGGGTCTTTGCCATATATCTGGATAGCAACGGGGCGTTCTGCCTCGCAGACGGTGAGTTTTTCGATGCTTTTATTGACCATGCGCACGAGTGCATCAGCGGCTACAAATTCGGAGTAGACCATAGAGGCTCCAAGTCGGCGGCAAAGCAGGCGGAAGCCTATGTCGGTCACATCCTCCATCGGTGCCAATAGTACGGGGCGTGGGCCAAGGTCGAGGGGGCCAATATTCATAGAGTAAGTGGAAAGTAACTGATGTTTCGGATTTTAGAAGAGGCGGTGAAGAAGGAGAACCTATATCATCAGTAGCGCGGCTATCACGTTATTGATGATGTGGGCTGTGAGGCAGAGTTTGAGATTGCCCGTGCGGAGATAGAGCCATCCAAGGAGAAATCCAATGATGAGAGCGGGGATGCCTTGGGCTAAATTGCCGTGGATGAGGGCGAAAGCTAGGGCGGCAATGAGAGCCGAAGCCCATCCAGGAAGGCCATAGCGATAGAGACCGCGGACAATGCCCTTGCGAAACGTCAGTTCTTCAGCCCAGGGACCTATAATGCAGAGCAATACGAGGCACAAGGGATTGGAGAGCATTCCTTTGAAGAGAGATTCTTCCGCGGAATCGTCAATGCCCAAGTAGGGGAGAATTTCTCCAATAAGAAGGGCTACGCCAATCGTGACGAGCACATAAATTGTGTCGCGTTTCCACGAGATGGGGTGTTCCGGCAGGTGACGCTTAATGGTGGGGAAGAGGTAGGCGCCCTTGAGCGATGGGTCGGCAGAGTTTGCAGCCTCGGTGGATGCGTCTTGTGAGATATTGGCGCGTATGAGGCGGCGGTAAATAGTCTCCGTGTGGTAGTAGTACCAAAGGCCGGTACCGATAATGGTTTCGCCTATAAGCAAGCAGAGCCCCATGGTGGAGGGTTGTGTGTTGAGGCCTTCGAGCGGCAGTCCCGATCCTAGTTTGTCGAGATTAGAAAAGAGCAGGGCTGCTAGTGACGACACTACCTGTACCACTGCGAAAAGCAGGAAGATTACAATAGATTGGCTCATCTTGTATTCAAACTATTTTTGAAAGGTTGACTCGTCTTGTCGAGCATTTTCTTGCTGTGGGGGAAAAGATGGGGTGGGGGAGAGGGGCTGCTACTCACTCTGATCAAGCATCTCCCTCACGGTGTCGGCATCTTCGGAGAGTTGCTTCTGCAGGTCTTCGATGGAGGCGAAACGGTGCTCGTCGCGCACGCGGCGGTAGAAGCTGAGGGTCATGTGTTCGTGGTAGAGCGAGGCTCCATCAAAGTCGAGCAAATGGGCTTCGATGGTCTGGTCGTTTCCATTGTCGAGGGTGGGGCGCCAACCGATGTTGAGCATGGCCTTGTAGGTGAATCCGCCCACCGTAGCGCGCACGGCGTAGACGCCTCGGCCAGGGATGATCTGCTCTGCGCACGAGGGCTGGAGGTTGGCTGTGGGGTAGCCCATGAGGGTGCCTTTATGGTGACCCTCAACGATGGTGCCTTCGATGGTGTAAGGGCGACCCAGGCAGGCGCGGGCCATCTCGACGTTGCCTCCTGTGAGAAATCGGCGGGTGGCGGAAGAGCTGATGCGCAGGTCGCCATCGAGGGTGAAAGGCTGCTGGCGAATCACTTCGATGCCGAGTTCGCGTCCGTAGCGCACGTAGTCGCGATAGGTGGCTGAGAGGTCAGATCCGAAGTGGTGGTCGTAGCCCACGAGGAGGCATTTTACGTGGAGTTCCTTGCGTAGGATGAGATCCATAAACTCGCGCGAGGTGAGAGTGGACATGTTGTGGTCGAAATGGAGCATGGCAGCGCCATAGAGACCTGTTTCTGAGAGGAGTTGGAGCTTTTGCTCGTTGGTGGTGAGGAGTTCGGGCCAATAGCGAGCTGGCGCAAGGGCGAGGCGTGGATGTTCCTCAAAGGTAATTACCACGGGCAACAGATTGCGCCGTTGAGCCTCGGCTTTCACCTGGTCTATCAGGTAACGGTGGCCGCGATGTACGCCGTCGAAGAAGCCGATGGCGGCACACAATCCCTGTGTCTGTGAGGACTCAGGGCTGTGGCGAAACTGATGGAAGGTGTAGTTTGCCATAATCGTCAAAATATTTAAACCATTCGCTTCCAGCGGGGGCTAAGAGTGCTTGCAGTCCGCACTGTCGTGCTGCTTGGCAGTTGACCTCGCTGTCGTCGAAGAAGAGTATGTCGTGGGGATTGTCTGTGCCCATGCCTTCTATGACGCGGCGGAATATCTCGGGAGCGGGCTTCTCGATGCCCATCTCGCAGGATAGGAACACATGGTCGAAGAAGTCGTCTACTTCGAGTCCGTGATAGTGAAAGAAGCGGTCTTGAGCCATGTGCCAATGAATCGCATTGGTGTTGCTCAGAAGGTTGATGGAATAGTGTTGTTTAATGCGAAGGAGCATTTCGAGACGTTCGGCGGGAACGCCTTTGTGGAGGAAACTCTCCCATGCCTGTATAATGGCTTCGTCGGTTGCGTGGGCAGCTTGGCTAAGGTGGCGCAGGGCGGTGCAGAAGTCGTGGATGCTTATGCGTCCTTGTTCGAGCTGGCTAAAGATGCCGCTCTGCTTGAATGTGCCGAGATAGGGGCGGATGTCTATGCCCAATTGATCGAACGAGCGGAGCACTTGTTCGCGGTCGAGGTCTACGATGACTCCGCCAAAGTCGAAAAGCAAGAGGGGAGCGTTGGGACTGGATGGGTGGATAGGCATAGCTAGATGGAGAGAATTTTTATAGGCAGTGGGGGCTTCAAGCAACTTCAAGCAACTGCTGCAAGCTGATCTGCCCTTGTTGGATGGAGAATTTTATAGGCAGTGGGGGCGAACCGTCTCGGTTCGGTTTGTCGTGCGAGGCTCGATGCCGAAGCGGAGCAAAACTTTTTGTTTCTTATGGCAACTTGGGCGTCGACCCCTTCGCTGCCATGCCGAACCGAGACGATTCGCCCCCACTGCCTATGAGTAGACTTATAATCTGTAATACTTAATACTTAAAGCTTGTTGCTTGAGACTATCTTATATAGTTTGTCACTCGGTCTCACTTTTTCGCTCACGGGAATGGCCACGCGCATGCCTTTGCGGGCTACGCTGACGGGACCATTGTCTCCATGAATGTCGGTGGCGGTGAGGTAGAGGGCTCCCGTGGTGGGGCCGATGATGAGGAGTTTGTCGCCACGCTGAAATTCGCCTGCTTCGATGAGAAACTCACCCACACCGAGTTTGGAGAAGTATTTCTGTCCCTTGCCGATATACTGCTTCTTCTCTGTGGCAGCCGAACCATATACGTCGCTCCACTCTCCCAAACGTTGGCCAAGGTAGTAGCCATCCCAAAATCCACGGTTAAACACGGTCTTGAGACGCTCGTCCCATGCAGCGACCTTCTCCTTAGAGAATGTGCCATCCTCTACGGCAGCAATAGCCTCTTTGTAACACTGCACCACGGTGTAGACGTACTCTGCGCTGCGAGCTCTTCCTTCAATCTTAAACACGCGCACACCAGCTTTCATCATGCGGTCAATAAAACCTATCGTTTTGAGGTCTTTGGGGCTCATGATGTACTTATTGTCAACGTCGAGCTCGATGCCCGTCTCGCGATCTTTCACCGTGTAGCTGCGGCGGCACACTTGCATGCACTGTCCGCGATTGGCGGAGCGTCCTAGATTGTCAAGCGAGAGATAGCACTTGCCGCTTACGGCCATGCAGAGGGCACCGTGGCAGAACATTTCGATACGTATGGGCTGTCCTGATGGACCGCAGATGTGGTCGCGTTCTATCACCTCGTGGATGTGAGCCACTTGGTCCATATTGAGTTCGCGTGCCAATACGGCTACGTCGGCAAACTGGGCATAGAATCGCAGAGCCTCGGCATTGGAGATATTGAGTTGTGTGGAGAGATGTACCTCTTGTCCTATGCGGTTGCAATAGGTCATTACGGCCACGTCACTAGCAATGACGGCAGAAATGCCCGCCTCGTGGGCGGCCTCGCAGATGCGGTGCATGAGGTCTATGTCCTCATCGTAGATGATAGTGTTGACGGTGAGGTAGCTCTTCACCCCTTGTTCAGCGCATTGGCGGGCAATGTCGTGAAGGTCGGCAATGGTGAAGTGGCTAGCGCTATGGGCACGCATGTTGAGGGCTTCAATACCAAAGTATATGGAGTCGGCTCCTGCCTTGAGGGCTGCAGCGAGCGATTCGCGCGAACCTACAGGAGCCATGATTTCGTAAGAAGAAAGCATGTGTATTGAGAGATGTGTTAAAGTAAAGGGTGGTGTCAAGAAAGGAAGAGAAGGCTTATTCTATCCTTGTGCCTTCCGCCTCACAGCCTATCTTGTCGGCTCGCGTAATCACTACGCATTTCACGCCTGCCTCTACAGCGGCAAGGGAATTTTCTATCTTTGGGAGCATGCCTCCCGAGATAGTTCCGTCGGCCTTGAGTTGTTCAAAGGTGGGGCGTGTGATGAGGGGAATGACGCTATCTTCACGCTCGGGGTCGGTCAGTACACCAGCGTGTTCAAAACAGTAGACGAGTGTCACCTCCATACCCTCGTTGGCCAAAGCCTTGGCCGTTTCTGAGGCAATGGTGTCGGCATTCGTGTTGAGCAGAGAGCCTTTGCCATCATGAGTGAGGGGAGCCATTACGGGGGTAATTCCCGAGGCAAGCAATGAGGTGAGTCTGTGACCATCTACGCGGTCGACATCGCCCACGAATCCATAGTCTACTCCTTCTTTGAGTGGTCGGCGGTGAGAGCGAATTACGTTTATGTCGGCACCAGTGAGGCCGAGAGCGTTCACACCATGAGCTTGGAGTTGAGCCACGAGGCTTTTGTTGACCAGTCCGCCATAGACCATAGTGACCACTCTGAGCATCTCAGCATCAGTGATGCGTCGGCCGTTGACCATCTGTGTCTGTATGCCCAGTTGGGTGGCTACGTCAGTGGCAGTGCGTCCGCCGCCGTGAACTAATACCTTTTCGCCCTCGAGCGTAGAGAAGTCCTGCAGCAGGCGACTTAACGATTCGGGCGTCTCAACAATCTTGCCGCCCACCTTTACGATAGTGACTTTACGTTTCATGTTGCAAAGATAACTTATATTTTTCTTACCCAATCACTTGCTGACGAATTTCTTGGTGGTCAGGTTAATAAGTCGACGGGTTTGGATTTTTACCCGTTAACTTGTCAACTAATTTTTCCAATGCGTTACCCATCCACAATCTTTGCCTTCTCCTCAAAAAGGCGGCGAAGGATGTCGGTGTCGGACCTCCGTTTATCTGATTTAGTCATAATATAGCCAATTATTAGTTGCTTTATTTACTCTATAAAGTTACTAATAATCATCGACTTGTGCAAGTATTCAGAGAACTATTTAGACCTTTAGGCTGTATTCTTTTATAGCTTTAAGAGCTACGAATAATCAGCACTTTTTGGTCTCGCTTTTGATGCCAATTTTGAACACCCTAGCCTTCAGCCCGTTCAAGTTGAAACTTGAGTTAAAGAGTTAATAAAAAGTGATTGAACTACTCTCAGCGGAAGTATTTCCCTGATTACGAATGCAAAGGTAGGAAGGAAAGAAAGGGGGAAAGATACATGTTGGTTGAAGAAGTTTGAAGATGATAATAGACC
>UQKO01000022.1 GCA_900541575.1 uncultured Prevotella sp.
CGCCGCCAATTTCTTTACAAGCCTCACTTGACATTGAGTCAGGTGAGGCTTTATTTATGTACGCTCGGCATGAGCATTATCTAACGGTTATCTAACTAATTCGTTTGTTTGACAAGCAGGATCTTTTCAAATTCAGCCGTTAAAAGAAAGGAGAATGCTATGTAAGGCTCTTTGATGCATACCAACATGTTGTTGTCATGCTTTGCTTTATGCAGTCATTAAAAGATTCTATTCTATTCGTGAGTTAACTGATTTCATGTTTCCCGAAATCCATAGCACATCTTGGCATAAAGATAGAGCTTCTTTTCAAGCAACTGAAACAGAATTTTCATTTGAGATATCTCTACGGCAAGAGGGCTAATGTTATAAAAAACAGATGTTGGTTACTCTATTGTGCTAATCTGTTTTTTAATGGTCATGCAAAAGCCTATAAAACGCTTAGGGAGCTTTCCTAAACTTGTTTACAATGGTAAGATGTATGCTCATATAGTATGTGAGCTGCTATACTTCCCTTGAAGAACCTGAAAAGGATTGGGCGAAGATGCTTACTTTTCTGTTCGATGTGTTCTGTTGTCTTACCTTGGAAGTCTGTTCGGGAAAGTTCTTTCTGCATGGTATCTCTGTATGGGAGACGATGCGTTCCTAGGTTCTGTGTAGATGTCAGCAAAATAAATCTTGCATCTATTCATCATTAGATATTTGTTAGATTCTCTGAAGATGAATAGATGCAAGATTCTCCGTTCAATAGATAGTAAAAGAAGGAAGTGGGGAATTTAGATTAGGAAAAACTTACTCGTTTCCCTCAGGTTCAGGTGATATGAGTTTGTAGCCTTTGCCGTGGATGTTGATAATTTCTACGTTCTCGTCGGCCTTGAGGTGTTTTCGGAGTTTGGTGATGTATACATCCATCGAACGAGCGTTGAAGTAATTATCGTCTATCCAAATGGTCTTTAGAGCAAAATCTCGCTGCAGAATTTCGTTGGCGTGAGCGCAGAGTAGGCTTAGAAGTTCACTCTCCTTTGTGGTCAATTTAGTCTGCTGATCTCCACGCGAAAGAATTTGCTTCTGTGTATCGAATGAGAAAGAACCAATCTTGTAGTGTGTGCGATTGCGGTTTTTCTTACCGCGTACACGGCGAAGAATGGCTTCGATACGGAAGGTGAGTTCTTCCATGGAGAAGGGTTTTGTCAGATAGTCGTCGGCACCAATGCGGAAGCCTTCCAATATGTCTTCCTTTAGCGTCTTGGCGGTGAGGAAGATGATAGGAGTTTCTTCATTGACCTGGCGAATATCGCGGGCAAGGCTGAATCCATCTTTCTTGGGCATCATCACATCGAGTACGCAGAGGTCGTACTTGTTCTGAGTGAAAGCGCGATAACCAGCTTCGCCATCGGGGCATAATTCTGTATCGTAGCCTTTTGCTTGCAAATATTCGCGGAGCAACATGCCTAGGTTCTCGTCGTCCTCACAGAGGAGAATCTTCATCTTTTCTTCTGAAGTTATCATAGTCTTATGTTTTAATGTTTATATTGCAATTGGGTGATACGCTTAGCGGTCAAGAGATTGTCTCCTCTTGTTTTCCGTAAGCTACTATATTCTGTATTATCCCATCAGTGGAAGGGTAATGATAAATTTCGTTCCTTTTCCATATTCGCTCTCAGCATGAATGGAACCGCCGAGGGCTTTCACCACGTTGTGTACGTAGGCTAGTCCGAGACCGAAGCCTTTCACGTCATGTCGATTGCCAGTGTGAACGCGATAGAATTTTTCGAATATCTTTTTCAAGTCTTCTCGTTTGATGCCTATGCCGTTGTCTGCAATGGTGATGACTAGTTTGTCATCGGATTCATTCTGAGTGGTTACGGTGAGATTGAGTTCTCTATCTTCGGCTTTATACTTCACCGCATTGTCCATAAGATTGAATATGACATTGGTGAAATGCATTTCGTCTACGAAGACGATGGCATCTTCGGCATCGAGGTGAGCATCAATCTTTCCGCCAGAGGCTTCTACTTTGAGACGGAAGGTGTTCACAGTGTCTTGCATGAGCACGTTGGCATCTACTTCCTTGCGTTTGAAGGTAGTGGCTTTACGATCAAACATTGACATTTGCAAAACCTTCTCCACTTGGAAACGGAGGCGTTTTGTCTCATCTACAATCACGCCTGATATGTGCTTAAACATGGTTTCGCTCTTTGTCACCGAGGGATCGCGTAGCATCTGTGCAGCGAGTGAGATAGTGGAGATGGGGGTCTTAAACTCGTGCGTCATGTTATTGATAAAATCGTTCTTTATCTCCGTAAGTCGTTTTTGGCGGAATATCGACCAAATAGTGAAGATAAACACGATGAGCAACATCAAGGTAAAAATGATGGCGGGTATCATAAATTTTACACTTGAAAAGAGAAAACTCTGCATATCGGGGAAGTGAATGTAGAGGATTCCCTTTTGTGCTGAAGGGTCATTGGGGTAGAGCACCTGTCGGTAGGTGTATCTGTCGCCCTCTGAGGAGTATTCAGGGCATCGGTATACTTCTCGTCCATCAGAGGTGGTAACGTAGAAGTGGTAATTGATGTTGATACCATTGCTTCGCAACTCTGTGCGGAGGTCGCTGTCAAGGCTCGGAAAATCTATGCGCTCGGCCAGTGGCTTTTCGCTAGCCTTGTAGAGTATGGAGTAGACTACTTCGTTGAGCAAAGCACGCTGGTAGATGTAGCGCTGCTTTACGGAATCGCGCAACGACTCGTCTGTGGAGTTACTATTGAGATTGTCTAAGAAAAGACCTTTGGGCACATTGGCCGGAATGTTGCTATGTAAACGAGCTTCGAAAGTGGTGGGGCTTTTGGCCGTTTTTGTACTATCGTTACGCTCTGATTGCTTAGAAAATTGCGTTTCTAGCCCTTTCTTGGTTTCGTTGAGTTCAAGATTGCGAGCGGTCTGATAAAGACTTCGAGTCACCGACTCGTCAAACTGCTCTTTACGCATATTGATTACCTCTTCAAAATACTTTGCTTGTAGAAAAAGCAAAGCGAGGAAAAATATGCCCATTACTATGGCTATAATCCAAATCGTTGACTTCTTCATGTCGCAAAGATACTTTCATTGTTAAAATATTAGTGCCGTTCTATCTAAATATTAAGTCTATTTCCGCTAAATTTAACAACAAGACAGTTTTATAGTTATTAAAAAGGCAAATATGATTCATTTGCATAGTAGCTTTTTGTGTAGTTCATCTCTATAAGATTATCAAAACAGACCTATGGGCGACGTGTTCCGTATCTGAGATAAAGGGATACACCATTTATGAGCGTATGCTTTCAGCGTTATGTCGAAGCGGGCCGCGTCGCCCATGAAACTTAGAATATGCTCTTAACGCGAGTTCAAGATAAGATTGTATAATGTATTCGAACAGAGATTAAACTCAACACGCAAGAGGGGGGCCATAAAATAGTTACCAATTTGAATAATGTAAGATTTGTTTTATCCCCAAATCACGAGTTGCCCGTCAGAGGAAGGATTTTCATATTTACAGTTAGTGTGTGGCTTCGGGATTTGACCGGGCTTCGAGTGACACGTTGAATGGGTCTGAGCAATGGACGCATATAACCATAAAAATAGCAATCAGCTTTAATACGTCAAGCCATACAATTCTTTTCATTCTTTTTGATTTAATGGTTTAAAATAATGGAGTTAAGGTGCATGTTTTGGGTCAGCGGATATTCCCGGTTGTATGATGAGGAAAGTTGAGTAAATAATAGATATGAGATTAAACTCTTCTTATACTCGCCGCTCACTGGCTATGCTCTATTTCCCTGATTGTGAACCACGCAATGCGGTAAGACGACTGACGGGAATGATTAAGCGATGCACAGATCTTTACGAACAGTTGACCCGCTGCTCTTTGTTCGACAAAAGGCAAAATCTTACGATTCATGAAACTCGCCTCATCGTGGATTATTTAGGCCTTCCGGAAGGTTGTTTTGACGATGAAGATTAAGCTGTTTCTACGACCTAAATCTTAGTACTCTAACGATGAAGACCGATAGGTGCTAACGATGAAGACCGATAAGTGCTAACGATGAAGACCGTTAGACTCTATGGATAAAGACCGATAGGATAGACTGATTTTGAACGCATAACGAGGTGATTTTGCCTCGCGCGCGCGTGTATTTATATAGGCGTGGTGTGTGGTGCTTAAAAAGGAGGAACTTTCTCACTTAGCCACCAGAGGGGAGAAAAAGGAATTAGAAGGAAGAAGCAGGTATTACAAACAGAGTACATAGATAGATTTATGCTTCGTAAGCAGAGATGATGCGTTTCCTTCATAAATGCTGTTCCAATTTGTATTCCACACCCTATTGATCGTGTATGGTAAAGTTGGTCACTCAACTGCTTACAACAAGGAGATGGGCAAACATACGACATTAGGGTAATACCCACCCGGAATATCCGCTGACCCCATGTTTTGATGGTTACATCCGAAGTTCTCAGATGTATAAATGAAAAAAGGATCTCACATAAGTGAAATCCTTTTTGTGACTCCTATAGGATTCAAACCTATAACCTTTTGATCCGTAGTCAAATGCTCTATTCAGTTGAGCTAAGGAGCCAATGTACAAAAGCAGAAATTATTTTCTTGAAAGAGTGACTCCTATAGGATTCAAACCTATAACCTTTTGATCCGTAGTCAAATGCTCTATTCAGTTGAGCTAAGGAGCCGTTATTTCTGTTTTGCGAGTGCAAAGGTATTACTTTTTATTGTTCCCACCAAATGAAATCCCAATTTTTTCAATAAAAACTTTATTTTTCTTTGAATCTACTCTGTTTTCTTGGACTTTTGAGGCATTTAAGTGGTATTTTTACACTATGCGTCCAATTTTCTTTGTCTCTAATTTTAATTGGGAAATGCGTTCTTTAGGATATGCAATCTAGCTTTTCTTTCAGAGCATTTGCTTCGCACAATCTTTGCATAAGATGATGTGTGATAGAGGAATTTCAATGCCATTATCGAGCGTAAGCATGTGGGAGAGTTCATCGTATTTTAGGATTTGTCCGCTATATTCTCGATATTCTCCTCCATCTTTTAGTTCGTCAGGAACAAAATATATGAGTGTTGCTGTGGGATGATTTGATGCTTGCTGAATAATGGTGGAGAGTTGATTCTCAATTTGTTGGCGCTCGTCTTCGCACAGTTGAATTTGTTGTTCTGTATGGCGGGCTCGTTCTACAATGGCATCGTAATGGCCAGTAAGTGCAGCAAAACTTCCGAACTGTGCGGCTCGGTCGTGCATACTCATGGCAGGATGCTTTGTAGATCGATGATGGGGCAGATGGATGATGTCGGCATAAGCCATTGTTGCATCGTCTTGAGAATGGTTCATGCTTTGTGTCCTCCTATTTGTGAATTGCGCTCTCTCATGGTGGCACCTTCAGCAAAGTTGATACCTTTTAGTATGGCATTTTTCCCAAAGGTTTTCTTGATGTTGAGCATCGTTTGTTGTATTTTTCGTTCTTTTTCGAGTGCTTGCTGTTCGCGTTGCCGTTGGGCAACGTTTTCTTCCAATGCATCGAAGAGGTCGTGCTGTGCGGGGCGTGAAGCTTGTCGGCGAGCAGTCTCTTCATCCACGAGTTTGGCTAGTGTAAGATTCATGCGGCGTACAAGTAAATGGGAATTTACGCATGTGTCGAATGCTTTCAGTAAAGCTTGTGTAATGAGGCGTGCAGAAGCTGTTGGGATGTCTAGTTGAGTTGTAGCATGTGCGGGCTTGGGGATGCTACGCCCATAAGGATCGGCCACGATGTCGCCATGGTATACGTTAAAAAACTGTGGTAGATTTACACTCTCTCGGTCGTAGCCCACGTCAAGCACTAATTGTGAGCAGAGTAGGTGTTTATCGGTCAGCATCAGTGCCGCATTTTCTGCCATTTCCTGTATGACCACTCGGGCTTTATCAAACGTATAGGCCGATTGTAGCACCTGTCCGTTGCTGAGTGATTTCGTGGATGGGCGATAGGTCTTAATCTGGCGAATGGTGCAAGGCTCCCAACCCCAAGCATGGTCTATGAGCAGTTCGGCATTTACGCCGAATAGTCTATAGAGTAAATCTTCGTTACGTATTGATTGACGCGCAATGTCTCCCATGGTATAGATGCCATGTTTCTCAAGTTTGCGCGCAATACCTTTCCCAACTCTCCAAAATTTTGTAAGCGGACGATAAGTCCACAACTTTCTGCGATAATTTTCTTCGTTAAGTTCGGCTATACGCACCCCGTTGGCATCGGCTGGTAAATGTTTGGCTACGATGTCCATGGCCACCTTGGCCAAGTAAAGGTTAGTGCCAATTCCTGCAGTTGCAGTAATGCCAGTTTGGGACAATATGTCACAGATCATTTGGCGAGCTAGCTGATGGGCTGTAATGTGGTAGGTAGCTAGGTAGGGTGTGGCATCAATAAACACTTCGTCAATGGAGTATACGTGAATGTCTTCGGGGGCTACATATTGCAGATAAATGCCATATATGCGCACACTATAGTCGATATAGTGCGACATACGTGGGGTGGCTATGATATAGTCTATTGCCCAATCGGGATGTGTCTCAAGTTCTTTTGCAAATGTAGATTTTCCTGTAAAGGCCCCCCCATGAAGCAAAGCTCCCCGTTGTCGATTGATTTCCCTAACGCGTTGTACCACCTCAAAGAGTCTAGCTCGTCCGCCTATACCATAGGATTTAAGCGAAGGAGAAACGGCTAGACAGATGGTCTTCTCCGTGCGCGAAGCATCAGCCACAACAAGATGTGTAGAAAGCGGATCAAGTCCTCTCTCTACGCATTCTACTGAAGCGAAAAATGACTTCAAGTCGATGGCTATATAAGTGCGTTTCCTTTCTGCGGGCATTGTCTTGGATAATAAGTTTTCTCTTTTGTAGACTGTAAGAGATGAGAGTGGGGAAGCTAGTCTCGTGGGCGATGTGTCTTGCATGCGCATTGAAAGTTTCTTTGCGTTAGAATTTTTGTCCTTTTCGAAGCAAGGCACAATTGACAACTATTGTAGATTTACCCATTTCATCACGAAAAGGGAGGGGTATACAATGTCTCTACTCTGAGCTTAAATGAAAGAACCGTACTCTTTGCTGGTCTGTGAGGTTGTCGAATGGTTCGGCGATTTGGCTTTGTATGCCGAGCCGTCCGTCATCAGCGGCTAGGTCGTTGAGCTTCTCTCATCAAGTGATCGTAGCACCTTTTCTATGTGCGGTGAGGAATGTATTGGAGTGAGGAGAGATCGATCTTATAGTTTTTGTCGCTTATCTGATTTACAACATGGGAATAGGCAAATAAAATGAGACCTTAGGGTAATACCAACCCGTAAGATCCGCTGCCCCTGTTATATATTGCTGATAAAGCAAAAACGGCTATGGACTTGTTTAACAAGTAGCCATAACCGCTTATTTTGCACGCATAATTCGTTGATAATCAACATACGTTTTTGTGGACCAGGAGGGGCTCGAACCCTCGTCCAAACGAGGAAATCATACGCTTTCTACACGCTTATCACTGACTAAGTTTTCGTATGTTGGCAAGACCAGTGCCACCAACCAACATCTTATCCTCTAAGAATTTCGCTCATGTTGCGAGGCCAACGTGAACTAGCGCCGATTTATCTGCACCACCTTATCAAGACGCTTCGGAGCAACAGCTCTTGGGTGATGTCTCGTTCCAGCACCTTGTGCCGGAATAAAGCCAATCTACTATGCTTCGATTAGGCAGCGAGAGCAAACTTGTTTTCGCCAGTTAAATTGTTGAAAGCCGAGATTAAAGTGCCCACTTTCAGGCGCACTGCGTGCTTACGTACCATTCCGACCCGCTGTCAAATCCAATCTGGCCCAAATGTAAATAATATAATCTTACTTTAGGAGTGCAAAAATAATGCTTTCCTATTTATTGCCCAAATGAATTTCTCAAAATATTTTCATTTCCGCTCTTTAGATGGGGATAAGGCGTCTACGTTGCTCTTTTATTAGCTTTGTTCCTTTTCAGAGGAATTTTGCGTAAAAAAAACCGCACTTAAAAGTAAGTGCGGTTGTATTTGAGCATAAATGCGTCAGCATGAATTTAGAGAGAATGCATAGATTCCTAAATCCGAATGGCTTTCGCAATAAGTATATGCTTAGATGATAATTTCTATCGAAAGATTAGTTCTTGAAGAAATCCTTAACGGCATCGTTGGGAACCATCTGTTCGTCAAAGATATAAGCACCAGTCTTGGGGCTCTTTACCATCTTGATTACCTTGGTGTATGAACGTCCATCGGTCTTACCTTCCTGGAGCGTAGCGACTGTTTTCTTTGCCATGGTTTACTGTGGTTTATTTGATTTCTTTGTGGATGGTCATTCTCTTGAGGATGGGGTTGTATTTCTTCAACTCCAAACGTTCGGGAGTGTTCTTACGGTTCTTCGTTGTGATATAACGAGAAGTTCCAGGAAGTCCACTTTCTTTCATTTCAGTGCATTCAAGGATTACCTGAACGCGGTTGCCTTTAGCTTTCTTTCCAGCCATTGTTTCCTACTTTTTAGCCGATTACTTTAATATTTTTCCAATCGCAATATCCCTTGGCTACAGCGCTCTGAAGAGCTGCATCCAAGCCGACCTTGTTGATGAGACGCAGACCGGCAGCGCTTACGCGCAGAACAATCCAGCAGTCCTGTTCAACGTAGTAGAACTTCTTAGTAAACAAGTTTACATCAAACGAGCGCTTTGTGCGACGCTTCGAGTGAGAAACGTTGTTGCCAATCATGGCTTTCTTTCCTGTAATTTGACAAATCTTAGACATTGCTTTCGCTTTGTTTCTTTGTTGTATGATTAGTGTGGAGTAGATTGAGCAGAATCTCCTTCGCTGGGTTTCAGGCTTTGTTGTTGCGTAATCTTGGGGTGGTGTCCTTAAATTAACCAACAGCCGGACGTGCTATCCACTTACGGGGTGCAAAATTACAAACTTTTTGATTCACACCAAAGTTTTACTCGTTTTTTTTGACGAAAAGACATGTTTTTCACGACACGTATGGCTTTTTTATGGAACACTGGGTAATGAAATGTGAGAAAATTAGTACTTTTGCCGTCATAAAGCAATAATTTATCCTATATTTTAACGACGAATGAAACGACACCTTTTTATATACCCTCTCATCGCTATGGTTTGTGCCATGTTCTTTCAATCGTGTAATGATGATGAAACTTATGCTGATAAGCGCAAGCGTGAGAATAAGCAAATCAATTCTTTCCTAACTTATGGTGTACAGATTGCAAGTGATGATGATAACGACTATTTGCTCAATGTGCCAGGCAATATACAAGTAATTTCGGAAGACGCTTTTCATCAAAATGATAGCACCACGGATGTGAGTAAAAACGAGTATGTACGCTTTGATCGTACGGGGGTGTATATGCAGATTATTTCCAAAGGTACTGGGAAGAAACTCGCAGATGGCGAGCACTTGCGTATCTTGTGCCGTTACACGGAATTTAATATTGCATCGGATTCTATACAATCGTCTAATTGCACGGTGAAAACTTCAATGTATCCCGATGTGATGTCGGTATCGAACACTTCGGGTACATTTATGGGTAATTTTCTTCCTGGTGGCGTGATGTATAGCACTTATAATTCATCGGCTGTACCTCCTGCATGGCTTATTCCCCTTACGTATATCAATCTCGGTCGTCCCAATTCTGATGAAGCAGAATTTGCTCATGTACGCTTAATCGTGCCCGCTTCGCAAGGTCAGGCCAATGCTTCCAAAAATGTATATCCATGTTTTTATGATATCACGTATGAGCGTGGAAAATAGCCTCTATTTATTTTGTAGTTTTTCATCCAGAGCAATCGCTTTCGCAGAAAGATGCTGCGAGAGCGATTGCTTAGATTAGAACATACTTAGAGCATACGATGTTTATATCGTCTCACTGAATTTCCTTAAATCTACTTCTTATAGTGAATCGTCTATTGTTGATTATCGCCTTTTTTATGGGTGGAATGGCACATCTTTTCGCGCAGATGCAAGATGGGCCTTACATGACTTGGGATGATTTTGTGCTCGACTATTGGGACGGACAGCTATCGGGGGAGAATATAGAAGTAGATGCTGAAAAGTTAGAGCAATTGGAGAATCTTGCGCATCATCCCTTGCAGATAAATCGTTGTACGCGGGAGGAAATGAGCATATTCCCTTTTCTTGAAGAGGCTCAAATCGACTCGCTGCTGAGTTATCGAGAACGAAAACATGGCATACACTCTTTAGGAGAATTACAGCTAGTGAAAGGAATGGATTATTTCACGCGCTGCAAGCTTTCGCTTTTTGTGCGTTGTGATTCGGCTCTACCTCCATCTGAGACTTTTCGCCATTTGATAGAGCAGAGTCGTAGGTTGGGACCAAAAATGCTGAAAGGACATCATGAATTAGAGACACGGCTTGACATTCCTCTTTATCGGCGAGCAGGCTATACACTGCCCGATGTCCCGAGCAAGGCAAATTATTATATCGGTAACGCACTGCATCATGTAATGCGTTACCGATATGCGTATAAGCGGGAGGTTATGTACGGATTGACGATGGAAAAGGATGCAGGCGAGCCTGTGGGTAAGCGAGGGTTTTATCCTTACGATTATTTGTCGGGCTACGTGCTATTGCGTCCACGGGAAAAGAACTGGAGTTTTGCTTTAGGCGATTACAATGTGTGGAGCGGAAATGGCTTACTGCTTGGTCGACGCATTTTTAGCGGACGAGTGGTTGAGGCTCGACCAACGAGAAACACCTTGGGCGCGTTTCGTGCACATACTTCTACAGATGAGGCAGATTTCTTTCGAGGCGCAGTGGGAGCATGGCGTTGGAAAGGAATAGACATAATGGCTTTTGTATCATACCGAAAGGTGGATGCGAGGTTAAGCAACGCATCTAGCGATACGGTAACTACGCTCTTGCAGTCGGGTCTCCATCGCACATTGAGCGAGATAGAAGCTCGTCGGACGATGGGTAATTTTACGGCGGGCTGGCATTGGGGCATCAATCAGAAACACTGGGGATTAGCAACGGATGGCGTGTGGACGCATTTTAATAAATATGTGTCGCCCGTCAAGCGGTGGTATAATGCAAACTATTTTCGCGGACAGACGGCTCGTTCGCTTTCAGCTTCCTATTATATAGAATTTTCCAAACTTTACGTGCAAGGCGATGTGTCCACGGATCGTAATTGGCATATCGCCACGATACACCGGTTGTTGTACGTGCCTGTGCGATGTCTGCGCCTCGGACTTCAATATCGGCAATTCTCACCGCGTTACGTTTCGCTCTATGGTAAGGCTTTGCAGCAAGGAAGTCGTGTGAGTAATGAACAAGGCATGTTGTGCAATCTTTATTGGCTTGTTGGACGTTCGATGGAGATGACTGGGTATGTGGATGTGTTTCGCTTTCTCAAACCCACGTATCTGTCGCAAAAACCGAATGCAAAGGGAATGGAATTTATGTATCAAATGGCCTATCGTCTAAGCAACAGTTGGCGCTTGCAACTGCGCTACCAGTTGAAAACTCGTCAATACACATTGAAGGAAAACGACCGTCTAGGCTTAGAGTATCGCACCACGCAAAAGTTGCGTCTAGCGAGTCTATGTAGCTATCCTAAGTACGAGGTGAATACTCAGTTAGATGGTTGCTATTCTCATCATCAGACGGGGAAGAATAGCTTGGGGTGGATGCTCTCTTCACGGGCTGCATGGAAAGCATCTTCTCGTTTCCATCTAAAAGCATTTGCTTCGCTTTTCTTTACTGATGATACAGAGAGTAGACTCTATGCTTACGAACCGCAAATGCCTCATAATAATGCTTTCCCTAGTTATGCTTACCATGGAATGTGTGGCGTAGTGATGGGATCTTTTCAAGCATTTAAATTCCTCACACTTTCTCTTCGCTTTTCTTTCACTCATTATTTTAATCGCAATTACATCTCCTCTCGTCTTGATGAGATTTCTTCTTCATGGAAAAACGATTGCTCTGTGCAAGTAAAATGGCGGATATGAGAAATGGCAGAGCGAAGTGTTCTGCCTGCTATTTGAAAAATGTAAACTCTATAATATATGCTAAATCCAATACATCGTATATCTGCGTGCTCTCAAAAAGTTTTGAATCTGTTCCTGCTTATAGTTTGTTGCACGTATGTAGTGCCCCAAGTTATGGCACAATCGAACACGTATGTTCGTGTGTCTTTGCATGACCTGCCAGAAGAGGAAGTTTATGCAATTAGTGGAGTGGATGATCAGGGAATAGAGAGATTCTTGTCATCTATGACGATGTCAAGTAATCGTCTAAAGGCTGTAAAGCTAGATGTGGATGCAGACAAAGCGATGGTGAATATTGGTGATGATAAATATTTATGGAAACTCACGTATGATGCAACAGGCCAGATTATGCTGTATTCGCAAGCGAAGAAAATGTATTTGTCGAGAAAGGAGAATGGCAAGGCTGGTTTGATTTTAGTTCCTTCAGTTAAGAAAACATGCACATGGAATGCAACTTTGCTTTCATCAGGGGCATTGCAATTATACGATCCTACTAGTAGTAATCGCGTGTTGAGCATAAGCTATCAAGGGGAGAATAGTGTGGGTTTTAACAATTATACGCTTGGCTGGAATCCTAAAGATGAAGAAGGTCTCACACTTTATCGCTCCACCACTTACGCGCCAACGGGCGTAAACGTTCTGCCGCAAGAAGGGCAAATGCTTTGTATAGGTTCTGCTAGTGAAGTACTTACAAATAGTGAAACGATGGAGTCTATCGCAGATCATCTGTTGAGCGACGGAAGCATTGCATCAATGGAGCATATTGCGAGTTGGACAGCAGAAGAGGTGAATGCAAGTGCTCAGACCTTCCTCTTACATGGAAAGAATGGTTTCCTCTCCTATGATTTAACCGAGGTGTCAGAGAAAACATGGTGGAAGATACAAGACGGCGCAGTGTGCACGCTAGAGAAAGAGAGTCGTTATTTATGCTATGTAAAAGGCACATGGATGGTGCTTCCAAAGAATGAAGCATCTTCTTCGTTGGCACAATTACATATTGTGGCAGCTCCACCACAAATAGATATTAACGCAGACAAAGTGGCAACGCTGCATGGTGGATGGACGGCTCAAGCACTGTCAGAGGTAAACTTCGACGATATGCTATGCTTGGATCTGACACACATTCATTTGCCTAAGCAGTCCCTTGTCTTTCGTGAGCAAGAGGGTCACAATGTGTCTATATTGGTGGCTGAGGCTGAGAGTCTGTATGTGCCTGAAAGCTGGCGCTTTGTGGTAATCTGTGGAAAGAGTGGCAATCAGTTGAAAGATGAGCAGCTGCAATTGATGGATAAAATGCCGTTGTTTACGCCTCGTCCTTTCTTGGTAAAAGCAGGGCAGATAGTCTATCAGCGAGAGAATGTAGGCATTAGTCAATGGCAAACGGTGAGTCTGCCATTCCCTGCAAAAGTGGTGAATGGACGTGTGTGCCAACTCGGAGAACAAGATTTTTCGTTCTCCAGTGTGAGTGTCTTGAATAGAGGCGAAGGTTATATTGCCCTGGGCGATTCTGCTACGCATCGCATTCTTATAGAAAGTCAAGCAGGAGAAGTGCAGATTGTTGAGGCAGAGTCAGTGCTTAAAGGCTCATTCCGAGCAAAGCAAATTCCCTCCACTACAATCCCTATTTATCTGCTCCATCCCGTCAAACAGCAATTTGTAAGAGCTGCAGAAGGTAGCACGCTTCCTCCCTTCCGTGCCTATTTGCAGACAGGAGCGCAAAGTGCTGAAAGTATTCGCAAACTTCCAATGCCGGATTATAAGTAAACAAAGGAAAAATTCCTCTCCTCTGTTTGGGTGGACTAGTGTGTCCTTGCATTATCCACAGAGCTATTGAATAGCATTGATGACAATCACTTATCTTCCGACGTGGAACACGTATGTCTGCAACAAACTTTGGATTGTTAAGAAAATATTACGGCCTAATCCATTCGGGCACTTCATGCTCTCGATTGCGCTCCGACATGCCGAGGCTGATGATGCTAATCTTTACGTTGCCAGCAGCTAGTGCAGTGTGAGCGCAGGAGCGAACGGTACTTCCTGTTGTAATCATGTCGTCGACAATAAGAATGTGCTTTCCTGCAATGGTAGCCTGCTCGGTAAGGGCGAAGATGCCTCTCACATTGTCCATGCGTTCTTGGGAATGAAGATGTGTCTGTGTGGGGTTATCTACAGTGCGGCATATCGACCATGTGTCCACGGGAATGCCTGTCACGTTGCTGATTCCTTGAGCTAGTCGCTCGCTTTGATTGTATCCTCTGCTTTGAAAGCGAGCGCTCGATAGGGGTACAGGTACAATGCAGTCGATATTCAAGAAGAAATCCGTACCATCAAGATCGTGAGCCATGAACTCGCCCATCGTTACGGCCAGAGAGGGATTGTTGTAATATTTAAATTGGAAGAATATCTGGCAGAGGTCTGTTTTGGCGTGATAATACATAAAGCTGTGGGCACGTTCGGTATAGAGAATGTCGTCCCACAGATTGCACTCTAACACGCTGTTCTTCTTTCCTCGAAGTCTAGTATATGGAATACGAAGTAAGCAGGTGAGACACACGTGGCGCTCGTTGCTCATCAGTCGATTGCCGCATATCTGGCAATAACGTGGGAATAGAACCTCACGAAGTTGGCACATAATGGATGCAAAGCGATGATAGAATGGGGTAAGAAAGGACATGGCATGAAAACAAGGTAAGGATTAAATCTAAAGTGTTTTTAGAGTGGTCCTATTCATTCTGATGATGAGATTTTCGTGGTATTGGAAGTATTATTTGAATAGTATTCAAAGACGAGAAAAGAATCATGAGGAGCAATTAAGCACGTTGCTTCCCATGATTCTCTACTTTTATTTTCTTACAAAGTTCATTTCTCCCGTTACTCTCACCAATCTCCTGCCCACAGCGCGTTTAATGGCATTTCCGCCCACGGTGTGGTAAGTATAAGTGCTATCGGAAGTTTGTGTAAATTCGATGTCTTGCGAATCCGATCCAATATCATTGCTGAATCTGATGAGCGCTTTATTCTCTTTTATGTTACACTTCGTAATCATCCAAGTGCCGTAGATACCATCCTTCATATAGCCATGCATTTTCCCAAGGAAGGAGAATCCTGGTGCCGTCAGCGTTTCTTCGTATAGATTGAGATACATATTTACGCCCGTTTCTTTGCAAAAGAAATGTCCCTCAAACGGGCGCTGTGCCATGGTCGAAAGGCCAAGGAAAAAGGCGATGAGGGTAAGAATGTGTTTCATTGCAGCAAAGTGTTTGGTTGTAGTCAAAATAGAGTAAATGGAGTGGGGAAAGACAACGCTCATGGCAAGCGCTGCAAAACGTTGCGCACCTCTCTTGGGGCTGTATATTGTAAGTCAATGGATGCTTGATCGTTCCCTTTGCTTTTCAGCGTGTCCCCTCTCAATAGCAATAGAGAAGGTGCGATAGTTGTTTTTACTCCTCTTCCTCAAGTTGGGTACGGAGAATCATTGTTGTAGCACCGATGGTGATGATATCGCCATCGGTCACGTTGACGCGGTCGTGGTCAGAGAGAATTTCGTTTTGTAGAAAAGTGCCTGTGTTAGAGGGCGCATCGCGCAGCGTAAATCGTGGTTCGGCATTGGGTCGCGGCTTCACAGTGATAATGCAGTGAGTAGTGTCCATGCTTGGGTCAACTGTTTTAATGGCTGCATTGGCTTTAGAGCCTTTAATCAAACGGCCTACCACGTTTTCGCCCTCATAGAGGGGTATTTCCTGTTTGAAGTGAAATGCATTTTCTAGCACCACGAGTTTGCCATAGATGGTTTGTTCTTCTGTAGGTGCTTCTTCCGCCGTGATGTTTTTCGGCTGCGGAATGCGTATTTTGAATTGCTTATGGCACTCAGGGCATTCAAATACCAAGATTCTTCCCGGTTCATATTTTGTTTCGTCGAAAAGAATGGATTCGTCACATTTGGGGCATCGTATGCGTTTCATTGAAGGCTGTCTTAAAAAAAAGAGGAAACTAAGAATATGCACAGAAAGTCATGATTCGTAGTTCCCCTTTGGATGTTTTTATTATTTCGTTTGCATCACCCACGCATCTGAAAATGCACTGTGGCGGTGAAGTTTGCTCAATGCTTCGTGGGCGTCTTTCTCAGAGGCATAGTGTCCGTAGATAACTCTTACCATCCGCCCTTTGCGGTAAGGAGTTACTTCGTGGAATCCCTCTTTCTTCAATTCTTTCGAGAAGGAAGAAGCATTGGCTTCGCTAATAGCACTTGCCAGCACGATGGTATATTTCTTATCGTTGTTCTCTGGAGCGGAAGTAATGGTTTTCGTAGCTTCGCTCTGTGTTCCAACTTTTGTGCTAGGTTGTGTCGTCTCTGTCGCAGGGGAAACTGTGGCTGATGGCTGTGCTTCAGCTTCGGTCTCAGTGGCAGTCTGTTGCTGCATAGGGTGAGCCGTTTGTACTGCTTTTGTTGCCTGTATGGGGGATGTCGAAGTTTTTGCAGAGGATGATTGAAAAAGTTGTTCGTATACCATCGACGCTGCCTGTTGCTCTGTCTTTGTGGTGTCGCTCACGGGCGTAACCCAAAGGCAGTAGAAGAATACGGCAACAATGGCTGCAGCTATATAGTTCACTAGCTCGCGATTGATGCTGATAGTATAGCTCTTTTCCGTACGCTTTAAGCGCACCTTCTTCTGCTTCCCATTATCAACTATAATATCGGTGCTTTCTGCTTTTCTTTCCTTGGAGAGCAAGGTCTGTGTTACGGCATCCAAGCCATAGAGTTCGGGCGATAGTACACCCGCTTCGCAAGGGATGAAATTGTACTTTCCGCCTACGCCCAAAGTGAGTTTGCCTATGCCTGAAAGCTCATACTCGCCTTCTTCTTGAAGCTGCATCTTGAGTTGCTGCACGGAGTTGTTGATGAGCTTTATGGTCTCTGGATAGTTGGTATCGTAGGCTTGCATATACGACTGAACTAGCAGCCCATCGTTGAGAGTGAGCTGCGGATTGAAGCCAACGCTGCGGCACGGGGGCAAGAACAACATTTCGTTGTCGATGCGTCGTGCGGGTACATACTGCGTAACGAATCCACCGAGTCCAGGAACGATGACGCAGTCATGCTTCAGCAAGAGGCTTTCAATATGTTTTGAGAGTTCAATCATACTGCAAAGTTACGTCTTTTATTTTGATGTTAACACCTCTTAGAGGAAGTTTTTTGGGGGCAATTTTTGTTTTTATTTTAATGCTTTTGTGCAATCCTTTCAGTATCAACGATTTGCGAGATTCGCTTCCCTTGGTCTGTATGATGAGCCACTTAGGGAAGTTTTAGCTCCATGCCTATGGTGATGGTGTTGGCATCCTTTAAGTGGTTGGCCTCAATGATGCGTTGGGCATAGCTATCCGAACCATAATATCGGCGAGCAATGCGGTAGACGTTGTCGCCCATCTTTACGCGATGGGTGGCTGGACGTACTTTGTCTTGTGACTTTGCAGTAGTGTTTTTTTCTGTTTGGGGTTGAGGTGTCAAATCCTTAGTGGCTTGCGCCTCTTCTGCTTTGGAAGCAGGTTTCTCTGTCTTAGTAGCAGGCGTTTGTGCTTTTACGCTATCTACGCGTTGTTTGGCTATGCTGTCTGTGGGTTGAGGCTTTGGTTGTTGTATGGGTTGAGGTTCCTCAGCTGGTGTTGGCGCAAGATAGTCCCAAGTGTTGCCTACGAAGGGAATAGAGCAAGGGCAGAATATGCGGAAATAGCCAGCAAAGTAGCTAGAGAACATTAGTAGCACGATTCCCAATAAGATGGCCGACGTTTTCCACCAATTTTGCTTGCGTGGCATGGGAGCATCAGTGTAGGTATACCCCATGGTGGCATTGCTATGGTTTTCTGGTTGGGATGCACAAGCTTCGTTGTTGGTGTTTTCTGTATGTTGCGAATTTGAAACGTTGGGGTTGATGATGGGTTGTGTGGGAGTGACTACGACATCCTCCTCTTCAGCGTGTCCTCCAGTGCTTTCTTGATTCTCTGATACAGGTGTAGTTGGCATCTCTGTTTGGGGATGCAGAGATTCTGCTGCCGTCGGTTGGGGCGCTACGGGTTGAGCTTGTTCGGGATCAATCACGGGTTGAGACGTTTCCTTGGACTGTGGTGACGGGCTAGCCGCGTTTTCAACGGCAGTCGGTGTAGAAGAGGGCTGCCCATTCGTGATAGGGGTAGGTTCCATTGGGTGAGGTGAAACTGGAGTGTCTTCCTTCTCTTCTGTAGAAGCTGTTTCCAATGGCTGTTGTGGCTCTTCTTGTGTCTGTTCGGTTTCGGTCCTTCCTTCTGCAGTCTCCTCTTCTGATGTCTCGGTTGTATCGTCGACTCCTTCTTCCTCCTCCATCATCTCTTCATCAACTATCTCAAATTCCTTCATATCTATATCCTCGTTAAGGTCTACGGCTTCGAAGTGGGCAAAGGGACGATTGACAAGGTCTTTCATCGTTGTGTCGGGGGTGAACGATACTTTGGTGTGCTCGCTTATCATGAAGCGTTCTCCTGTGTTGATATTCACGCTTTCACGTTCACTTACAGATACTAGTTTGAAAGTGCCAAATCCTTTGATTTTTACGAACTTATCCTCCAGTAGTCCTTCCTCGATTACTTCAAAAAATGAGCGCACAAATTTGTCGGCATCTTTCTTGTTAATGCCTTCACTCTTGACTAAATATTCGGAAAAGTCCTGTAAGAGCAATTTCTTTTTCATTCTTTTGGATAGAAAAGGGGGTGGATATTCTGTGTGGGTATGCGTGAGGGAGTAGAGAAGCAGTGCGTTTGTACACAATGCTCATGTTGTTGATAGCTAGATAAAGAGTAACGCCATTTTTTTGTCGTGCAGTTCTTTCTTGCAAAGCATGCACGCCTACTGCATTTTCTCTTTAAGGATGTTGCTCGGCTTGAATGCAAGCACCAACTTGGGTGGATTGAGACGTCGTGTTTTGAGTTTCGGATTGACCACCACGCGCTCCATTTTCTTCTTTACCTCAAACACACCAAATCCTTGCACGGCAAGTTGTGATTCGTCGTCAAGTTTGTCGGCAATGCTTTCTGTAAAGGCTGTGGTCAACTTTTGCGAGTCCTTAGCGGTGAATCCTGTGCGAGAAGCTAAGGCATTGATGAAATCTTTATTGTTCACGATGAGAATGCTTTGAATGAATGTCTGAGAGAATTTCTCAGATGGGGGGTGACAATGTTAGGCGATTGTTCCGTAGAGATCAAATCCTTCGCAATCGTTGATACGTACGTTGTAAAATTCACCGATGGTCAAGGGGGCGTCGGCTGAGCGCTGTATTAGCACTTCGCAGTCTACTTCAGGCGAATCGGCCTCTGTGCGTCCTACGAAGAATTCACCTTCTTGGCGGTCGATGATGACACGCTGTGTTGTGCCCACTTTAGCTTCGGAAAGTTCGGCGGCAATGTTCTCTTGAAGGGTCATGATGCGGTCAAGTCGTTGCTCTTTTATCTCTTCGGGCACATCGTCTTCATAGTTCTCGGCAGCATACGTTCCATCTTCTTCGCTATAAGCGAATGCTCCCATGCGGTCGAATCGAGCAGTTCGCACAAAGTCCATGAGTTCTTCGAAATCTTCTTCCGTTTCGCCTGGGAATCCTACCATTAGAGTGGTACGAATACAGATGCCGGGCACTTCTCTACGCATATCGCTGATAAGGCGGAGCGTCTCTTCTTTAGTGATGTGGCGATGCATGCGTTCGAGCATGTGGTCTGAGATGTGTTGTAGGGCAATGTCGAGATAGTTACACACATTCTTGTGCTTGCGCATTACGCTGAGCAGTTCCATAGGGAAGTGTGTGGGGTAAGCATAGTGGAGGCGAATCCATTCTACGCCGGGTATCTTAGCCATTTGGTCGATGAGCTGTGGTAAGCGTTGTTCGTGGTAGAGGTCAATGCCATAGTAGGTTAGCTCCTGAGCGATGACCTGAAATTCTTTCACTCCTTGGCTCGTCAGTGTGCGCACCTCGTTGAGTATTTCTTCCATAGGGCGGCTCTTGTGCTTTCCCGTGATGATAGGAATGGCACAGTAGGCACAGTGGCGGTCGCATCCTTCGGAGATTTTGAGGTAAGCATAGTGCTTCGGCGTGGTGATGATTTTCTCGTGGTGAACGGGTGGGGTGGAAGATTGTTCGGTACAGAGGTCGGTGATGAGTTCTTTCCAATTAAACTTTCCGTAGAATTTGTCCACCTCGGGAATCTCTTCTCGCAGTTCTGTAATATAGCGTTCTGAGAGGCATCCCATTACATACACGCGATTGAGCTCACCATCGGTCTTTAGCTCACAAAGTTCTAGAATTTCGTTGATACTCTCCTCTTTGGCCGAAGCGATGAAGCCGCAAGTGTTTATCACGGCAATGTCGCCATGGGTGGTGTCGGGATTGTGGTAAACTTGGAATCCGTGCTCGTTGAAGAGGTTGAGTAGTTGTTCGGAGTCAACCAAGTTTTTAGAACATCCCATGGTGATGATGTCGACGGTGCGAGTGGGTTGAGGAGTAGAGGTGCTCATGCTTTTTGTGTGCGTAAATATTTTTTTGAGGGGAGGAGGGGGAGAGGGGAAAATTTTGGTTAGAGGTTGCTTCCCTCGAAGAGTGAGTTGACAAACTCTGTGCGGTTGAATGGTTGTAGATCGGTCATCTTTTCACCTAGTCCGATGTACTTTACGGGCACTTTAAGTTGGTGTGAGATTCCTATCACCACGCCGCCCTTGGCTGTGCCATCGAGTTTCGTAATGGCTAGTGAGGTTACGTCGGTAGCTTTAATAAACTGTTTGGCCTGTTCGTAAGCATTTTGGCCGGTGCTGCCATCGAGTACGAGCAATATCTCGTCGGGCGCTGTGGGCACTACCTTTTGCATCACTTTCTTAATCTTGGTGAGTTCGTTCATTAGTCCCACTTTGTTGTGGAGACGGCCTGCCGTGTCAATAATCACGACGTCGGCCTCCTGTGCTTTGGCTGAGTTGACTGTGTCGTAAGCCACGCTAGCGGGGTCGCTTCCCATTTGTTGCTTGATGACGGGCACACCTACTCGTTCACCCCAAATGACGAGTTGCTCTACGGCTGCTGCACGGAAGGTGTCGGCAGCTCCGAGCACCACTTTTAGTCCGGCCTTCTTAAACTGATAGGCCAGTTTGCCGATGGTAGTGGTCTTTCCCACACCATTTACGCCCACCACCATGATTACGTAGGGTTTGTGGCCTTCGGGGATGTCGAATCCTTCGGTGTCTTCGTTGCCACTCTGCGTAAGTAAACTTCCGATTTCCTCTTTCAGTATCGTGTGGAGTTCGGAAGTGCTTACGTATTTGTCGCGAGCCACGCGTTCTTCGATACGCTGAATGATATCAATAGTGGTGTCCGTGCCAACGTCGGAGGTAATCAGAATTTCCTCAAGTTGGTCAAGCACTTCTTCGTCGACCTTGCTCTTGCCTGCAATGGCACGTGTCAGCTGGCCGAAGAAGGTTGTCTTGGTCTTTTCGAGTCCGGCATCGAGAACTTCTTTTTTTTCTTTTCTTGAGAATATGTTACTGAATATACCCATGTGAATGTGTTATGCGGTGTGTGACTAATGTGGCTTTAGGGGGGCTTCCTATGCCTTTGCGATGGAATGTCGTTGTTGCTTTTGCGTGCCTATATATAAGGTGTATGGCACATTTATAGGTGGACATTCATCGTAACTTATGCAAAGTTACGAAAAAAAACGCTGAAAAATTCTTTTCTTGTTCTTTATCTTTGAAAATGAGCCTTTCTTGCTCTTTTCGCTTGTTTCTGTACCGCCTATGGTCGTGCCTATTCTTCTTTCTCTCTTGTATGCAGGTTTTGTCGACGGGGTAATGTGCTCTAGGTAGAGGACGATGGAAGAAAAAAACGCATCGCCATACCTTTATATATAAGGCATGGCGATGCGTTGTGTGTAAATGTGGGGAATTTTTTCTTAGCGTAAGGAGAACTTATGCTTCGCTAGAGGTTTCTTCTGTCTCTTCGCCCTTGATGTAGTCGAGGAGCATGTGCATGGCGGCAGAAGTGGCAGATGCTAGGTTTTTGTCGCGACCATTATCTTCCTCAATCATGCGCGTTACAATCTTGTCGGCATTGCCCACGGCAATCCAGATGGTGCCTACAATCACGCCACTCTTTCCGCCATCAGGTCCTCCAGGACCAGCGTAGCCGCTGATTGCTACAGCATAGTCGGTATTGAAAAGCTTGTTGGCTCCAAGCACCATTTGGCGCACAACGTCTTCGCAAACGGGAGTCTGCTCTTCAATCACCTTAGCATCTACTCCGAGTAAGTTTTCCTTTACTTCATCGGCATAGCATACGAGGCCGCCTTTGTAGTAGTTGGAACTACCAGGCACGGCAGTGATTACGCTTGCGATACGTCCGGCAGTGCAGCTTTCTGCTGTGGCGAGTGTTTTGCTCTCGCGCCACATAATTTCGTTAATCTCTTTGCTAACGAGTTTCAGATCTAAATCCATGTGTGTATTATTCTTTCTTTGTATTTGTTATTTGCAGATAGGGGATTTCTTGGCGAGGGTGTCTCAGAGTATGGTGCGCGAATAGGCAGGTTTGTCTATCGGGCAGAAGTCTTTGTCGAGATACTTGAAGTAGCCTGTGATGGCTATCATGGCCGCATTGTCTGTGGTGTATGAGAAACGAGGAATGTAGATGTCCCATCCGCGCTTTTCAGCACGTTCTTTAAAGGCATTGCGTAAGCCCGTATTGGCGGAGACGCCTCCCGATAGAGCCACGTGCTTGATGCCCGTTTGCTTTACGGCTAAGTCGAGCTTCTTCATTAGTATCTCCACGATGGTGCGTTCGAGCGAAGCTGCGAGGTCTTCCTTGTGATGATCTACAAAGTTGGGGTCGAGCTTCACTTGGTCGCGTAGGAAATAGAGGAAAGAAGTCTTCAGGCCTGAAAAGCTATAGTCTAATCCTGCAATGTTCGGCTTTGCAAACTGATAGGCATGTGCATCACCTTGGCGAGCTAGCTTGTCGATAATGGGACCTCCTGGATAACCAAATCCCATCACTTTGGAACATTTGTCCATGGCTTCGCCCGCAGCGTCGTCGATGGTCTGTCCTAGAATTTCAAGGTTGTTGTAAGCATTGACTTTAACAATCTGTGAATTTCCACCGCTCACGAGCAGGCAGAGGAAGGGGTAGGGAGGCACTTGATGCTCGTCATCATGTGTCTGAATGAAGTGGGCAAGAATGTGGCCTTGTAAGTGGTTGGCCTCAATGAGAGGTATGCCCAACGACGTGGCCAATCCTTTGGCAAAGGATACGCCAACGAGGAGCGATCCCATAAGACCGGGACCTAACGTGACGGCCACGGCAGAGAGTTCTTCCTTTGTTACGCCAGCTTGCTTCAAGGCTTGATCTACCACGGGCACGATGTTCTGCTGGTGTGCTCTCGAAGCGAGTTCGGGCACTACTCCACCATAAGCCTTATGTACGGCTTGACTTGCGGTGACATTGCTCAGCAAGAATCCGTCGCGAAGAACGGCTGCTGAGGTGTCGTCGCAGCTCGACTCAATGGCCAAGATGCAAGCTTTCTCTAGTTGGTGAGGGGTATGTTGTAGGGAATGATTGTTCATTGGGTAGAGGGAATAAGGGTCAGTGTGTAAGGATTTCTAGTCCGTTGTCGGTCATGAGGAAAGTGTGCTCCCATTGGGCAGAGGGTAGTTCGTCCTCGGTCACTACGGTCCAACCATCCTCTTCGTCGATAAACACATGCCAATCGCCCATGTTAATCATAGGTTCGATGGTAAACACCATGCCGGGCACGAGCAACATGCCGTGACGGTGTGTGTTGTAATGGTCTACTTCGGGATCTTCGTGAAACTCTAGCCCTACGCCGTGTCCGCACAGATCGCGTACTACGCTGAAGCCGTTCTTGCGCGCATGCTTTTCGATGGCTTTGCCTATGTCGCCCACGAATCCCCAAGGCTTGGCTGCTTCGGCGCCGATTTCAAGGCATTCCTTAGTGACGCGTACGAGTTTCTCTTTTTCAGGGGATGTCTTGCCGATGATAAACATGCGCGAGGCATCGCTATAATACCCATCAAGAATAGTACTCACATCAACGTTGATAATATCGCCTTCTTCCAAAATCTCATATTCTGAGGGTATGCCATGACATACCACTTCATTGATGCTAGTGCATACACTCTTGGGGAACCCCTCATAGTTGAGTGGGGCGGGGATGGCGCCATGGGCTATGGTGTAGTCGTAGACTAGCTTATCGATCTCGGCTGTACTCATGCCAGCGTGGATTTCGCTCTCTACGAGATCGAGTACGCCTGTGTTGACCTCACACGAACGCTTGATGCCTTCAATTTGTTCGGGTGTCTTGATGAGTTTACGTGTGGGAACGAGTTCGCCTCTGTTTTGATAGCTCAGAATGCGTTTATCAAATTCAGTGGGCTCTTGTCCTTTAGGGACGTACCAATTTCTCTTTTTAATCTTGAACATATTCTATATTCGGAGTGGCGCTTAGCCATTTCAGTGCAAAGTTACTTCATGGTGAGCGAAGTGCAAAAGGAAAGTGCGAAAACTTTTATATTCTGTCTATGAAATGCCTAGATGTGGGGATTGGTTGGGTAAAGCGTTGCTCCGCTCGCTTCTTGATTCTCTGATGTTGTCGATGTGCTGCTATAAATTCGTTTTTATACATTCGGAGTTGGCTTCTCCGCTCATAGAATACAAAAGAAACGTGTAGCGTTAGGGTCGTATTTGCTCCTAGTGCTACACGTCTTGTTATATTGGGGGGGAATTAGTTCGGATGATGGATGTGTGGTATGGGGAAGTGAATTTATATTTCAGAATTTATAGAATCACCCATATAATATATAAATGGAAGGGAGTGGTTTATTTCACTACCATTTTTCTAGAGATGGCCTGACTTGTTGTAGCGACACTAAACACATATACGCCAGGGGTGAGTCCTAACTCCTTAAAACGGAATACGTGTTCTTCGCCCCGACGCGGCGACTGTAACAGATTGTTACTTACTACCTGGCCATTGGCGGCTACGATTTGGATGCGGGCAAATGATTCATCGTCGTTGAAAAGGAGTTTCCATGCATTGGCATCGCGCTGAAGCGTGACGGGGGCAGAACTGTTCATCGTTTCGTTGATACCATTCTGCTTCATGCGGATGGCTTCTTTCAAACCTTCGTAAGCATCAATTTTGCCATACCCCCATGTGGCATCCCAACTGCCTTGAGTTCCCCCCGTAAGATTATCGTGACGCGAAGTCTTTTGCAGAATGCTGATGACGTCGGCAGGTGAAAGTTCGGGATTGGCTTCGAGCCAAAGGGCTATTGTACCTGAAACGACAGGTGTGGCCATGGAAGTGCCGCTCATTATGCCATAGTAGGCAGGGGTGTTGGCAATGAGTACGCGCTGCACGAGTTCCTCGTTGTTGGTACTGAAATTGGATGATTTCTTGCTATAAGCCGAGATGATGGCACCTCCAGGAGCTGTTACCGTAGGCTTGGGTAGGCTGTTGAGAAACGGCCCTTTGCTTGAGAATGAGCTAATATCGCCTTCGAGACCAGCGGAATAGCCATAGGTAGAACCATTGAGTGAGGTAAATTTGGTGCGCTCGTTATAGGACGCTACGGCAATGGCGCTCGGCACAGAAGCTGCGCCTTCGCCTACCATATAATTATCGTCGCCGGCAGTTGTTTGGATGGTTTGCTTCGTGCCGTTTACGGTAAAGCTGAATGTGCCAGCTTCGATGGTGCTAGGATAATTGTCCTGATCTACCCACGCATGGAATGTAGCTCCCGCTTTACCTTTTACTTCTATTAGGAGTTTGGCATTGCTGCCCGATGCGCCAGGGATGGCTTTTATGAAATCAGAGAGATAGCCTGCAAGTTGAACGCATTGGCGCTGATTGTAAGGGTCTATTCCGTTGGATTCTATCAGTTTGCTAGCTTGCAGCGCAGAGGGACGATAAATATTTCCGTTGCGATAGATTAACGGGGTGATGGTCAGTTCTTTTAAGCCTGAAGCATTATTGGCCCATATTTCGGCCAGGATGGCTTGGTTGGTATTGGACGAACTAGGCACAATGGTGAAGTAGACAGCTTCCTTGTTTTGTTGGAATGTGTAGGTGAAGTGAGCTTTATCTCCTCCATTATTTCCCATAGCACCTACAAGGATGGCTCCTTTGCCTGCCAATGATTCTAAGTGTTGGTCGAGAGCGGTGCTTCCGTCGTGCGGACCGAGAATGGCTCCAAAACTCATGTTGAGCACCCAAGGCTTGCCTTGTGATTCTGCATATTTCTTTATGGCTGAGGCTTGGAGCATTACGCTGCTTCCATCGAGATTGGACATCATAGGCAGAATTTCCGCCCCTGTGGCAATGCCGTAATAATTAGAACCTTCTACGGGACTTCCGGCAGCAATATTGGTTACGTGTGTGGCATGGCCTACTTCGTCGTTAGGGTCTTTGTTGGGTGCTTTGTCGGTGAGTGTACCTTTGGTAGCATAGGCACCATATTTCTTGCACCGACCGCTAAAAGCGGGGTGGGTGAAGTCGAAGCCCGCATCAATGACACCGACGATTACTCCCTTGCCCGTATAAGGGGATTCGAGTCCTTCGCCAGCAATAATCTTGCTCGCACCGATATCGGTACGCACTTTGTCCATTGAGGGATAGAGTTGGCGGGGGGCATTAACGTAGAGTACGTTGTCGAGCGCCGCAAGAGTGGGGATGAATTGGACGGGGATGGTGGTCACAACGAGTTGTGTGCTAGCTACTTCGGCTTCGTAGCCTTGAGCTTGCAGGTATTCGGCTGTGGTTTGTGCTGCGCCTACGAGGGTGGTCACGCTGAGGCGAATCATGTCTTTGGCTTTACTGCTTTGGACTTGCTTCAAGCGCATGGGTGAATGTCTTTCAGATAGGGCTTGTATGAGGGCATCGAGCGATGAATCCCACTTACGTCCGGTGTTGTATACTTTTATTTCTTGAGCAGAAGTTGTCAGCGTCGTCAGAAGGGCTAATCCTGTCAGGAATGTATGCTTGTTCATTGTCTGTTTGATTGATTAGGAAGTCTTGTTCTTGTGTGAAAAGTGCAGGCATAGTTACGCAAATATTGCAATAATGCCATGATTTGCAGAGGGCTTATGCTATATCGTTGGATGAACTCTCACTAGGCGTAAGTATGTTGTGGAGCACGAGTAACGCACTTTCTACGGTGGGCACATCGTTGATGATCATGCGGCGATGGCCACGTTGTTCGTCGAGTTTGCAGCGGTGGTAGGAGTGTGTGGCAAAGTTGATGACCTGTTCAAACGTGTCGCTTTGATAGTAAGCACTGTCGGGGTTTGATACGAAATAGAGCGTCATGCGGCGACCTTTGAGTGTGAGACGTTCGGCACCCAATTTCCTGCCTAGTGCGCGTAGCGGCACAATGCGTAGAAGTTCTTCGCCTTCGGGGGGAAGAGTCCCAAAACGGTCTTCCATGCGTTGGCGGAATGCGTTGATTTGCTCATCGGAGGCTAGGGAGTCGAGCTCTCGGTAGAGCAACATTCGTTCGGTGGCTCCCGGTACGTAGCTTTCAGGGAAATAGGCATGAAGATCGCATTCTACGGTGCAATCGTCGACAAACTTCTCTCCGCTGAGGTGACCCGTTTTCTTGAGTTCTTCTGCATAAAGGTCGGCAAATTCGTCGTTTTTCAGTTCAGTTACGGCCTCTGCTAAAATTTTCTGATATGTTTCATATCCGAGGTCGGCAATAAATCCACTTTGCTCTGCACCTAGAAGATTCCCCGCGCCGCGGATGTCGAGATCTTGCATGGCGATGTGGATGCCCGAGCCTAAATCGGAGAAGTTTTCGATGGCCTCGAGTCGGCGACGCGATTCGTCAGGAAGAAGAGCAAGGGGAGGGGCTATCAAGTAGCAGAAAGCCTTGCGTGAGCCACGCCCTACGCGGCCTCGCATTTGATGAAGATCGGAAAGGCCGAAGTGGTGGGCTGCGTCGATAATGATGGTATTGGCATTGGGTACGTCGATGCCGTTTTCCACGATGGTGGTGGAGATAAGCACGTCGTAGTCGTAGTTGACAAATCCCATGATTACTTTCTCGAGTTGATCGGGCGGCATTTGTCCGTGACCTATGGCTATGCGAGCGTCAGGCACGTATTTATGTACAAGATTTTGCAAGTTGGCTAGTGCTGCCACTCGATTGGTTACGATGTATACTTGCCCATTGCGGCTCATCTCGAAGTTGACAGCGTCGGCTATTACTTCGTGGCTAAAGGTGTGAATCTCTGTCTGGATGGGGCGTCGGTTGGGTGGGGGAGTCTGTATTACGCTAAAGTCGCGAGCTCCCATAAGAGAGAATTGAAGTGTGCGTGGAATGGGAGTGGCCGACATTGTGAGCGTGTCGACATTGACTTTCAACTGACGGAGCTTTTCTTTTACGGCTACGCCAAACTTTTGTTCCTCATCTATAATAAGGAGTCCAAGGTCGTTCCATTTTACGCTCTTTCCTATCAACTTATGAGTGCCCACCAGAATGTTGATTTTTCCTGCTTCAAGATCTTTCAGTAAGGCTTTGGTTTGTGCAGTAGAGCGGGCACGCGTAAGATAATCTACTCTGACGGGGAAATCCTTTAGGCGCGAGGCAAACGTCTTGTAATGCTGCAAAGCAAGCACAGTGGTGGGCACTAGTACGGCCACTTGCTTATTGTCGGCAGCAGCTTTCATGGCAGCACGGATGGCTATCTCAGTCTTGCCAAACCCAACGTCGCCACAGACGAGACGATCCATCGGTCGGACGCTTTCCATGTCGTGTTTCACTTCTTGTGTCACTCGGAGTTGGTCGGGGGTGTCTTCATAGGCAAAACCTGCCTCTAGTTCGTGCTGCATAAAGGAGTCTGGACTGAAAGCAAAACCTTTCTCTTCCTTACGCTGGGAATAGAGCTTGATTAGGTCGCGAGCAATGTCTTTAATTTTCTTCTTGGTGCGTTCCTTGAGCTTTTCCCATGCTCCTGTGCCAAGATTGCTGATGCGAGGTGGCTCGCCCTCCTTGCCCTTATATTTCGACACTTTGTGGAGCGAATGAATGGACACGTATACGGCATCATCGTTTTTATACGTGAGCTTTATCATCTCTTGCATTTCGCCGTCAGAACCAGGCATTCTCACTAGTCCGGCAAAGCGTCCTACACCATGGTCGATGTGTACCACATAGTCGCCAGGCTCAAACTGCATCAATTCTTTGAGAGTAAGGGCCATCTTGGCATCGCGAGCATGGTCGCTTTTCAGATTATATTTATGAAAACGGTCGAATATCTGATGGTCGGTGAAGCAGCAAATCTTCAAATCAGTGTCAACAAATCCTCCGTGCAGTGTTTTCTCTATGGGGGTGAATAGAGGATAGTCTGTGCCCATTTCTTCAAAAATGCTTTGCAGACGATCGGTTTGCTTTAAACTGTCGGCAAGGATATATACGTCGTAGCCGTCAGCTCTATATTGTCCAAGATTTTGACGGAGTAGGTCAAAATTTTTGTGATAAAGCGGTTGAGGTGATGTGTTAAACTGGATTTCTGTCGCGACTTTTCCAAGCGGCTGTACGCCCATGCTGATGCGCTGAAGCGAAGCCACTCCGCGCAGAAACGTCTCGCCCTTGATGAGCAATGAATCGCGTTGCAAACGCTCTTTCTGTTCGGCTTCTTCCATCTCTGAAGTGGCCTCGTGCTCTTGCAATGCTTGTCGGGCAAATCCCTCTTGATAGATGCGCTCAATGGCATCGTGAACGAAACTGAGGTCTTTCACCACGAGTAGGGTGTCGTCTGCTAAATAATCGGTGAAGGGAACTAGCGAAACATTGCTCCTGCTTTCTGTGTCGGGGACGATGCTTACTTCTTCTTTTTTGTCCTTTGAAAGTTGCGTCTGCACTTCAAATGTGCGGATACTGTCTACGTCGTCGCCAAAGAAGTCGATGCGGAAAGGATATTCTGATGCATAGGAATAAACGTCAAGTATGGAGCCACGCACGGCAAACTCTCCAGGTTCGTAGACATAGTCTTTACGAGTAAAACCAATTTCTATCAAACGCTTTGTTAGTTCGGGTAAATCGTAGGAATTTCCTATTCGTACCACGAGTGTGCGCTCTTCCATCTGCTTGACGGGAGCTACGCGTTCAGATAAAGCTGCGGGAAAAGTTACGACAAACAAGGCACCACCCTTTTGTCGTTGAGTAGTGAGCTTGCCCAGTACATCGGTGCGTAGTATCTCATTGGCTGCATCGCGCTGAGCATATTTTACCGCACGCCGATAAGTAGAAGGGTAGAATAGCGCTTTTTCATCGCCAAGCATCTGCGTGAGATCATGGTAGAAATACCCAGCCTCCTCTTCATCGTTGAGCACGAAAAGGAAGGGACGTTGGGTAGGATTCTTGCGCACCGTAAGCGCCGAAAAAATAGTAGGGGCTGCTGATGCTTGCAGTCCTTGTAGGTGTGTTAGTGTCGTAGATGGGGTCGACAATATATGTGCAAGTGCAGCCACCTGAGGGTGGGCTGCAAACTTCTGTAATAGCTCTGAAAGTTGCATAGCAGTGCAAAGTTAGTAAATTACAACGTTCTCACCGCTTTTCACTTAGCCCAACTTTCACATCCCTAAAAAACTTTCAATTTTTTATCGCGCAAATTTGTTACTCTATATATTGCAAAAGAAGCAATAAGGGCCTATTTAATATTGCCTTAAGCCACTTACAATCCCCCGATGCAAAATGTAGGACACAAACGTTAATATAAAAAGGCGTAACTTTGCGCCATGCACGTGAATGTACAACTCAGGAACTTTTTCATAAAAAAAATGATAAGGAGTGAAGGGAAAGTAGTACCTTTGCAAGGTAGGTATTGTTTTATCATGTGAAAACAGTACGTAAAAAGATAAAGACACAAAGCCATTATGAGGTGAAAATGCAGCGCAATCAGCACATTTGATTTGTGAAACATTGAATCCCATAATTGGACAAACATACACGCAGATAGTATGAATTTATGAACAATGTTATTGTAAAATTGGCATCGTCATCCCAGGTGATGGTAGCCAGCAGTGACATAAAGTAGCGGAGAGGTTATGAAGCAGGATTGCACGGTTTCTCAGTCTACAACCGACGAAATTCATTGTTTTCAGATGTCTGAAAACAATGAATTTCAAGAGGGTACACACGTTTCTGAGCCAGACGAAATGACTGGTTCAGCGATAAAGCAGTGCTCGCAGGTGAACCAGGAAACTGAGACAGAGAAAGAAAACGAATCCATTCTCGAAGTGCCTCCAAGTAATAACGATAAAGATAACTGCACGTCATGGAGTTATCTTTTTGTACACAACCAAAAAGTAAAGTCGATAGAAGAACAGCTGAAGAAAGATAGAGTAACCCATTTCGTGCATAAGACAATAAAATATGTCCCCCGTCATAGGAACAGAGGCGGAATGCGCGAAGTGGAAACCCCTTCTGTAAGTGGACTGATATTCTTGCAAGGTAACCCAAAAACATTACAGGACTACTTAGATAAAAACATAAAACCATACAAACTCTGTAAAAATTGTAGTACAGGAAAGGTTGCCACTATCCCCTGCAACCAAATGGAGCCATTCATGCGTGTGGCAGAAACCGAGCCAGAGCGTCTCCGCTTCCTTCTTCGTCCTTTTGTTTATTATTCCAAGAACCGCACCCTACTTCGCATCGTGACAGGTGAACGTGCCGGACTTGAAGGCTATGTCATCCGCATAGCCCGAGACCGCAAGCTCGTCATGGATGTCGGTGGAATGGCAGTAGCCTTATCAGGTGTACATGCCGAACGTTTTGAGGAAGTAAACAAGAACGAGGCAGACAAAAAAGAGCGAGAGCTGTTCTACAAACGCAACCTGCATGAGCGCAACGCCTTTATCGATCGTTACTTTCATCAAGTGAAGACCGCCCAAGAGGTGTCAGCTCAGGTAGAAAACATAGAAATACTCCGTCTTCAGACACTTGCAGATGTAAGAGACAAGAAACTGGATCTGAAAGATGCCTATGACACCTTCTATTTCATGATAGAAGAGATAGGCTACTATTATGCACCTTTCATCGACTATTTCAAGGACGAGCTGAGACCCATCTTTGAAGCAGGAAGAACCGTAAAGGAAGAGATAGAGAAAGCTATAAAGATATTCAAGAACAGCGACAAAGAACTGCATAATCGCTGCGAAACAGAATTTGAGGCATTGCAAAACAACTACGGCTATCTGTTTGAATTTTGAAATTTGAATTGTCGGCAAAGCCGATTGTGAATTATTCAATTTGGAATTTTGATTTAGGTATTCTCAATTCAACATTGAACAAATCCTAATGCGCAAAGCGCATAATTCAAAACTCAACATTCAACAGTTGCAAAGGTTTAATCTTGCGCAAGCGATGTCAAGAGTAAAGGGGAAATTTAACGTAAGCACTCAATTGGTTCTGTGGATATAATGTGTAAGCACTCAAATTAGGGCTTAAATTTGGAAGAAGTAACTTCGCTGCTGAATTTAAAACTTCAAATTATGTACAGCAGTGAAGATTTGGAACTTTTTCGATAAGCCATGAGCAAGCAAGCTTGCTTGAACTTTGCCATGGCGAGAAAAAGTATGAACCTTTTTCGATAAGTGAGAACAATGAAAGCTTGCTTTTAAATTGTCGAGCGAAGTATATGTATGACATACTTAATAAACAAGTGAAATTTTTAACATCTCAATATATAGGCACTTGCAAAAGTGCCTATACAAAGGGCTATGCCCTAAATTGAGTACTAACGAAAAATTCAAAAATCAAAAAATATGCGTGATTTTAAAGACATCAAAATCGCAATAGCAGGTACCGGCTACGTGGGACTGAGTATAGCTACATTGCTATCTCAACATCATCACGTCACAGCTGTAGATGTAATTCCGGAAAAGGTGGAGAAACTAAACAATAATATTTCGCCCATCCAAGACGAATACATTGAGAAATATTTGGCCGAAAAGCCCCTAAATCTCACAGCCACCCTCGATGGCCGTACGGCCTATGCAGATGCCGACTTCGTGGTGATAGCCGCTCCTACCAACTACGACCCTGTGAAGAACTATTTCGACACAAGTCATGTAGAAGAAGTCATCGACCTCGTGCTCGAGGTCAATCCCGATGCCGTCATGGTCATCAAGTCGACCATCCCCGTGGGCTATACGCGCAGTCTCTATCTAAAGTATGCGCAACGAGGCGTTAAGAAGTTCCATCTACTCTTCTCTCCCGAATTCCTTCGCGAGAGCAAAGCCCTCTACGATAATCTCTATCCGAGCCGCATCATCGTGGGCTATCCCAAGATGATCAACCTTCCCGACCATGAAGAAGAAAATCGTGCCATACAATCTGTGACCGATGTAGAGATGCTAAAGGAAGCCGCTAAAACCTTTGCCGCCCTTTTGCAAGAAGGAGCTATCAAAGAAAATATCGACACACTCTTCATGGGCATGAAGGAAGCCGAGGCCGTGAAACTCTTTGCCAATACCTATCTAGCCCTTCGTGTCAGTTATTTCAACGAACTCGACACCTATGCCGAAGTAAAGGGCCTTGATTCACGCGCTATCATCGAAGGAGTAGGGCTCGATCCGCGCATTGGCACACATTATAATAATCCCTCATTTGGCTATGGCGGATATTGTCTGCCCAAGGACACTAAGCAACTTTTGGCCAACTACCAAGATGTACCGCAAAACATGATGTCGGCCATAGTAGAATCCAACCGTACGCGCAAGGATTACATTGCTGATGCCGTGCTTCGCAAAGCAGGTTGGTACGATTATAGCAATAATAGCCAGTACGGTAATCCCTTCCCTTTAGGGGAGGGCAAGGGAGAGGCTCCCATTATTGGTGTATACCGTCTGACGATGAAGTCAAATTCCGACAACTTCCGTCAGTCTGCCATTCAAGGCATTATGAAGCGTGTGAAAGCCAAAGGTGCAGAAGTTATCATTTATGAACCCACTCTCGAAAATGGTACCACCTTTTTTGGTAGTCGAGTGGTCAACAATCTTGACGATTTTAAGATGCAGAGTAAGGCCATCATTGCCAATCGTTTCGACGATTGCTTGAAGGACGTAGAGGAAAAGGTTTATACACGTGATATTTTTAGAAGGGACTAATCCATGTTAGAAAAAATGTAAGTCTTGAAGCCAAGCACCACGCTTCGCGAAGGTCTACGCAGATTTGCAGAATGGTATAGTCAATACTATGGCACATCGGATAGACACTAAGAGTTGCGCTTCGCGCGGTTTGGAACATGTAATTGCCATAAATTGACCATTAATGTTCAAGAAAACCGCGTAGCGGAAAGAGATTAAAGTATCCCATCTCTTACGCATCAATTCTTCCTAATGTCTTCAATTATTGTAAAAAAGTACAGAGACGCAAGCATCCCTGTACTTTTCATCTAAAGTTCCTCAATCCACCCGAACACCTCTTGAGCATCCAGACAAGGGCAGTCCTTCGGCGTAGTGCTCGGCAGATCGCGATGTCCCACGATACGAGCGTTGGGGAATAAGACATGAAGTTTTTTTAGAAGTTCCACCATACGTTCAGTTTGCTTCTTTGTGCGCGTATCGCATGGAACGCCATTCTCGTCCAATCCACCTTCGTAGCAGATACCAATCGAACAACGATTGTAAGGACGGGCATGAGCACCCACTTCAAGCAATTTGCGATGTTGAGTAAGCGAACCATCACGACGAATGTAAAAATGATAACCGATGGTGCGAAAGCCACGTTGCTTATGGTCTCGCATCAATTGTTCTACGCTATAGCTTTGGTTGCTGCGAGTAGCAGAACAGTGGAGTACTAAAAAACGAATACTTTTAGAAGAACGCATGACACTGCCGTTCTCTACTTTTGTAAGGAGAGTGCGCTCATTGCGCACCATCTCCTTACAGAGGGTCATAGGAAAGGAATCGTTTGTCATAAAATAGAAGTAATTAAGGGGGTGCAACTGCTTACGCCTAATGCAGTAAGTGCGGCAATGACTGCCTGAATCACGGCATTGAGAATTTGCATCCACGAAAGTCTGTTGGATTTTTTTTCTGACATAGTTGTTCGTTTTAATAAATAGGAAAATTAGCGTAGGAAGTCTTTCATGCTTCGCTCAGAGATAGAAAGAAAATGTCAAGATCATATTTTCGGAAAGGGGAGCGATTGTCAGCAATCGAAATGGTTGGGCCTTTGAGTAAGACAGAAGTCACTTACAAACGGAATATTCAACAACTTTCAATCGCTCCCAATCCTTAATAGTTATTCACCATTTTCAGAACCTTCCTCCGTCTCTCCATTCGCGTTAAATTTCACGATGGTGACACGTTCAGGAATGAGGTCATAAGTACGTTTGCCGTTGCGATCACGTGTAAACGATGGTCGGAAATCTGGCACGATTGACTTCACCTGTTTCGCATTTGCCAACTTAGGATCCGTCACCCCAGGCTTGGTGATAAAACGGAGAAACACCGTACCAAATCCCAGGAGTTCCACAGAGTACCCCTTACGCAAGTTCTCCACCACATAGTAAGCATAGCGGTCGAGTACAGCCTTCACATCAGCTGTGGTAGCAGTAGATTCTTGTGAAATCTGCTTGGCTACGGCATCAGTAGAAAGAGTACCATAGCTAACGGCACGCACATTGTAGACGATTTGACCTTTACGGTCGCCAAGAGGAATTTTCTTGGCAAAAGTTGTGTAACTCTGACTCATAATTTTAAAGAGTTAAAGGGTTAATAAAAAGTGATTGAATTACTCTCAGCGGAAGTATTTCCCTGATTGCGAATGCAAAGGTAGGAAGGCAAGAAGGGGGGAAAGGTACATGTTGGTTGAAGAAGGTCGAAGATGATAATAGACCGTTTTGACTTTATCATTCAGCTGGATAAATGCGAAGGAAGAAGGAGATAAAGTTCTTCCCTTTTAAGCACACACCACACCTATGTGAATACACGCGTGCGCGAGGCAAAATCACCTCGTTATGCGTTCAAAATCAGTCTGTTCTATCGGTCTTCATCCATAGGTCCTAACGGTCTTCATCGTTAGCACCTAATAGTCTTCATCGTTAGCACCTATCGGTCTTCATCGTTAGAGTACTAAGATTTAGGTCG
>UQKO01000023.1 GCA_900541575.1 uncultured Prevotella sp.
TACCGCTGCCGTGCGGTAAAGCTACCACAGGCCTGTGGTAAAGCTACCGCTGCCGTGCGGTAAAGCTACCACAGGCCTGTGGTAAAGCTACCGCTGCCGAGCGGCAGAGCTACCACAGGCCTGTGGTAGACGTGAAAGTCTTCATTGAGAAACGGAATGGTCTAGGTTCTAGATTGATAATGACGAAGTTAGGAACACTTCGTTCGCAGTTTATGAAATCCTCCGTTTACAAGAGGGAAAATTCCATCTATGCAGAGAGACGATTCTCGTTCCCTGAAATAAGACTGTATCTTCACGCAACAGCCTTACTACGACATGAAAAATGGAAAAACATACGACATAAGGAAAATACCAACTGGGAATATCCGCTGACCCTTGTGAACTGCACTTTAAAGAGTGCTTCATCCCATTTTGAACAAGAGTTGAACAAACGCTCTTGTTTTTGAATCATTCTAGAACGCGAGTTGAACGAATATTAAATGGCGTTGAATAGCAGTTCTTATAATTTTGAAAGGATATTTCGCGATTCCTTATGCTCTGAAACCATTTAAGAGGAATTTGCGTAGACTAAGATGGGTAATACCTTCATAGTCGCTCGCATGAATGAGGGGTGTTGCGGATATAACGTATTTGGGATATGAGTCGGGGATGTTGTGTAATGTGCCAAATTCTCGTTTTCTCGTTTCGTCGTTGGCAATGATGTAAGAAACTTGAACGTAGAGTTTGTTGGGACGTGCAACGTCGCTCTTTGAAGAAGTGCGCGTACATACGAAATCTACTTCTCCTGCTCGCATTTGTCCCACAGAAACGGTGTATCCCAATCGAATGAGGTTTTGGTAGACCACGTTTTCCATCACCTTTTCGACGTCCTTCTCGCGTTCTCCACCTACGATGAAGTTACGTAGTCCAACATCGCCAAAATAGGTTTTACCCGTGTTTTCGAGCAATTTCTTGCCATGAATGTCGTAGCGTTGTACGTTGACTATAAGGAAAGCCTCTGCGAAATAAGACATATAGTTGAGCACGATGTTCGACGATATATCTTCACCTTGGGCTTTCATGTATTTGGCAATACTTGTTGCGGAGTTGAGCTTTCCTATGGTGTCGGCGAGAAAGGCAATCAAATTGTTGAGAAACGGAATGTTGCGAATTTTGTGTCGTTCGATAATATCCTTGAGCATAATTGTATTGAACACACCAGAGAGATATTCCCATATCATGTTATCGTTGTCTATCCCAATGCTTCGCAGTCCGGGCAGTCCGCCGTAAGTAAGGTATTTCCATAGGCTATTGTCGCTATCGGTAAGTTTGTGAAATTGTAGAAATTCGGCATAGTTAAGGCCTTGTATGCGAATTTCCACATACCTTCCAGCAAGCAGAGTGCTCAGCTCTCCAGAAAGCATCTTAGAGTTCGACCCTGTAATGATAATGTCTGTATTTTCTTCAGAGCGAAAACTGCGCACTGTGTGTTCCCATCCCTCGATGTTTTGCACTTCGTCTATCAGAATATAGTTGTGCTTACCGGCTACGAAATGTTGTGTAAGGTAGTTGTCAAGTTCGTTGTGGTTGGTGATAAACTTGAATGCTATTTTCTCTTTGTCAATGTAGATGATGTTGGCGTCGCTTTCGTGCTGATGTCGGTTTATGAAATCCTTCATCACATAGCTTTTTCCTACGCGACGCTGTCCAATGATTACGATAATTTGCTCTTTCCCAATCCATGAATCAATCTGATGGGCATATTCTTCTCGTGTAATTATCTGCATGGGGTATTGTTTTTTCCGAAAATAACGCTTGCTTTCAAATTGCTAAGCCGCAGCTTATCTTATGCAAAGATAATGCAAGGCGAACGCAATGAAAGCTTGCTTTCAAATTGCTGAGCCGCAGCTTGTCTTATGCAAAGATAATGTTTTCTTATCATTTGTAGATGATAAAAATACACTTATCTTTGATTTTATTGTCTATAAGTGATAAAATCGCAGAGTTTGTCATTTTTGTTGTTTATAGATGATAGAAAGAGTCTTCCGTTAAACGCACAGTCGCTTGTAGTGTAAAGCGTATAGCCTTAACGTGAAGAATTCTTCGTTTCAGAACCCGTATATTTTCCTTTTCAGCTTTACATGATGCAGAAAGTCCCCCACAGCACGCATGCTGCGGGGGACTTTCTACATTAGGATGTCCAAAAAGGGCATTTTACTCGGCTATAAGCGAGAATTCTGCGCCAGAGGCATAATCCTGTCCATATTGTTCATTCAAAGCTCTGAAGCGAATATAACGAGCCTTTACGGGCTTGGCAAACATGACACGCTTAAGCTCGGCATTGGCAGCGAAGGCGCCCTTATGGATGGGCTCTCCCCAGTTCTTGCCGTCCTGGCTCACATAGATTTCATAATCCTTCACCCATCCGTTAGTACCACTCTGACGAGGCAGGAGAGTGAATCCCTTCATGAGTTTGGCTTCGCCAGCGTCGAAATCAACCCAGTGGGGATACTTAGCCAAGGTAATAGAGTACATGGTGTGCCATATCGTAGAAGGATCGCCATCTACAAGGTTGGCAGCATTGCCGCCACTAGGCTCTTGCGACGAGGCGAACACCACTTGCAGGGGCACACTCTCAATTTTCTCGTAGCTCATTGAGGTCTTCATCGAAGGATTGTCCTTATACCATGTGGTGATGGTGCCACCAGCGCGGAGGTCGATGGGCTGGGTATAAGTATGCGCCTTCTTGAGGTTCTGACCAAGGGCATACATGATGGTGCGGCCCTTGGCAGGTGTGCTCAGTGTGACTTTACCCGTACGACTGTGTTCGATGCTGATGGGCTGTTCACCCGAAGGCGAAACTTTGGCCACTTGAGAAGCATCGCTTCCTGCTGCGAGTGGACGGATAACGAAACCGAAGTTGTAGTTGGCACTTAAAGCTTGATCTTCCACAAACGGACCACCCTGTCCGCAGCTTGCACCTCCGAGACCAGTCACTTTGGCATCGAGATGGAGATAGGTGCCATCGCTCTTGGGGAGCTGATAGATGTGGGGAGCCTGGGCGAGCTGTTGCTGGCTCCAAGGCAGTGCTGATGCAGACATCACGCTGTCGGAAATGAATGCGAGACCTGTGCCGTCGGCTTGACGGAGAGCACACCAGCGCACTTCCTCGCGATTGCCCATAGACTGGGGCTTAGGCAAGAGGATATCTTGTTCACCCACGCGGCCTTGATGCTGCTCAATGAACTGTCCGGTCTTGCGGTCGGCATAGTTGTTGACAGGACCACGGCCGTAATAGGTGAACTGATCGAGCTGCTTGGGCAACTTCATAGAGTAGCCAATGCGGGGCAGCACCACGTTGTTGCGATTGGCAGAGATAGCACTCTGGAGTTCTACGGAGCCATCGGGATAGATGGTGTAGACCTCATTGGTGGTAAACTTGAGATCGTCGGCCGTGAGCTTGTGCACGCCCTTGTCGAAGCGGTAAGCGCTCTCGGGGTCGCGATCGTGATCGGAGTATACCTGCTGACATCCCTCGCGGCCTTGGCTCTCTACGGTGAAGCTTACCTGCGTGGTGCCGTTCTTCTGATTGCTTACGATGGTGGGAGTGCCTACAACCTTGTGGTCGAGATTGTAGAGTCCGTACTTAAACCATGCGTTGTGATAGCCTATACCGGCATCGTTGTCGGTGGGAGCACGGAAGGCATCGAGTTTAGGACCATTGCCCTCACTGATAAACGTCTTGCCACCATAAGCGAGGCTGGCGATAGTGCCCTGCTTGAGGTCGAAGCTAACTGCGTAGTTCTTGCCCTCGAGAGTGAGGCGGTCGGCAGTGCGAGTGGTCTTGACTGCGCCCTGCTTCTGAGCTACGCTCTTCATAGCGGGAGCTTTTACATCGGCTCCCTTCACACGGAGCTGCTCTTCCATCTGTACGTAGCCCTTCTTGGCCCAAGGCATGTCTTTGCCTTGAAGGAACTGCACCTTGACGAAGTATTCGCTCTCGGGCGAAAGCTTGCTATAATCATAGTCGAGCACATACTCTTGACGCTCACGCGGGCCGACGATGTTCTTGGCGCCCATGAGAGGCTTGTTGGCTTCGATGCACTGGCCATCTTTCCAAAGCGACCATACGATTTGATAGCCCTTAAGAGGCTCGAAATAGTTCTTATTGAATATTTCGATGCGGCCTTGCTTGAGGTCGACAGCCTTTACACCCACGTTTTGGTATACCTTCTTCACTTCAAAGTATTGAGCCTTAGGAGTGAGGTCGGGACGCATCACACCGTTCATACAGAACATACCATCGTTGGGCTTATTGTCCATGCCGAAATCGCCGCCGTAACCCCAGTATTTCTGTCCGGTCTTGGCATCGATGCCTTCCATGGCTTGATCTACCCAGTCCCAAATGGCACCTCCCATGAAGAAGTTGGTGCTTTCGATGGCATTCCAATAGTCGATGAGGTTGCCCACGGCATTACCCATGGAATGAGCATACTCTGAGATGTGGTAGGGATACTTCATGTTGTAGTTGCCCTTTACGGCTCCTTGCACCCATGCGATAGAGGGGTATTGGTTGGATCCTATATCCACAATGTCGTTGTTGCGCTCATACTGCACGGGGCGACTTTGGTCGTACTCCTTGATGGCTGCATAACATGCCTTGAAGTTGTCGCCAGGACCAGCTTCGTTGCCAAGGCTCCAGATTACGATAGAGGGATGGTTGACGGTAGCGTGAACCATCTCCATGTTGCGAGCCAAGTGAGCGTTTTTAAATTCGGGTACGTGCGAGAGCGAAGCTTCGCCATAATAGTACTCATGGCTCTCGAGGTTGGCCTCATCTTCAAGATAAATGCCGTATTTGTCGCAGAGGTAGTACCAATAGGGAGCATCGGGATAGTGACAGTCGCGCACGTGGTTGATGTTGCCACGCTTCATGAGGAACACTTCCTTCTCCATCTGCTCACGGGTGATGTAGTGGCCCGTCTGCGGATTATTCTCGTGACGATTTACGCCCTTGAGTTTGATGGGCTTGCCGTTGAGATAATAGTAGCGACCAGCCAATCCAAACTCGTCTTGATTAGCAGGAGTATCCTTGATTTCGACTTTGCGGAAACCAACGATGGTAGAGAAAGTCTCCACGGTGTTGCCTTTCTTATCTTTGAGTTCTCCCACAAGGGTATAGCGGTGGGGAGCTTCTGCGCTCCAAGGCTTCACCTTATTGCCAGGAGTGAGGGTGGCCGTAGCGGTGACTTCACCGTTTTTGCCCACTTCGCCCACTTGAGCCACGGCTTGTACACCGGGCACGAGGGTATTTTCATCAGAATAGAGCTTATTTTCGTAGAGCGAATACTGGATGGTATAGCCCTTGGCAGCCTTCGTGGTGAGATTGTTGACCTGTGCACTCACATGAAGCGAGGCTTGGGTGTAGGTGGCATCGTAGTCGGGGATAGCCTTGAGGTCACGCACTTGCACTTTGGGCTTAGCGGTGAGCGACACGTTGCGGAAGATACCCGGCAAGCGGAACATATCCTGGCTCTCGAGCAAGGAGGCATCACTGTTGCGATAGACTTCCACGGCTATAACGTTCTCGCCCTTCTTATTCAGATAAGGCGTGATGTCGAATTGTGCTAGGTTGCGCGAGTTCTTTGAGAATCCCACGTAGTGACCATTGATGTAGAGATAGAAGAAAGAATCTACACCATCGAAGTTGACATAGACTTCCTTACCATTCCAATGTGCGGGGAGACTGAAGGTGCGACGATAAGAGCCTACTTCATTGCGATTCTTATACGTCATCCAGTTCTTGGGCGGTGTGCGCATCACGCCTCCTTTCCAGTCGCCTACCTTCACTTGGTGCTGGAAGATTACGCGCTGGTTGCTATAAAGAGGTTCGCCATACTTGAAAGTGCCATCGGCTTGGCGTCCAGCCATATTCCACGACATGGGCACCTGTATTTGGTCCCAACCCGAAACGTCAAACGTGGGCTTGAAAAAGTCGACGGGACGCTCATCGGGATTCTTTGCCCAATGGAACTTCCATTGTCCGTCGAGGCTCTGCCAGAGTGTACTATTCTCGGGTAGCACCTTGCGAGCTTGGTCTACTCCCTCGAAGGAGAAGAACCATGCATGAGGTTGCTGCTTGTTGTAGGCCACAGAGTCTGGGCTCTGCCACTCCCACCCTGAGGGGTGAGGCATCTGGCCATAATAAAAGCCACCCAATGGAGCCACTTGTGCCCACATGGGCGACGAGAGTAAGGCTGCGAGCAGGGCAGCGGTAGTTTTCTTGTGCATATAATAGGGATGTTTGTAATGTGTTTTCCTTATTTTTTCAGAGCGGAGCTTTGCATATTCTGAACAAAGCTATGCTTCTTTCTGAACGATTCACGCTTTTTTAGATGCGAATGTACATATTCAAAGGGCTGGATGCATCGTTATGCCCGCCCTGCTAGGTGAATATGATGGGCACAAATTTACGTAAAACCTATCGTTTGCCCAAGGTTTTACAATCTTTTATACAAATACTATCTAAGAAAGCCTAGAATTTTCCAAAGAACTCGTATTTTTCTTGAAATTCATGAGAAGTAGGCTTCGCCTTCAAACCTTCCACACGTTATGCCTTTCTCACAAAGTTTCCAGGCATCCTGACCACGAGCTCTGCGTCTTCAAGGTCGAACAATAGATTGGCCACACGGGCAGAAGTAGTGCCAAGTTGATTCGCAATACCGTCCATCGTGATTGCATCTTTCTTTGAGAGCATAGCGAGTATGCGCTCTTGCTCGGGAGAAAACGTGGGAAAAAGCGAAACTTCGCCTTGTACTGGAGCACTCTCCCACCCCATGATGTGCAGGATGTCGGCTGCAGAAGTGATAATCGAGGCTTTCTTCTGGCTAATCAGATGGTTGCATCCAGCGGAATACTCATCAGTGACTCTACCTGGTACGGCCATTACTTCGCGGCCAAGAGAACTCGCTATGGCGGTGGTAATAAGCGAGCCTCCATGGGCGGCACTTTCCACCACAAGAGTGGCGGCCGTCATGCCCGCTACAATGCGATTGCGACGCACAAAGTTGCCTTTATCGGGATTGGTGCCCGTAAAGTATTCGGTGAGCAGACCGCCGTGGCTCAGCATTTCGCGTGCTTCTTTCTCATGCCGACGCGGATAAATGCGATCGAGACCATGAGCAAGCACGCCTACCGTGTCGATTCCATATTTCAAGCATGCACGGTGTGTATGAATGTCTACTCCGTATGCCAAACCACTGACTATCAGAGAGTTTGGCAACATCTCACGCAAATCTTTTATCAAACTATTACACATCTGCTTGCCATATTCCGTGATGTGTCGTGTGCCCACAATGCTGATACTGTGCGTATGGTTGAGCGCTGTTGTGCCACGATAGAACAGGACAATGGGAGCATCCTTCACTTGCCGCAAGCGCAGCGGATATTTATCGCTACTATAAGGAATCACTTCGATGCGGTGTTCTTGACAGAACTCCATTTCGCGAAGCGCACATTCGCGGGCTTCCTGTATCCCTATTGCATCGCGTAAGATGGCTGCCCAATGAGAATCAATGGATTGAGAATCTGTTAGGGCTGCCATAGCTGTGCCGTAATGGCGTATTGCAGCTAGAGCCTGCGACTGCGTGAGACCACGCAGTCGCAGCATAATGAGTGAAGAAAGGGCTTCGTCGAGCATGAGTGGGGAGAGTTTTCTATTTCTATGAGAAACAGGAGGTTTCCTTATTATAAAGATTATTCTTCTGCAAAGAACACTTGGTTGAGTTCTTCGCAATCGCTCAATTTTCCGTTAATAAGACATACAGCTTCCACGGTCGACTTAAAAGCAGGTTTATTGTCGGGAAGGCGATAGATATCTTGAATGAACACGTACTTAATTCCCTCCTTCTTCAGCGCAAGTTTCGATACAAATTCGTCACCGCTACGCAAGGGCGTTTTGAAGTTGAGTTGCATACGAGCCACTACTGCATCGATACCGCGCTCATGAAGTTCGGCAAAACTCACACCGCGCGAGCGAAGAAATTCATGACGAGTGTGCTCCGTATAGTGTTGATAGTTGGCATTGTTGACAATACCTTGTAGGTCGCACTCATAGTCGCGCACCTTAAAATTGAGAGAGTAGATATAATTCAAAGTGATGAGAATATAAGAGATGTAAATGAAATATGGGCTATAACAACCTAAGAAACATTCCCTAGCGCGAACGCAAGTATTCAGCACCGAAACGGCAACGGAGACAGTCTTTACGATCGCAATAGTTTTGACGGAGCTGAATGAGGGCTTGACTGTCGGCTGCATGAGCCACGTCAAGTCCTGCTCGCTGCCAACAACGCGTAATATAGTTGTGTTCAGCGGGAAGTTGCTCTAAGAGAGAAAAAGCACGTTCGGCCATATCTTCGTCCATACGCTGACGACCATAAGCAAAAAAGAGAGGTGAGGCCGTATTGATAATGACAAGGTTGAGCGAAGCTTTCTGCAACGTTTTATCTGATTCGCGACTTTCTTCTCCAAAGGCATAGTGGGTGCGCCAATAGTCGGTCACACCGATGCGAAATAGGCTTCGCAGCTCGTCAATTGACGCACACTCTAACAAACGCGAAAAGTCAGCCTTCCGCTCAGAATAAATTCGTGCTAACTGCGAAAGTCTTACGTGGGGGAAATTTTGCGGACGTAAACGCCCGAACTTCCACATTCTTGCATCCATCGGAGTAAGCCCAAACTTATGCTGAAGAAAAATATATTCCGATTTAAGCTTCATGAAGTAACTGTCACGACGCTCCGCTTTGACAATTTCATCGGAAAGAAGGCCTGCTTGCCCCATAAAGAACGCCTCGATTTGAAACACATCATCGCGGTGTTTACACACAGCCTGAAGATCTATGGTTTGTGCCCAAAGCTCGAAAGCTTGTGCGTTGGTGCCAAAGCCAAAATTGCGTGCTAACGTAATAAAGAATGCTCGTTCCCAATCGCCTCCTGTTTGCTTCAGATAACCTTCAATACGTTGTGTCTTACTTTCAAGCCTTTCCACCGTAAGTCTACTCATCCAGCTATGTACCATCAACTCATCTACTTGGGGTATGATGCGGTAACAAGGTGGATACGTTTCCTCGTTGAGTAATTCTTCATAGTTCTGTTGCAACTGCGGTGGCACTTTTAGCGCTACTTGTGGAGGTCGTTTGCCGTCAGCCGTCTCCACCTCCGCATCGATAGTTTCCACCACATGTAGGATAACATTATTATAAGCCGCGTCTGTCTCGTGGTGGTGACGATACCAATCAGAGGAGCGAGTATGCACCTCCACATTGCCTGCCCACAATACGCCTCCTATCTTCACCTTTGCATTGAAGAAGTCGGGGCCTGAATTTAGCAAGTTGTGCACGCCAGGATCGATCACTTCTATATTTTCGCCGTTTTGCGTCAATAGAGGTGCCGTGCCATATATCCGGTGTTGCCACACATAATGGACCAAGTATTCCATATTGAGGTTGCGTTAAGATTAGCCTACAAAGGTAGTGCAAGGCGAGTGAAATACAAAATAAAAGCGAAGACTTTTATTTTTATTTCCAAGCCGCAGCCTACATTGTGCTTGCAAAAGGTAGTGCAAGGCGAGTGAAATACAAAATAAAAGTGAAGACTTTTATTTTTATTTCCGAGCCGCAGCCTACATTGTGCTTGCAAAAGGTAGTGCAAGACGAGTGAAATACAAAATAAAAAGGGAAACCCTCATTATCCTCATAATTGTGACGATCATTCGTACATCCCCCACCCTGCAACCTTTCTTTTTAAGGAGGGCAGAGGCATCTGTTAAAATAAAAACTCGTACTTTTGTAGCATCAATACAAAATGCGTAAATGGACACTATTTTTCACTACGACGTCGTTGTGATTGGCGCAGGCCATGCTGGATGCGAAGCCGCAAGCGCTGCAGCTCGCATGGGAGCAAAGACCTGTTTGATCACAATGGACATGAACAAAATAGCACAGATGAGTTGCAATCCAGCCGTGGGCGGCATTGCAAAAGGACAAATCGTGCGAGAGATCGATGCACTCGGTGGACAAATGGGCGAGGTTACAGATGCCACTGCCATCCAATTCCGCATGCTCAATCGATCAAAAGGACCTGCCATGTGGAGTCCTCGTGCACAGTGCGACCGCGCTCGCTTCATCACGGAATGGCGACTGCGCCTCGAAAACACTCCCAATCTCTACATCTGGCAAGACGAAGCTACAGAAATTCTCACTGAAGGCAACATCGTAAAGGGCGTGCGCACCATTTGGGGAGCTACTTTGCTAGCTCGCGCCGTAGTGGTCACCGCAGGAACTTTCCTCAGAGGACTCATGCACATTGGTAGGAAGCAAGTAGCTGGAGGACGCTGCGCAGAGCCCGCAGCAAATTTCCTTACGGAGAGCATCAACAACCTCGGCATTCGTTCAGCCCGCATGAAGACAGGCACTCCCGTTCGCATAGACAAGCGAACGGTACATCTTGATGAAATGGAACTTCAACCAGGCGAAACAGATTTTCACCGCTTCTCCTACATTAGCAAGATGCGTCCCCTGCCCCAACTGCCGTGTTGGACAACAAACACCAATGCCGCTGTTCACGAGACGCTGCGCTCTGGCCTCGCCGACTCACCGCTCTACAACGGACAAATCAAGAGTATCGGCCCACGTTACTGTCCGAGCATAGAAACCAAACTTGTCACTTTCCCTGATCGAGACCACCACCCTCTTTTTCTAGAGCCCGAAGGTGTAGAAACAAATGAACTCTACTTAAACGGATTCTCTTCCAGCCTACCGATGAATGTACAGATTGAGGCTCTAAGAAAAATCCCCTGCTTTCGCGACATTGTAGTCTATCGCCCAGGTTACGCTATAGAGTACGATTTCTTCGACCCTACACAACTTCACCATTCACTAGAAGCGAAAAATGTGGACGGACTCTTCTTCGCTGGACAGGTAAATGGCACCACAGGCTACGAAGAAGCAGGAGGTCAAGGCCTCATGGCAGGCATCAACGCCGCACTGAAGTGTAGCGGAAGCGAACCTTTCACTCTTCACCGTGACGAAGGGTATATCGGCGTATTGATCGATGATCTCGTAACAAAAGGAGTGGATGAGCCCTACCGAATGTTTACCTCTAGAGCAGAATACCGCATCTTGCTGCGACAAGACAATGCAGACATGCGCCTTACGCCCTACGCTGAGAAATTCGGATTGGCTTCAGAAGAACGATCACGCCGTTTCCATACGAAGAAAGAGAACATCGATGGAATCATACGTTACTGTCAGACATACTCGATTAAACCTTCCACAATTAACACACTCCTCGAAGAACTTGGAACTGCACCGCTACAGAGAGGTTGCAAACTTTTCGATCTAATCAATCGGCCGCAGCTTTCACTCCAGATCCTCGCTAATCATTTGAGCGATTTTAAGGAGCGTCTTTCCATGATTTCATCGGATACAGAAGAGACCATTGAAGCAGCCGAGATAGAAATGAAATACCATGGATACATTGCTCGCGAACGTGCTATGGCCGAAAAAATGCAACGACTTGAAAACATTAAGATACGCGGTCATTTCGATTATAATAGCATAACTCAGCTCAGCACCGAAGCTCGACAAAAGCTTACAGCTATCGACCCTGAAACTCTGGCTCAAGCCGAGCGCATCCCTGGCGTATCACCAAGTGACATAAGCGTATTACTTGTATTACTTGGACGCTAAAAAACTTACATTTACATCTATCAGTAAGAAAGTCGAATATTATCTAAAGTAAAACTTTAACTTATTGAGAGAGATTGTAGCCTAGAAAGGAAGATAAAGGTCTTTTTAGCGATATTTTCCTTACGTTCCACGTGAAACAAACCAACCAAAAGTATATCAATATCAAACCTTTTATGAATAAGAAACTGTTATTAGACAATCTAAGAAACGTGCCTGATTTCCCCAAGCCAGGAATCCACTTCAAGGATGTAAGCACACTCTTTAAAAGCCACGAATGTACCGAAGAAATGCTCAACGAATTGCTACGCCTTTATAAAGACAAGGGCATCACGAAAGTTGTGGGCATTGAAAGTCGTGGCTTCGTTATGGGTGCTATTTTAGCAGAACGACTTGGTGCTGGATTTGTAATGGCTCGCAAACCTGGCAAGCTACCCGCTGAAACAAGAAAAGCCACTTACTTAAAGGAATACGGCTACGACACCATCGAAATTCACACCGATGCTATCAACGCAGACGACGTAGTGCTTATTCACGACGACCTCCTCGCAACAGGAGGATCCATGCAAGCTGCCTACGACCTTGTACAAGCGTTCAAACCAAAGAAAACTTACATCAACTTCCTTATAGAACTGCAAATGGAAGGACTTGAAGGACGCAAATTCCTTGGCAACGATCTCGATATAACCACTCTCTTGACCATCAAGGAATGAAAGAAGACATACAAACCTACTTAAAAGGGATTGTAAACAATCTGCCCGAAACACCGGGGTGCTACCAGTACCTCGATGATTCGGGCACAATCATTTATGTGGGCAAAGCTAAAAACCTAAAACGCAGAGTAAGCTCTTATTTTAATAAGGAACAACAAACGCGCAAAACACGACTTCTAGTGGCTCACATCCGCGACATCCGGTATATTGTGGTGAAAACAGAAGAAGATGCGCTGCTTCTCGAAAACAATCTAATCAAACGCTACAAGCCACACTACAATGTACTTTTAAAGGACGATAAAACCTATCCCTCCATAGCCATCAGCACAGAATATCTCCCCCGCATTTTCAAAACACGCCAACGCGGAAAACGCGGAGCAACATATTTTGGACCTTATAGCCACGTACCCACAATGTATGCATTGCTCGATCTGTGCAGAGAACTATATCAGCCCCGGCCATGCCACAAGGCAATGACAAAAGAAGGCGTTGAAAACGGGAAATATGAGGTATGTCTAGATTATCATATCCATCGATGCAAAGCTCCTTGTGTGGCCAAGCAAAGCCACGAAGACTACATGCGATGCATCGAAGCTTGCAAGGAAATATTAAGGGGTAATACGGCCGAAGTTGCTAGGAAAATGCGCGATGAAATGGTATCTCTTGCCGAAGAAATGCGTTTTGAAGAAGCACAACAAATCAAGCAGCGCTACGATCTAATAGAAAACTATAGAGCAAAAAGCGAGGTAGTATCGTCTGTATTGCACAATATCGACGTATTCAACATTGAGAGCGAGGATAAAGTGGCTTATATCAACTATCTGCACGTGAAGAATGGCTGCATCAATCAAGCTTTTACCTTTGAATACAAGAAACGTCTTGACGAAACCGATGAAGAGCTCCTCACGCTAGGCATCATCGAGATGCGCGAACGCTACGGCAGTCAGAGCCGCGAAGTGGTAGTTCCCTTCCCCGTCGACCTACCTGCCGAAATGCTGGAACAAACCATCCCACAGAAGGGGGATAAGAAAAAACTGCTCGACCTCTCCAAACTAAACGTAAAGCAGTACAAATTCGATCGTCTGAAACAAGCCGAAAAACTCAATCCCGAACAGAAACAGACGCGACTAATGAAGGAAATTCAGACCGACCTCGGTCTACCCAAGCTTCCACTTCACATCGAACTCTTTGACAACTCCAATATTAGCGGAGACGATGCGGTAGCAGCCTGCGTAGTTTTTGAGCGACTAAAGCCTTGCAAAAAAGAGTATCGCAAATACAATATTAAGACCGTAGTAGGTCCCGACGACTACGCTTCAATGAAAGAGGTCGTAAGGCGCCGATACACCCGGCTTAGGGATGAATCGCGCCCCCTGCCCGATCTCATCATAGCCGATGGTGGGCGCGGCCAAATGGAGATGATACGCGAGGTGGTAGAGGACGAATTAGGGCTCAGCATCCCCATAGCCGGCCTTGCCAAGGACGATCGTCACCGCACTCGCGAACTCCTTTATGGTTTTCCACCCGCCACAGTGGGTGTAAAGCCAGAAAGTCAACTTTTTCGTACCCTTACCCAGATGCAAGACGAGGTGCATCGCTTCGCCATAAAGTTTCATCGAGAGAAACGATCAAAGCGCCAAGTCGCCTCCGAACTCGACCAAGTGGAGGGCATAGGCCCCGCCACTAAGCAGCTCTTGCTGAAGCAATGGAAAAGCGTAAAACGCATCCGAGAAGCCACGCTTATAGAACTTCAACAACTCTTGGGCACTACTAGAGGCGAAAAAATATACACAAATCTTCACTCCATGGATAATAAATCGTAAATTTGCCATCATGCGAATTGTTATACAGCGTGTGAAACACGCATCCGTCAGCATCGACGGACAAATAAAATCTGCCATTGAGACAGGATTTCTCATTCTTCTAGGTATAGAAGAAGCCGACACAAAGGAAGATGCCGATTGGCTCTGCCGTAAAGTAGCAGGTCTGCGTGTTTTCGACGACCAAGAAGGAGTAATGAACCGAAGCATCATCGACATTGAAGGCGAAGCCCTCGTAGTGAGTCAATTTACCCTCATAGCCTCTTATAAGAAAGGCAACCGCCCTTCTTATATCCGTGCAGCGGGTCATGCACACGCCATTCCCCTCTATGAATACTTCTGCAAAACTCTCGAGCAGGCCATTGGCAAGCCCATAGGGACAGGCGAATTTGGTGCCGACATGAAGGTAGAATTGCTCAACGATGGCCCAGTAACCATCTGTATGGACACCAAAAACAAGGAATAAATAATGACACTTGAGGAACTTCAGCAGCAAGTAGATGCCTGGATAAAGCAATATGGTGTACGCTATTTCAGCGAACTCACCAATATGACTTGTCTCACCGAAGAAGTGGGCGAGTTGGCTCGCATTATGGCTCGCCGTTATGGCGATCAATCCTTCAAAGCCGGCGAGAGCCATGACCCCTCAGAAGAGATGGCCGACATACTATGGGTACTCGTTTGCCTAGCTAATCAGACGGGCTTAGATCTCACCGAAGCCATACGCAAAAGCTTTGAAAAGAAGACCCAGCGCGACGCTACAAGACATCTCAATAATCCGAAACTTCACTAAAGAAGAGTTCTATTCGCTCTGAAATAAAAAGGAAGTGTCTTATTCTGATGTATGAATAAAACTCTAAAGGGTGATACCATAAAATTCAGCATTTATAGAACCACCCTAAATGCAGAAGCAAAGTTGAATCCCAGCAGTGGAAAAGGAAAACCATTCTACTCTCCTTAAAAGAAACAGAATCTAAGAACGAACAACTATACAAATAAAGATAACTATATGACCGATCAGAAGAATCTGCCCGCCGAGACTCAGAAGAGCAAGTACGAGCAAGCATTTGAAAAGTTTGACCTTAGCCTTAACGACCATGCTGTGAGCGAAGCCGTAGGCAAGCTCGTGGCCGAAAACAGAGCGAAATACGACACTCCCGAAGTGAAGCGTCAGCTTCTCGGCACCGTAGAACTCACTACGCTTAAAGTAACTGATTCAGCCGAGAGCGTACTACAATTTACCGAGAATGTCAATCGCTTCTCCGATGAACACCCCGACCTTCCCGCCCTTGCCACTATCTGCGTTTATCCTAATTTTGCCAAGATTGTGAGCGAAAGCCTTGAGGCCGATGGTGTGAAAGTGGCTTGCGTAGTAGGCGGTTTCCCCTCAGCACAGACTTTCATCGAAATCAAGACGGCAGAGACAGCCCTTGCCATTCACGATGGTGCTGACGAGTGCGACTGTGTGCTCAGCGTGGGTGCTTTCCAGAGCGGCGACTATGAAACTTGTGCCGACGAAATAGAAGAGATGAAGGCCGCCTGCGGCGAACATCCCCTTAAGGTCATTCTCGAAACAGGAGCGCTGCAGCATGCCGATGCCATTAAGCGCGCATCTATCCTGTCGATGTATGCTGGTGCCGACTTTATAAAGACCTCAACAGGCAAGATAGAGCCCGCTGCCACACTCGAAGCAGCCTATGTAATGTGTACAGCTATCAAGGAATATTTCGACCTCACAGGCACAAAAATCGGCTTTAAGGCTGCTGGTGGCATCAAGACAGTTAGCGAAGCCGTAGATTTCTACACCGTAGTGCGTGAAATATTAGGTGAGGAATACATCCAAGAGGGACTTTTCCGCATCGGCACAAGCCGTTTGGCCAATCTTCTCGTGAGCGACATTTTAGGCAAGGACGTAAAGCCTTTCTAAAGCACACTCCCCTCTCCTAACAATAAAGGGTGATTCTATAATCTCAAGCAGTGAGTAAATATGCTCTCTGCTTGAGATTTTTTCTTTATTCCCTTCCTTACGTCATTGGGTGGAACACGTTGAGAAACAGCGATTTCACCTGATTAGAAAACTGCGATCATTCTTATAAAAGTAGAGATGAGTATCTCACAAAGGCCGATAAGGTGCATGAAAACCCCCATCCGTATTGCCGTCCTTCGGTCGGGGGACGCATGTCCTTCGGTCGGGGGACGCACACTTTTTCGTCGGAATGAGACAACATTCACGGCCTTTTAAGATATACTCTCCCCTTGCTAAAAAAATCTCAAGTAATGAGCCAAAGAAATGCGGCTCACTACTTGAGATTGTGTAACTTACCTTAATTTGAACAAGACAGAAGCTAGAGCTTACGCTCCACCACATAGTCGATATAGCCCTTCAGAGCATTGCGCACGGCTTCGTTGGTCCATGCGTTGAGTAGTTCTACTGCCTCGCCATGAAGGCGATTCATGGTCTGCTCTGCATAGTCGATACCGCCCGATTGCTTGGTATAATCCACTAATTGAGCAATCTCTTCAACCGTGGCCTCTCCACGCTTTACGCGAGCAGCCCACTCACGTACATCCTCACGCTTGGTATGCTTTAGGGCGTAAATGACAGGAAGAGTAAGCTTACCCTCAGCCATATCATTGCCTGTAGGCTTTCCGATGGACGGATCAGCGTAATAATCGAAAATATCATCACGTATTTGGAAACAAATCCCCACGAGTTCACCGAATCTCTTAGCACGTCTTACGTATTCTTCATCGGCATTAGCCGAAAGTGCACCGAGTTCGGCACAAGCAGCAAATAGCGAAGCCGTTTTGTGTTCTATCACGCGGAAATAAGCTTCTTCGCTCACGCGTTCTTTCTTTATATTGTCTAGCTGATAAATCTCTCCTTCCGAGAGAATTCCTCCGAGGCGAGAAATAAGACGCACTATCTTGATATCATGAGTGAGCGTGGCTTCTAGCAGCGAGGTGCTAAGGAGATAGTCGCCTAAGAGTACGGCCACTTTATTGTCGTACACGGCATTCACGGAACGCTGTCCGCGCCTCTCTCCGCTTTCGTCCACAACATCATCGTGAACAAGCGATGCAGTATGAAGCAACTCAAGCGTGACAGCACTACGCAGACTTTTATCCGAAACTTCGCCCTTTTCCTTGGCCATGAGCAATACTAGCAGTGGGCGCATCATCTTGCCCTTGCGCTGTCGCACATAGCTGAGTGCACGTCCCAAGAAGTCGTCTTCGTGGGTCAACGATTCATCAAAGAGTTTCCTATATTTTGCCAATTCCTCGCTTACGGGTTGGCGAATGATGGAGAGTTTGTCCATAACTTTCTAGTTTCAGCTTACAAAATTAGTAATTTAGTTGGCTTCATACGCGATGAATTGTGTATTTTTGTAACATAAACACAATCCCTCCCACAAAAATATGCAAACTCTCTATCTCCTCGATGCTTACGCACTGATATATCGTGCCTATTATGCCCTTATTCGCAGTCCACGCATCAACTCTAAAGGCCAAAACACATCGGCTATATTTGGCTTTGTCAATACGCTCAACGATGTGCTCACCAATGAGCGTCCCGACTTCATCGGCATAGCCTTCGACCCTGCAGGAGGCACTTTTCGTCATGAAGCTTACCCAGAATATAAGGCACAGCGCGAAGCCACACCCGAGGATATCAAGTGGGCCGTGCCCATCATCAAAGAGATCATCCGTGCTTATCACATTCCCATTCTTGAAGTGCCTGGTTTTGAAGCCGATGACGTGATTGGCACACTCGCACTCAAGGGAGCAGAAGCTGGTCTTGAAGTGCACATGGTTACCCCAGATAAGGATTATGCACAGCTGGTACGCCCCGGCATTTTCATGCGCCGACCAAGCCACGGAAACGCACCAATGGAAAAGCTCGGTCCTGATGAAGTGTGCCAAAAATATGGTATTGCTCATACCGGCCAGGTAATTGACCTTCTCGGACTCATGGGCGATACAGCCGACAATGTGCCGGGTTGTCCCGGCGTAGGAGAAAAGACGGCGGTAAAGCTCGTCACACAGTTTGGCTCTATCGATAATATGCTCACTCATACAGACGAGCTAAAGGGGGCACTCAAGAAGAAGGTGGAAGAGAATGTGGAGCAAATACGCTTCTCCAAATTTTTGGTCACTATCAAAACAGACATCGACCTACCCCTTGACATCGATTCACTAAAACGACAGGAACCCGACAATGACCAACTACGCCCCATCTACGAGCAACTAGAGTTTCGCACTTTCCTCAACCGAATGAATGGGAAGGAAGAAAATAAGCAAAAAAATGCTAACAGTTTAGGCGCTCTCTTTGACGTAGAGCCTACCAACTCCACAGAAAGCTCAGAAAAAACGCCTCATGAACGCTTAAAAGACGTGCTGCACGAATATCATCTCATTGAGAATGAGGAGGATGCGCGTGCACTTTGTGAAGATTTATTGACATTTAGCACACTTAGTTTTGACACTGAAACCACCTCAATCGATGCCATCAGTGCCCGTTTGGTTGGATTAAGCTTCTCCGTGGCAGGCGGACGAGCTTGGTATGTAGCTGTTCCACGTGAAACGGCAGCAGCACAGCGAATGGTCGACATCTTCCGCCCCATCTATGAAAGCACAGACATACTAAAGGTAGGTCAGAACATAAAGTACGATTTCAATGTGCTAGCTCACTACAACATACACCTTGCCTTTCCCCTATTCGATACCATGCTCGCTCATTACCTCGTGCAACCCGAGCTCTATCACAATATGGACTTCTTGGCCGAAGTATACCTCCACTACCAAACCATCCACATCGAAGAACTCATTGGACCAAAGGGTCGCAACCAGAAAAACATGGCCGACCTCGCCCCCGCTGACATCTGCGATTATGCTTGCGAAGATGCCGACGTAACACTTCGACTCATGCAGCCACTCAAAGAGGAACTTCAGAAGTTTGGGCTCATGCAGGAATTTCACGATATAGAAATGCCTCTCATGCCTGTGCTGGCCAAAATGGAACGCAATGGAGTAACACTCGACACAAAAGCACTTGCAGAGACAGGAAAGCACTTCCGCGAGCGCATGCAGCAGCTTGAAACTGAAATCTATGAATTAGCAGGACACTCCTTCACCATCACCTCGCCCCGACAGGTAGGCGAAGTGCTTTTTGACGAACTCCATCTTAACGACAAAGCCAAAAAGACCAAAAGCGGACAATACTCCACGAGCGAAGAAGTGCTTGAGGGACTACGTGCAAAACATCCCATCGTAGAAAAAATACTAGCCCACCGCGGGCTCAAAAAACTCATCAGTACCTACATCGACGCTCTTCCGAAGCTCATCAATCCTGAAACAGGACATATTCATACATCATTCAATCAAGCCGTGACGGCTACGGGTCGGCTCTCTTCGTCTAACCCTAACTTGCAAAACATTCCCGTACGCGGTGAGGATGGTCGAGAGATACGCAAAGCCTTTGTGCCCGAAAAGGGATGCATCTTCTTCTCGGCAGACTACTCACAAATAGAGCTACGCATCATGGCACATCTGAGTGCAGACGAGCATCTTGTCAACGACTTCTGCGAAGGACGCGACATCCATGCAGCCACAGCAGCCCGCGTATTCCACAAACCACTTGAAGAGATTACGCGCGATGAGCGACGCAAAGCAAAAACAGCCAATTTTGGCATCATATATGGCATATCCGCCTTTGGTCTGGCCGAGCGCATGGAAGTAAGTCGCAGTGAAGCAAAGGAGCTCATTACCAACTATTTCACAACCTATCCCAAGGTAAAGGAGTACATGAATCGCAGTGTGGAAGAAGCCCGTCAGCGTGGCTACATCACGACCGCCTTCGGACGCCGCCGTTACCTGCCCGACATCAATTCAAAGAATGCCGTAGTGCGTGGCTATGCCGAACGAAATGCAGTAAATGCTCCCATTCAAGGCACCGCAGCCGACATCATCAAAATTGCCATGGTACGCATTGACCGCCGATTCGAGCAAGAAGGTATCCGCTCAAAAATGATTCTCCAGGTACACGATGAACTCAACTTCTCCGTTTTTCCCGACGAACTAGAGCAAGTGAAGCACATTGTCATAGAAGAAATGGAACACGCTTACACGATGAGTGTGCCACTCATAGCCGACTGCGGCGAAGGCGCTAACTGGCTTGAAGCCCATTGATAAGGAGCAGACAAGAAGCGATTAGCTAGCTTATACAAGACACTTAACCAACGCCAGTCTACCCCTCCCCTGCGGCGAACGCATTTGCTTGAACAGCATTGGAATGAAAATGACAAGAAGCCACTCTCGCCCACTCCAGCTAACATTCAGAAACAACCAATAGAATGTTCCATTTTTCGCATTCTATGAGCATAAATTAGCCAAAACATAGTTACTAGAATATAAATTAGTAACTTTGCATTGCTTTAGAGCTGTTCTATTATAACGGAATTTGCATAGTATTGGAAGCAGACTTTTGATATAAATGAAGAAGCATAGCGAACTATGTGATTAGATTTACAATCAAAAATACGATTTCAATAGCATACAAATCACATATCAAAATAAGGCACCTTATATTGCAGAATTAATAGGACCGCCCTTTAATGTTAAAAAATAGATGAATAAGATATGCTGCATCGGGCATATTACCCATGATAAAATAATCACGCCCGAAACCGAAGTGGATATGCCGGGAGGCACATCCTACTACTTTGCCCATGCCATGTACCACCTCAATAGAGGCAAAGACTTCCAACTCGTCACATCGCTTGCCGAAACGGACATGCAAGCTGTGACAGACCTGCGCCAACTCGGCATAAACGTAAGCGTAGTTCCCTCTCGCCATACCGTATATTTTGAAAACAAATATGGTGAAAATCAAAACAATCGCACACAGCGCGTTTTGGCCAAAGCCGACCCGTTCACAGTGGAAAGTCTCAAGAATTTAAAGGCTAGTGTGTTCCATCTAGGTTCGCTTCTAGCCGATGATTTCTCGCTACAAGTAATCGAATCGCTCGCTGGACGCGGCGAAGTGAGTGTCGACTCACAGGGTTATCTGCGCGAAGTACGCGGCGAGAAAGTCTATGCCGTAGATTGGAAAGAAAAGCGCGAAGCACTTCGTCACATCGATGTGCTCAAGGTCAACGAGTACGAGATGGAAGTCCTCACAGGCCATAAAGATGCTCACGACGCAGCTCTGCAACTAGCCGAATGGGGTGTAAAGGAAGTATGCGTCACACTAGGCAACTATGGTAGTGTGATTCTCGAAGACAATCATTTCTATGACATCTGTGCCTACCCTCCCCTGCGAGTAGTTGATGCCACTGGTTGTGGCGACACTTACTCGACAGGTTATCTTTACATGCGCTCACGTGGTGCCAATCCTTCGGAGGCAGGCCACTTTGCCGCAGCCATGTCCACCCTCAAGCTCGAAGCCAACGGCCCCTTCGCCCGAACCGAAGACGATGTGTGGCATATCATAAAAGAGGGAAGATAACTCTCTATTACGCAACAACTGCCCTTCCCTATCCCGATTTCCTCCCATTAGCGGAAGTCGGGATAGCTTTATTTGATAACAACACAGATGCCACCTCTGCAAAGCGGCTTAAAAAACTCGTTTTTTTCTTCGCTTTGCTCTCGGCTTGCATTATCTTTGCACTTGTTATGAACTTGACATCTATCATTCGACCTCTATTCAACGGACGTCTTAGAGCCATTGAACAGTACGACAACCGCGCCGAGGATATTCAGCGCAGTGTGCTAGAGCATTTACTCCGACGAGCCGCTGATACGGAATGGGGACACAAATTCCAATATAACTCGTTGCACAGCTACGAGGAATTCGCCGCTAAAGTGCCCATAAGCACCTACGAGGAACTAAAAGGCTACATCGACCGTATGCGTCACGGCGAGAAGCATGTGCTCTGGCCAGGCCAAGTAAAATGGTACGCAAAATCATCGGGCACCACCAACGATAAGAGTAAGTTTATCCCCGTAAGCCGCGACTGCTTACACGACACACACTATCAAGGCGGCACAGATGCAGTGGCTCTCTATCTACACAATAATCCGCTAAGCCGTCTGTTCGATGGAAAATCGCTCATCCTCGGTGGTAGTCACGCACCCAACTACAACGTGGCTCATTCGCTCGTGGGCGACCTAAGTGCCATTCTTATCGAAAACATCAACCCACTAGTCAACCTCGTACGTATTCCACCGAAAAAGATTGCCTTGCTGAGCGATTTCGAGGAGAAGCGTGACCGCATAGCCGAGATAGCCATTCACAAAAACGTGACCAACATCTCAGGAGTACCCTCATGGATGATGGCTGTAATTACCCGTATGCTAGAGATTAGTGGTAAGCAGTATCTCGATGAGATATGGCCCAACCTCGAGGTTTTCTTCCATGGTGGTGTGGCCTTCACGCCCTATCGCGACCAATACACACACCTTATCCGCTCAGCGAGGATGCACTATATGGAGACATACAATGCCTCGGAAGGATTCTTCGGCCTACAAAACGATCCAAAAGATACGGCCATGCTCCTGATGATAGACTATGGCGTGTTCTTCGAATTTATCCCCCTCAACGAGGTGGGCAAGCCCCACCCGCAGGTACTTCCTCTGTGGGATGTGGAAGTGGGACACAACTATGCCATAGTCATCTCCACCACAGGAGGTCTCTGGCGCTACCAAATAGGCGACACCGTGAAATTCACTTCTACCAATCCCTATAAATTCATCATTAGCGGACGCACCAAGAGCTTTATTAATGCCTTCGGCGAAGAACTCATCGTAGACAATGCCGAGAAAGGACTGCACGAAGCTTGTAGGCAAACAGGAGCTGTGGTCAATGAATACACGGCTGCCCCCGTGTTTATGAACGCCGAGGGCAAATGCCGACATCAATGGATCGTGGAGTTTGAAAAAGCTCCGTCCGACCTCAAAGTCTTTGCCAATATCCTCGACGAAGCCCTGCAACACATCAACTCCGATTATGAGGCCAAGCGCCACAAAAATATCACGTTACAGCAGCTCGAACTAATTCCAGCCCGCAAAGGTCTCTTTAACGATTGGCTCAAAAGTCGCGGAAAGTTGGGTGGACAACACAAAGTGCCACGTCTAAGCAACAACCGCGACATCATCGAACAACTTCTTACGCTCAACACTCATGCCTAGTCACCCCCACTCTTCCCTCTGCATCATTGCCTCGCTCGTATACCTGCTGCTTTCTGCCGTGTGCATGGTATCATGTGCCAATCCTGGCAGTGGCCCAGATGGCGGACCATACGACGAGACCCCTCCAAAAATTGTGAGTATGAGCCCTGCTCTAGGAGGTATCAATGAAAAAGCACGCAAAGTAACGATTGCCTTCGACGAACTAATCAAGGTGGAAAATGCTCAAGAAAAGGTCACCATTTCTCCGCCGCAGATTGAGATGCCTGAGATTAAGACTTCAGGCAAGCGCATCAGCGTAGAGCTTATGGATTCGCTCAAACCCAACACTACCTATACCGTAGACTTCAGTGATGCCATTGTCGATTCCAACGAAGGGAACCCCTTAGGCAACTTTACCTACTTCTTCTCCACGGGCGAACGGCTCGACACGATGGAAGTGGCAGGACACGTGCTCGAAGCAGGCAATCTAGAACCCGTTAAAGGCATCCTCGTGGGGCTTCATAGCAACCTGGCCGATTCAGCTTTCACTCATCTACCATTCGATCGAGTGGCACGCACCGATGGCTCTGGCCATTTCAGTATCAAAGGAGTAGCGCCAGGAACTTATCGCATCTACGCACTCAAGGACATGGATGGCGACTTTAAGTACACTCTGGGCGAGATGATGGCCTTCACAGACAGAGAAATCAAGCCCTCATCGTTTCCCGATATTCGCCACGATACACTTTGGACCGACACCACACACATCGACACCATTCTCAACGTACGCTACACACACTATCTTCCCGATGACGTAGTGTTGCTAGCCTTTACCGAAAAGAACCTGTCACGTCAACTCATCAAGGCACAACGCGAGCCTGAATACTTCCGCACTTTCTTCACCGCTCCCTCGACCATAGAACCTAAAGTAAGAGGTCTCAATTTCAATGCAGAAGGAGCTTTTGTTGTAGATCGTTCTGCTGGCAATGATACACTTACTTACTGGCTACGCGACACGACACTCATCAATCGCGATTCTCTCGTCATAGCCTACACCTACGAGGCCACCAACGACTCCACCCACCAAAACTATCTGCAGACCGACACCCTAGAGCTTGTGCCACGCATTCCTTTCGAACGCCGACAGAAGCTGAAAGAGATTGAACTTGCCAAGTGGAAGAAAGGGCTCGAAAAGCGCCATCGCCAAGGCGACTTCACACAAGAACAGCCTCCCACCGACCCACTGCGCCTCACAGTAACCACACGCGGAAGCTTTGCTCCCGACCAAAACGTGCGCATTACCCTACCCGAACCCGCTGCCCGACTTGACACCTCAGGCATCCACCTCTTCCTCCAAGTCGATTCCACCTATAAAGAAGCACCCTTCCGTCTGGAACGCTCTTCATTGTCACACCTAGATTATACACTCCGAGCAGAGTGGCGTCCACGGCAGGAATACGTACTCAATGTCGACTCAGCCTGCATTGAAGGTCTTTCTGGTAAAGTCAATACAACCTACGATACGAAGTTCTCCATCGAATCAGAAGACAAGTATGGGTCGCTCTTCCTAATCATTCCCGAAGCCGACACCACCGCCGTGGTGCAGCTCATGACGGCCGACAATAGAGTGGAGCGTCAGGTACGTGTAAAGAATGGCCGAGCCGATTTCTTCTATCTCCGTCCCACAGACTATTATCTGCGTCTCTACACCGACCTCAATCACAACTACACTTGGGACACTGGTTGCTATGCCGAAGGCCGACAAGCCGAACGCGTATATTACTATCCGCAGAAACTCACCGTACGAGCCAATTGGGACATAGAGCAAACTTGGGATCTCAATGCCTTACCCATCACACAGCAAAAGCCCCGCGAAATTGTGAAACAAAAAGCTGATGCGAAGAAGACCCCCAAGAATCGCAACGCCGAACGTCTGCGACAGAAAGGACGATAACACTAAATCACCAAGAAAATGAAAAAGCTCCTCTTGTTCATCCTGCTCCTGGCGGGCTATATGCAAGCCGGTGCACAGTGTTCATCTAACAACACCGCTTTCAAAAGCGGCGAGACACTAATCTACGATCTTTACTTCAACTGGAAATTCGTGTGGATAAAAGTAGGTTCTGCTTCCATGAACACCACACAGACCATCTACGGCGGAAAGCCCGCTCTGCGTACTTATCTCATCACACGCGGCTCGCCTAGAGCCGACAAAATCTTCGTCATGCGCGACACTCTCATGGCTTACACGGGTCTCGATCTCGTGCCGAAATATTATGTGAAGAAGGCTCTCGAGGGGAAAACCTACCGTAAGAATGAAGTGTGGTTCTCCTACCCTGCGGGCAAATGCAACGTAAAGATGCGCTACCAGCGCGACAGTCTCGCCCCGCAGCATAACAGCCACTCCAGCAAGTATTGTGCTTACGACATGATTAGCATGCTCATGCGCGCCCGCTCTTTCTCTGCGGAAGGAATGAAGAAAGGGCATCGCATCAACTTCCTCATGGCCGACGGCCACACGTGCGAATGGAAAAGTATCATCTACCGAGGAAAGAGCACATTTAAGATAGAACACACAAATACAAAGTATCGTTGTCTCGTTTTCTCTTTTGTAGAGAAAGAAAATGGCAAGGAAAAAGACATTGTAACATTCTATATCACAGACGATAAGAACCACTTGCCCGTGCGTCTCGACATGAATCTCAATTTCGGCACAGCCAAAGCATTTCTCTCTGGTGCACGCGGCCTCAGAAATCCGCAAACGGCGAAAATTAAGTAGCTACATTCTCTGATGAAATCGTTTGCATCGGCAATGTATCATATCCGAGCATGAAATAGATGCAAGGAAAGGGTATCAAAATCATACGCTCTTTACATAGATACCCCACGAATTAGAAAGCATCCCATACAAGCCATATTGTATGGGATGCTTTTTCTCCCCTACCCTTTCTATGGAGCTCCTAAAGAAAATCGGGGATTTTTCTCTTCGGCTTTTAACGACGATCCCCCGTGAGCCAGCCTGTAATGCGTGGAAAGAATCGCTGCGCAAGGAGATAAAGTCCTAAGCAAATGGCGATGGTGAGGAAAGGCGCTACAACATACTTTAATGATTGTGCCCACCATGCGTCAGTACGCAGTAGATGATTGAGCAAATTGTACGTAACACCATTGACCAACATCGTATGAATGGCATAAATAAAGAAGCAACTCTTCACAAGCAAACTATTGGGACGAGCGCCACGTTGAACCATGCGAGATGCAATGCAAAAGGCACTGATGGTGCCTGAAAGTTCAAAGAAAGGTTCAAGCATAAAGCCCGTAGCTGTGTTCATACCATTATAACGTACCATAAAGGGCAACAATATGAGTGTGAAGACATAGGCAGGCCATTCCACACGACGAACAGCGTTGACGAGGTTCTTCCCACTGATGCTCAACCACGTTCCCATGGAAAACCAAAACACGGCTTGCACCCCTAACCCATGAATAAGAGGGAACACGCCACTCACGTAGCACAGAGCGAGCAAAGCCACTCCCCATGCGTGAGTATGCTTTATCCACCACCACACCACGGGCGAAAGTAGCTGCACCACAATGAGATCACGCAGGAACCACAACGGAGGATTGATTGGACGTGTGGCGGACACGGCATAGCCCAACCAGTTGGTGTGGTCATCACCCCACGTAAAGATGTCCCAAAGCCAATGCATTCCCTGCATGTGTTGCCATAAGATAGAGAAATCAAGACTATGCGTTGACATATAGCCGCGCGCCATAGCCACGAGAGTAAGATAGACTAGAGCGATTATGTTCCAGAGAATATAGGGAAGAATAAGCGTGTGCCATCGGCTACGCGTTTTTCGTTTGTAGACAGATTGCGTAAGTACAGGCACATTAAGGAAATAAAGAAAGCCCGAGATAAGAAAAAAGGTAGGCACGGCCACACTGGTCAGGACGTTGGACATCACGATACGCAATAGATTGAAAAAATCTGTGCCTGCAAAGTGGGCATAATCAGGCAGAGCAATCGTGGGCTCCCCCTTGGAATGAATGAACACCACGGCAAGTGCCATGGGAAAACGCAGATAATCTATTGTAACCGATTGTAAGCTCTGAGCATCAAGCATCTTACCTTGAAGTGAAGCCTTGGTACGGGATAATGACATAGGAGAGAAAAGGATACGGGGTGAGAAGAGGATAAATTAACAAGTTGATGAGAAGAGAGGTATGTGTCAATGACTGAGGAAAGATTCATTTCCCGAAAAGCTTGGTATACACACAGATTGAATATTGGCCACATTCTTTTCTGTGTTCTTTCTGCCCTTTATCTCCTCACCCACCGAGTGTCAGTGTTTCTTAATCTTTAATATATTCGCTCCAATCAACAAGGCGCATATCGCCCTTTCGACGATAGGTATCGTGCATGGCAAAGGCAGCAGAGAGAATATGATGGGTGTGACCGCCATAGGCGCCAGCCAGACGCATGTATTCACGAAGAATAGGACGATAGTCGGGATGAGCTATAGCTATAAGAGCCTCGGCTTTCTCAAGTGCAGACTTATTGCGAAGGTCGGCCACACCATATTCTGTCACGATGGCATCGACATAGTGCTCCGTATGGTCAACGTGTGAGCAGAAAGGCACTATGCTACTGATGCGACCATCCTTAGCTGTAGAGCCACAGGTGAAGGTGGCTAGCATGGAATTACACGTAAAGTCGCACGAGCCGCCCACACCATTCATCATCTTCGTACCACCGACCTTCGTGGAATTTACATGGCCGTAGATATCTACTTCAATGGCTGTATTGAGCGAACATACGCCTAGTCGGGCTATAATCTCAGGACAGTTGGATATCTCCGACGGACGCAACAGAAGGCGTCCGCGATAGTCGTTCATGTTGTTATAAAGATCTTGTAAATGGTCAGGACTTAGCGTAAGGGCTCCCGTAGAGGCGGCCATTACCCTACCCTCTCTAATCAAGCGCATGGGCTCTTCTTGCAACACCTCCGTATAGATGGAAAAATTGGGCACTTCCTTCGACTCGCCCAAGGCTCCTATCACAGCGTTGGCACCACTGCCCACACCACTTTGGAGAATGAGTTTGTTGCGAAAGATATAGCCTTGTTGCATGTTCCACACGAGGAAATCCGCAGTATGGCGTCCGATGGCTTGCGTCACCTCGTTGGCGGGATTCATGGAACGAGCTTCGTCGGGCAGATGAGTCATAACGATGCCTTTTACGCGCTCAGGCGATACTTCAATATAGGGAAGACCTATGATTTCGATGGGTTGCGTGATACGTATAGGTGCACGGAACCAAGGATCCTCTATCTCATAAATGTCGTGCATACCGATGATGCGCGTACTGTGCCAAGTGTTGAGCTCTATAAATACGCCCTTCTCGGCCAAACGGCAGATAGTGGGAGCTATGCCAATGCCTGCTGTGAGATAAATGCGCAACTTGCCGCGTACCTCCTGCACATCGCAAGCCTCTATAATACCCCAACTGATGCGTCCCGTAAGTCCCTGGCGCAGGTGCGAGGCATTGTCTGAAAGATTGAGATCGGTGTAGCGCACTCTACCCGAATTATAAGCTCTACGCATTTCAGGATTGACACTAAAAGGCAAGCGACGATCCACTGCGTCGGCCGCAGCGAGTTCTCCATCGCAGCTAGCGCCTATCGAGGCTCCCGTCACCACATTCACTTTGAAAGCCCTACCCTCTTCATGTTCTTTGCGAGCGCGCTGAGCCAATGCAGGCGTGATTACCTTGGGTGATCCTGCTGGACCAAAACCTCCCACGGCCAAAAGGTCGCCATTCTCTATCATTGATGCTGCTTCGGCAGCGGTTATTTCGGGTACTATCATTGTTAAGGACAGTTTATATTGTTTGTTTTGAACTGCAAATATACAAAGAATGCTGCATACCCGTATATGATATGCAGCATTTTTCAAGTTGTATTGCATAAACATTGCATACAACCGAGTTTTTACTATTCGCGATGATATTCCTACTCAGCACGATGAGATGTAAAGATTAGTGGCTCAATCCTTTATTGATGGCATCAGAGAGCTTTTGAGCTCCTTTTTGCATAGCAGCATCAGCTTGTTTATTTGCTCTTTCCACTGCTGCATTAGCTTTCGACTTCGCATTGTTTACGGCTTTCGTCTCGGCCGCCTTGGCATCGGCTTTCACCTTATTAGCTGCATGTGTGGCTGCTTGTGTGGCAGCGGCTTTAGCGGCAGCAGGAGCATTTTTAGCGGCAGTCTCGGCTGCTTTGGCTGCGGCCTTAATAGCTTCTCCATCGGTCACTGCAGCTTCAGCAGCACCCTGAGCGGCTTGCTTTACAGAAGCGGGGGCATTGACAATGGCATTTACTGCGCTAGCTACTGTGACACTTTGTGGGTCAATGCTTTTAAGCTTGTCAGCATTCTGTGAGAGATAGCTTTGAAGTTTAGAAGCATAAGCTTTAGCTGCTTCCTGATTACCAGAAGCTTGGAGTTCCTGAATCTTTTGTTTCACCTGATTGATGGTCTGCTTCACCTGCTCTGGATTTTCTTGTCCTTTAGCTGTGGCAGCATTGAGTTGGGCAATGGCTTCATCGGCCGCTGAGGAAGCAGCTTCAGGAGTGGTTTCCAGAGCAGAAGCATTATCGGCACTAGCGGAGTCAGAAACTACGGCAGAAGTGTCTGCATTATTCTCAGCATCGCTCGTTTTGTTTCCACCACAAGCAGTCGTGATGATGGTAAGCGCAGCAAAGGTTGCTGCCACAAAAAGAAATTTCTTCATTGTATGCTTGTATTTAAGAGAGGTTCGGATAAAATGACTAGCCTAAAGGAATCTGCTTAGAATGATAAAAACAAAAGAGGATAGGGGGACATATTAAGCCTCGGCTAGTTTTGTTTTGTAAGCCAAGGCATACATGCGCACCTGCTTAATCATAGCCAACAATCCATTGGAGCGGGTAGGAGAGAGGTGTTCCGTGAGTCCTATCTTATCAATGAAATAGAGCTTCGCATCGAGGATTTCCTGTGGCGTATGATGATTCACTACACGAATCACAAGCGACACTATACCCTTCACAATGAGGGCGTCACTCTCAGCACGGAAGTCGAGCACGCCGTTGTGTTCTTCGCATACTATCCACACGCGACTCTGACAACCATCTATGAGATTTTGATCGGTCTTATCAGCAGCGGGTAGGGGAGACTGTTCTTCGCCTAAGTCAATGAGTAACTGATAACGATCCATCCAATCGTCTAGTTCGCAAAATTCTTCAATAATCTCGTCTTGTGTTTCGTTGATAGTCATGTGTTTTCGTTTTATAGTTTGGAGATTTTAGGTTATGAGGTTATAAAGTTTCAATCAAAAGCTAAAGGAAACATTATAATCTTGTAACCTAAAAACTCCAAACTTATTATTATTGTTCTGAAAGAAACTGCAGCAAAGTTTGTCCCACTCCGCGAAGGGTCTCTTTTGATATATTAGCAGGAGTATCGGAGGTGGTGTGCCAGGTGGCACCAAAAGAATGTTCGCCTTCAATAAAGGGAATAATGTCGATAGTGGGAATGCCTGCAATTTCGTTCATCGGCACGTGGTCGTCCTGTGCATAGCCACCATCTAGGCATTGGAAGAGTGTGGAAGCCCCTGCACGTGTTGCAGCATCCCATACGCGAACCATCACATCGCGAGCATATCGCATACTTATGCCTTCATAGGCAAAGCGAGCATCTTGTCCACCTACCATGTCGAGCAATATACCGAAGCGAGCTTTGTAGCCTTCCTTATGAGGATGAGCAGCCCAGTATTGCGATCCGAGACACCAGTCGGATCCATCTTGCGGATCTTTGTCAGAGGCCCAATAAGGGACGCCGTAGTCCTCTGAATCAAAACAGATGAAGTCTATGCCCACGTTGGGCTTTAGTTCATTGAGGTGGCGGGCCACTTCGAGCATTACGGCCACGCCACTAGCCCCATCATTGGCCGCCATGACGGGTTCATGGTGTTTTGTAGAATCGGGATCCGCATCGGCCCAAGGACGGCTTTCCCAATGCGTACAAATGATAATGCGATCTGCAACTTCAGGACGATAAGAGGCAATGATATTGCGCGTGTGAAGCGTTTTTCCGTCCCATGCGGTTTGATTCGTTTTTTGCTCAGTAACCTCCAATCCAAGGGCTTTAAAGGCATTTACGATATAGTCGCCACAAAGGTCGTGCGCAGTAGAGTTGGGCACACGCGGACCGAAACTGCATTGCTTTTCCACAGAGATGAAAGCCGAATCGGCATTAAACTGCACTTGGGTCACTGCCGTAGTATCCGTATCGGTTTCATGTTCCGACGATTTCTGACTCTTGCAGCCCATTAGAGAAAGAGCCGAGAGCACACTTATCATTATTGTAAATAAATATTTCATGAGATATAAAATGTAATTACTGTTTCACATAGTGCACTAGTGCCTCAGAGCAGACTGCTTTGTTTCTGACATTGACGCATCACACGCAAGAAGTTTCCTCCCCATACCTTCTGAAGTTCAACGGGAGTAAGCCCTTCGGCCAATAGAAGACGCGTGAAGTTAATCAATTCGGAAGCGGAAGCACAGCCTGGAACTCCACCATCGCCATCGAAATCAGTGCCTATGCCCACGTGGTCGATACCCGCCACGCTAATCATATGCATAAGATGACGCACACCATCGCGGATGGTAGCTTGCACGCCCTCTTCCTCCAAGCGAAGGAAACCATGATAGAGCGTCACCTGCGCTACGCCACCAGCCTCGGCAAGAGCACGAAGTTGGTCGTCGGTGAGATTTCGCGGATGATTACACATGGCACGGCTTGAAGCGTGCGAACAGACAATCGGGGTAGAACTGGCCTCGAGCGCATCGTAGAATGAAGTCTCTGCAGCATGGCTCAAGTCTACCATCAATCCGCAGCGATTCATCTCCGCTACTACCTCTCGACCATAAGCCGACAATCCGCCATGCTCACCCGTGGAACGGCGAGCAGAGTCGCAGATATCGTTGTCGCCATTGTGGCAGAGTGTGATGTAGACCACTCCCATGCGTGCAAATCTTTCCACATTTATCAAGTCCTTGCCCAGCGCATAGCCATTCTCTATACCACGCATGATAGATAGGCGTCCCGCCATCTTGTTGCGATAGAGGTCGGCAGGCGTACTAGCAAGACTTACGCCAGGAACTTCCTCCACGCGAGTTTCTATCTCCGTGAGGAGCCTTACTGCCATGTCGGTAGCGGCTTGCGAGGCCTGTGGCGTGCGTTCGCCTTGCGGTATATAGGCCACCATGATGGACGCATCGAGCATACCCTCACGCATCTTTGGGAAATCCACGAGCAATTGAGGGTCGCGACGCGTCAGGGACACGCCTTTGTCGAAGAACATGGGGGTGTCGCAGTGAGAATCGAGCGTAAGCACACTGCGATGCACGTCCTTGGCTCGTCCTTGCTCATAAGAAGCTTCTACAAAGGCCTTCATGAGCGGCATCATGCGTTTATCTCCGTCGAGCAAGAAGCATTCGGGGTGCCACTGTACACCCACTATCCAGCGTGCTTCCTCCGTGCTCTCCATGGCTTCTACTACGCCGTCGGCTGCACGTGCCGTAACGTGGAATCGCTCACCACACTCGCCCACCGCTTGATGATGGAAGGAGTTTACAGCAAAGCGCTTCCCTAAGAGCCGAGCTATGAGAGAGCCTTCTTCAGCCTCGACAAAGTGGGTAGCCACCCCGCGATCGGCATCTTGCGAATGCTTGATAAGCTTGGCCTCGGGCATCGAAGTGCTTATATCTTGCTGAATGGTGCCTCCAAGCGCTGCTGCGAGCATCTGTATGCCTCGGCAAATGCCGAGCATGGGAAGCTGACGATGGTATGCCAAGCGTATCAAAGCGAGCTCAAACTCATCGCGCTCACGATTGATGCCATGCAGAGCGGGCACAGGATCTTCTCCTATTAATATTGGATTGAGATCTGCACCGCCAGAGAGCAAGAGTCCGTCGAGGCGGTCGAGCAACTGCACGAGGTCGGCGTCGGGTTGACGCCGTGGGGGAATTACCACAGCTATACCCCCCGCAGCTTCTATTGATCGGAAATAACCAGGCAAGAGTTTGAGTTCTCCATCGCCATAGTTACCCGTAATGCCTATCAGCGGGCGACGCTCAGTAGCCGCTGCAAGCGCCGCTGTTTCTATTTCTTCTACTTTCATTTTTAGTCGTATAACGCCACTTCTGCGCGTTACCCTTTTACTTGCTTCCTTTCATGCCCTGGTCCTTCGGGAAACCATCCCTTGTTCACACGCTCTCGCTGTTCGAAAAGTTCGAGTATCGACCATAGGGCAGAAAAGCCCGTCACACCCACAATGGCGCTGACGAGCAATGATTTGATGAAGAGGGCACCGACAATGCAGCCGATGCCCACAATGAGAAAAACCCACCACGGCCGAACGCCAAAGTAGTATTCTGTTTTGATTACGACGGGATGAAACGCTCCGATGATAAGGAACGTGGCTAAGCCAATGATTACTCCTGTTAGGGTCATACGGATTCTTTATTCCTATTGTAATATTTTTGATAGAGTAAAGAGAATTACGCCATTGCTTCACATTGAGTAACCCTCTCTCCCTAATAGGGATTTTAATCTTCTTGATCCAAAATAACGGGTACAGTGCGATTTATGCTCTGCTCTAATGAAATTAGAGTCTCGGTAGAGATCACACCGTGAATTTCCTGAATATGATTGTTAAGCAAGTCCATGAGATGCTCGTTGTCACGCGAATAGAGCTTAATAAGCATGGTATAAGGACCCGTTGTGAAGTGACATTCCACGATTTCAGGTATTTTTTCGAGTTGTTCGGCTACACCTTTGTACATCGAACCACGCTCAAGCTTAATGCCGACGTAGGTGCAAGTGCTATAACCAATGCTTTTGGGGCACACAGTATAACCCGAACCTGTAATTACGCCTGCTTCGATAAGGCGCTGCACACGCTGATGAATTGCGGCACGTGAAACGCCGCATACGGCTGCTACATCCTTGAACGGAATGCGTGCGTTGACTGAGATAATTTTGAGTATTTTCAGGTCAAGCTGGTCAACCTTTTCCATAGATAAAATAACTTATATTATCGGGGGAAAGAGCGTAGCCCATACATTGCCCGCATTTCTCCCCCGTATGGGTTTTACTTGCTTGCAAAGGTAGTGCAAGGCTTGTGAAGTGCCAAGCAAAAAGTCAAATATTTTTGCTTTAAACGCGCTTCCTTCTTTCTTTTTGAGTAATATAGGGGAGACTTCCTTTCATATTGTTTGTTGAAGTTTCGGATTTAGCCCAACTTTCACACCCCTAAAAAACTTTCAATTTTTTTTCGCGCAAATTTGTTACTCTACATATTGCAAAAGAAGCAATAAGGGCCTATTTAATATTGCCTTAAACCACTTACAAGCCCCCGATGCAAAATGTGGGACACAAACGTTAATATAAAAAGGCGTAACTTTGCGCCATGCACGTGAATGTAC
>UQKO01000024.1 GCA_900541575.1 uncultured Prevotella sp.
AGACATAAAGTTCTTCATGTTTAGAATAGCTACTCAATATGCATGATATGAGCAAGCCTCTTTTTACCATCATACCAACCGGAAATATCCGCTGATCCGTCATTTACTGTTGCACTGCACGATTCAGTCCTTCCCTATAGACAACACGTGTCTTGGGTACTATGACCTCTGCTGACTTCTCACGACAAGCTTTACTCCGTCATGGTACATCGAATGATTCATCTTCACCATGCGTTCGTGAGACCTCCTCGGATAAGGGCATTATCTTTCCATCTTATACCCACTTCATTTACACCGACCGTTCCGAATAGCTATAGGGCTTTGGTTTGTTAGGCAACCTTACCCACGGTCATATGCCTTGTATGAAGTTTCTGTTCGTTAGGCCAGATGTTTGCCGCCAGCTTCCTTCAGATTTCACCTCGCGGTGAACACCCTTGCTCTTGGCTATGTAATTCCCGCTATTAGGGCTTACTAGGGACTTGCACCCGTTAGATAATGCTCATGCCGAGCGTACCAAAATAAGTCCTTCACCGATGCTATATCAGTGAAGGACTAAACCTTTTACCTATGAACCAAAACCTTATTAGGCAAGCTTATTGATGTGATTCATCACACCGCTCTTGATGTTAGCTGCCTTGTTTTTGTGAATAATATTGTTCTTTGCAAGCTTATCCAACATCTTCTGAACCTTCGGCAGAAGTTCTGTGGCAGCTGCTTTGTCAGTCGTAGCGCGGAGCTTACGTACTGCATTACGCATAGTCTTAGCGTAATATCTGTTGTGCAGTCTGCGAGACGCCGTCTGACGAATTCTTTTTACAGATGATTTGTGGTTTGCCATTTCTTGTTATTCTTTTTTATTAGTAGTCCCTAGGAGAGTCGAACTCCTCTTTAGAGAATGAAAATCTCTCGTCCTAACCGATAGACGAAGGGACCATCGCATTTCTTATGCACTTTCGCATTGTTCTTACAAAGAACCGTCGTAAGGCTGATTTGCGAGTGCAAAAGTAGTGCATTATTTCATTCCGACCAAACTTTCCTCGCATTTTTTTCAAAAAAAGTGCTTTTTTCTGCATTTTTCCCCTTTTTCAAGGAGAAAATAGAAAATATAAAGGGCTAAAACGGTACTTTTGCACAGAAGAGCGGAAGTACAAGAAACAAGGAAATAAGGTTACTATAATTTCTTTTTTACCTGTTCAAAGCAAGCCCATCGCGTTACCCCGTTTGGTAAGCTAAGCACCATCTCGCTCCACTCATATATTATATATATTAACAAGGAGAATGAAAACAAGAGCCATTGTGCTGCACACGATACGTTACAACGACGAATCAATCATAGCCAATCTGCTCACAGCCGACCAAGGCTGTGTGGGAATGATGGTACGCATCAGCCGATCGAAGCGAGCTGCAGTAAAGCATTCGCTATTTCAGCCACTAATGATTCTCGATATAGAGTGGAACCATAAACCCAAAGCATCACTACAACGCCCACAAATGGTGCAAGCTGTTTACCCCTTTACTTCCCTACCTTTCTCGCCCACAAAGATGGGCATAGGGCTTTTTGTGGCTGAGGTGCTCTATCATGCAGTAAAAAATGAGCCCGATACGCATGCCATCTTTGAATACACAATGCGTTCTATCGAATGGTTCGACATGTGCGAGGACGGATTCGCCAATTTTCATCTAGTATTTCTACTTCACCTCACGCATTTTTTGGGTTTCATGCCCAATGCCTACGAAGCAAGACCAGGCTACTACTTCGACCTGCGCGGAGCCTGCTTCACTCGTCAACAACCCCCTCACCCCGACTTTCTCTCTCCAACCGATGCCTCACTCGTACCCAAGATTCTTCGAATGCGCTACAGTAATATGCGTTTTTTCCATTTCTCAGGAGCAGAGCGATCGCGCCTTCTCCGACATATTGAGACATTCTATCGCCTTCACATAGCTGGATTTCCCGAGCTCAAGTCGCTCGATGTGCTACGCGAGGTATGGAGTTCCTAGTATTTACTCTTCGCTTAATGGAAATTTCCCAGCATTCAATCGTCCGAGAAGTTTCCCACGCCGAAAATTCCCTCCGATGCTCATAAAATCGTAAATTTGCCCCTACATATGAAAGTTAAGATACATCCCTCGTGGGCCGAAGTGCTGCAACAAGAGTTTACCGCACCCTATTTCGAACAACTCACCACCTTTGTACGCAATGAATATACACAAGGTCCTTGCTACCCTCCCGGGGGCGAGATATTCAATGCCTTTAATCTCTGTCCGTTCGACCACGTAAAGGTTATCATCATTGGGCAAGACCCTTATCACGGACCAGGACAAGCCGAAGGCCTTTGTTTCTCAGTAAAAGACGGGGTGCGCATTCCGCCTTCACTCGTAAACATCTTTAAGGAAATTCACGACGATACAGGCCGCCCCATTCCTACCTCAGGAAGCTTACGTAGATGGGCTGAACAAGGAGTACTCTTGCTCAATGCCACACTCACCGTACGCGAGCATCAAGCTGCCTCGCACGCAGGACATGGCTGGGAAACATTCACCGATGCCGTAATACGTGCGCTCTCCGACCGACGCGAGCACCTCGTATTCATCCTTTGGGGAAGCTATGCACAAAAGAAAGGACAGATAATCGATCGAACCCGCCATCTTGTACTATGTTCGGCCCACCCCTCGCCCCTATCAGCCTATCACGGATTCTTTGGCAACCACCACTTTACGCGTTGCAACGACTATCTGATTAAGCATGGACAGGAGCCTATTAGTTGGTAGCACTTCTATAAACTAAAAAGATTACTCTTAACTCACACTACACGAAATGGACAGAATTCCTCCTATTATACAAGTAGGCGACGTACTTTTGTCGTCAGACATCTTTACCGAATGCTTTTGCTGCGACCTCGATGCCTGCAAAGGGCAATGCTGCGTGGAGGGCGATAGTGGTGCACCGCTCACGCTCGACGAGGTGACGCATCTCGAGAATGTGCTTGACGAAGTGTGGCCAGAACTTAGTGCTACGGCACAAGCCACCATCGACCATCAAGGCGTGGCTTATACCGACTCTGAAGGCGACCTCGTAACAAGCATTGTGCGTGGGTGCGACTGTGTATTCACGTGCTACAATGCTGAAGGCTGTTGTTTCTGTGCCACAGACAAGGCTTTCCGTGAGGGTCGCACCTCATGGTGTAAGCCTATTTCGTGTGCGCTCTACCCTATTCGTGAGAAGCGCTTCAGCGGTGGTCTTGTAGGACTTCAATACCACCGTTGGGACGTATGCCGCCCGGCTGTAAAGAAAGGCCACGAGCTAGGACTTCGCATCTACCAGTTTTTGAAAGATCCTCTAACCCGCCGCTTTGGTGCAGAATGGTATGAAGAACTCTGTCAGGTGGCTAAAGAATTGGGGATAGAATAAGACGCTTCTTAAAGACACGAAACGTTTCCATCAAGACTAATTAGAGTCAACTAGCCCACAACAGACGCTAAGCTGGCGCCCAATTGCAGACTTCGCCATCATTTTGTATCACTTCGAAAAGCAGAGCATGACTCTCCCCAAAGAATTATCTTCCCCATCTTGCAATAAAGAATGATCCCTTCCTACAGGAAACTGTACGGAGGGATCATTCTTTTAAACAATAGGTTGCAAGAAATCGCAAATAGCCTGCTCTGAATATATTGGGGAAGGGATACGCGTTTCTTATCAGCGATACTTAGCCTAAAAGTTGCTTTACCAAGACTGAAATAGCCTTACCATCAGCACGTCCGGCCAATTTCTTACTGGCAATACCCATCACTTTTCCCATATCCTTCATGCTCGATGCGCCAGTCTCGGCAATAATGGCTTTTACCTCTGCCTCTAGTTCATCAGCGCTGAGAGCTTTGGGTAAATACTCTTCAATGATGGCAGCCTGTGCAGTCTCCTCTTCAGCAAGATCGGGACGTCCCTGCTCAGTATAGAGTGCTGCAGTGTCGCGGCCTTGCTTGGCAAGCTTGGACAGAATTTTGAGAGCGGTGGCATCGTCGAGGGTGTCGTTGGCTCCTGGAGCTGTCTTGGCTTCGATAAAATACTTCTTCACATTGCGCAAGGCTTCAAGACGCATCTTGTCCTTAGCCTTCATGGCTGCAATAATGTCTTTGCTTACTTTCTCAAAAATGTCCATTGTGTATTGTAAGTTTATTTATTATCTGATTTATCGCGTATATCCTTGAGTTGCATACTCGTACGACGATAGGTAGGCACGTCTTCTACGAAACGCAACACCTCTGGATTGCGAAGATCTGCTTCGGAGAAGAGATACACTCGCGGACGCGGGCTCTGCTTTCCACTCTCTCCATCGGGGTAGAATGCTTGACGGCGTCCGTGTTTCTTGATATTTTCCTCCGAACTGAAGTTGATGGTCACGGCTTCATCGGGTTCTGTATCCTCTTCCTTTCCATAAAGGCTGAAGCCCGAGGCTATGATAGTGATTTTCACCTTGTCTTCGAGCGAAGGATCGAATGCAAGTCCCCACTTAGTCCACACATCGGGAGAGAAGTGGCTCATAAACTCAGTAATCTCGCCCATTTCGCTCATACCGAGTGCTTGGTCGTTGCGATCGGAAGTGGTAATAGCTAGAAGCACACGTGAGGCTTTGAACACATCGTTGTTGTTAAGTAGCGGCGAGTTGAGTGCTTCGCATATAGCTTGAGATACACGTCCCTCACCCGCGGCATACCCCGTAGACATTACTGCAATTCCACCATCAGTGAGGGCTGTGCGCACATCGCAAAAGTCGAGATTAACACGGCCGTGCATTGAAATGATTTCCGTAATAGAACTCACAGCCGTAGAGAGCGTTTCGTCGGCACGCTTAAAGGCGTTGATGATGCTTAGGTCGGGATAGATATCACAGAGGCGTTGGTTGTTGATGACGAGCATTGCATCAACCTCCTTTGAGAGGGCATCGAGTCCATCAAGGGCTTTATCTATCTGCTTCTCTCGCTCAAAAAGGAAAGGTATGGTCACAATGCCTATCGTAAGAATGCCTTTTTTACGAGCTTCGTGAGCAATAACGGGTGATGCACCAGTACCGGTGCCGCCTCCCATACCTGCGGTGATAAACACCATTTTGGTGGCAGAATCGAGTGCTGCGTCTATTTTCTCTATACTGTCGAGTGCCTGCTCACGGCCCTGCACAGGATTACCTCCGGCTCCAAGACCAGCCCCCATCTGCAGATGGTCGGGCACAGGACTGTCAGCCAAGGCTTTACTGTCGGTATTGGCCACGAGGTAGCGTACCTCGGGTATGTTGTCAAGATACATTTGTCCCACGGCATTGCCACCACCGCCACCTACGCCTATCACCTTGATAATACTCGGTGTGGTTACATTGGCTAGCTGAATGAGGGGTGTTTCGAAAGCGTTGTCAGACATAACAGGTTCTGTGGTTAAGAAAGCGATCTGCATTCTCCCTACTTGATACACCATGGATGGGGTGAATGCAGGATGACTGAAGATCGCTTTTGAAAGAGGATATTTTACTTGCGAGCAGCGTCAGGTTCATTGAACACTCCCTTTTATTTTCCTTATAGAAAGGAATTAGGAGTGAAACGCATGAAATGGGGCTGCAAAGTATTCCGTATTTAGACTACGCAAAAGATATTACCGAACCTGCAGCTGCTGGACCAGGATTAGTTGCGGTCTCGGGCTCTATGGCAATGTTAGTATATGATTTTGCCTTAATCTCGGAGAGGGATTCCTTCGAACGCTTGTAGGTAGGAGTGAGTTCTACGAGCGAGATAATCTCTTCATTGTCGAGGTCATCAAGTCCAAAGAGGAAGAAGCGAGGACGCTTGCGCATGGTGCCCTTATTGTCGTCGCCGTAGAACAGGTTACGGCGGTCTTCATTTTCTTCCTCACGCTCTGCCTCATGCTGACGACGGCTCTCGGCCTCAGCATCGAGTTTATTCTTGATACCAGGCACATTGCTGATACCGAAGCCTGTGGCAAGGATGGTTATCTTCACTTGCTTGCCTAGCGAGGGATCGGTGGAGAGACCCCATTTAGTCTCTACATCATCGTGGAACTTCGACATAAAGTCGTGTACCTCGTTCATCTCTTCCATCATGAGAGTGTCGCCCTCCTTCTCTGCACAGAATGAGATGGAAAGGAGCACTTTCTTAGAATTGAAAATATCGTTATTGTTGAGCAATGGCGAATGAAGGGCAGCTTCAATGGCCTTGCTTACACGGTTCTCTCCCTCGCCAAATCCGGTCGACATAATAGCCACACCGCCGTCTTTAAGTACAGTGCACACGTCGCGGAAGTCGAGGTTGATAATGCCATGCATTGTAATAATCTCAGCGATGGAGCGGGCTGCGATGCTCAGCGTATCGTCGGCTTTATTGAAGGCTGAGAGTACATTGAGGTCGGGATAGATTTCGCGCAAGCGCTCATTATTAATTACTAAGAGGGCATCAACGTGCTTAGATATTTCTTCCACACCATCAAGGGCCTGGTCAATTTTTTTATTTCCTTCAAAAAGGAAGGGAATGGTCACGATACCCACCGTAAGAATGCCCATAGCCTTTGCCTCACGGGCAATAACGGGTGCAGCACCAGTGCCGGTACCGCCGCCCATACCTGCGGTAATAAATACCATCTTCGTGCCGTCGTTGAGCATCGAATGGATTTCCTCCACGCTCTCTTCTGCAGCTTGGTGGGCTCGCTCGGGGCGATTACCCGCCCCAAGACCTTCCTTTCCCAGCTGAAGGCGTACAGGCACGGGAGAATCGGCCAGGGCTTTAGAGTCGGTATTGCATACCACGAAGTTTACCTCGTGGATTCCTTCACGATACATGTGGTTGACGGCATTGCCACCACCACCTCCTACACCAATCACCTTGATGATGTTGGGGGTCGTCGTGGGCATGCTCATGTCTATAAGGGGTGCGTTGTTATCTTCTGGCATAGTTATTAGGGGATGTTATGCGTTATCACCATCGTTTTCGTCGACGATCTTGCCGAACCAATCGCCAAACTTTGAGAATTTCTTCTTAATATTCTTCCAGCGCTGCTGCTTACGACGTTTTTCTTCCTCAATGCGTAGGCGCTCTTCTTCAGCTTCCTGGCGGATGCGCTCTTCTTCGAGCTGCTTTGCTGCTTCCTCTTCTGCCTTCTTTGAGGCTTCGGCTGCGGCTTGCTCTTCGGCAGAGAGTTGTTGCTCCTTTTCAGCGGCTTTTTCTTCTTCGTTGAAAAGGTCAGCCTTTCCCAACTCACCGTTACTGCAATTCATCTCGCCCTTATCTATCAAGGCAATGGCGGCATTGCAGTCGCCATCGCTATTAAATCCAGGATAGTCGGAAGTGCGCAAGGGCACACGAATATTGCGTACAAAACGAATCTTCTCAAATTTCGTATCGCGCATGAAAGCCTTATCAATATCCTTCATATGCGAAGCTCCACCGGTGATAATGAGTCCGCCAATGAGCTGACTGCGATCGTACTTCGAGAGTGCTATCTGATTGTTAACATTGAGGATTATTTCCTCTACGCGGGCTTCCACCAATCCAGCAAACTCTTCGTAAGAGACTGTGCGACCATCGCGGAGCTTGATAGTCTTCTGATTTTCTTCATCGGTGGCATGCAACGCACTACCATATTTAAGTTTCAGATCTTCCGCTTCATCATCCTCAATCTGGAGTGACATGATATCGCGGTTTACATTGGCACCACCGAGAGGTATCACGGCTAAATGGCGCAGGAGATTATTCTTGTATACTGCCACGGAAGTGGTCTCTGCACCCATATCTACGAATACGCAGCCCGAACGCTTCTCTGGCTCGGTCAGCATCGCATCGGCCAAGGCTTGCACCGTGATGGGTAAATCGGCAATGCTCACTCCTGCCGAACGAAAGCAATTGCGTATTTCCTCGCGCACTGATGAGTTTGCCACGATATTAAGGTAGTGACCCTCTATACCGTCGGAGAGTATACCCACAGGGTCTATGGTATACTGCGTGCCGAGGTGAAATTCCTGTGGAACAGATTCTAGAATGTCGCGGTCGGGGTTGGCCGAACTGCGATTTTCATCACTCATTGCGTCAATCATCTCTTGCGTAATTTCCATCTTCGAGTCGAAGTGGCGTACCACGCTATTGGCTACCGTGTGCATGCCCATTCCGCCTATTCCCACGTAGACGCGGCTAATGCTCTTCTGCATCTTCTGTTCCAAGCTCGACTTCATGCTAGTGATACACTGTGTCATCTTGTTTACATTGTTGATGCGTCCCTTACGAATGAAGGTGGTAGAAGGTTCCTGGGCGAAGGCAAGCACCTGGATGGCGCCGTCGGGTTGTTTGCGTCCGGCCACACCGGTCACTTTAGACGAACCCAACTCGATAGCTACTATTAAGTTGTCTTCTGTTGGCATGTATGTAATCTTTTTTGTATTCGAGGATTTATATCAGGTTTATTCTCAGGTTTGTTCGGATTGTATGTGGCAAGCACATTCTTCTCACACGTTATGAACTATGTGCGTATGCATTTCTCTATATATAATATAGGTGTATGAGAGAGCCTCAACCTTTACGTTTCTTGCGTCCTATGATTTGGCTAATATGCTCCACCGATATTTCAGCATACTTGTTCCACCCCACCTGCGGCATTACTTTTTCGTAAAACGCATAAAGGTTGCGAAACTTCTGACTAATGCTATCGGTATTTCCAAAGGCGATGACATGTCCTCCGACTCGAGGCACTAGCTGCATACGTTGATCGGGTGATACGTATATTTGCTCTATCTGATTATTCCAAAAAGCGTCGTCGCGGAGGAATCGTCCGAGTTTAATAAGCTGCGTCTTAGCAAGAGACTTGGAGATACTTCCCGTAGCCACTACAAGATCGGCCGAATAGCCTTGAGGATTCATTAAGTTACCCTTGTCATCGATGTAATAATCGTCACCATTGTCGGCCATGATACGCATTAGAGGAAGACGCTGCTGTATGAGCACATTGACGGTGCCATTAGGAGCCTTGTAGCACATCACGGAATCGATGAATGAGTTCTTCTTCAAAGCCTTAGCAATGGCTATACCATCTACATGATCCATTTCGCGCCCCACAGGATAAAGACCCGATTTGCGTAGAAGCAAATCTGCCTCTTCTGCTGTAATAAAACCTGCATGAGAACTATCCATTATGGTATAGTCTACCTGTTGACACACCGTGGTATCGCCATGGCGTGTAAAGTCGGCAAAGGCAAACACCAAATATACGATGATGCCTACCAACAGGAGGAGTTTAATGAATGTCTTCATGTAGAGGATTTCTATTATGGACTGAATCGCGTTTACTTATTCTCCAGAATCTTCTTAATTTGTGGAATATAATCTACAGCATCACCAGCTCCGAGGACGATGAGTACATCGAAATCTTTGCTCTCAACAAAGGTAGGAATATCCTTTTTCTGAATGAGATGCTTTTCTATACCAGGACGAAGATTATCGTAGATTATTTGGCTCGTTATGCCAGGAATGGGCTTTTCTCGAGCAGGATATATCTCGGTAAGTATCACCTCGTCAAGGAGAGACAGACTATCGGCGAAGTCTTTATAAAAATCGCGCGTGCGCGTATAAAGATGCGGTTGGAAAATTGCAGAAATTTTACGACCTGTGAACACTTCACGAATAGAAAGAATGCTTTGCTTTATCTCTGCGGGATGGTGAGCATAGTCGGAAAGTAGCACATGCTTATCCGACTTTAGTGCAAAGTCGAAACGTCGATCTACACCAGCAAATGTGGCCATACCCTTGCGTATTTCGTCGGATGTTGCACCTGCTATCTGAGCGAGTGCCATGGCAGCAATACCATTTTCAATATTAATACTGACAGGTACGCCAAGTTCTATATCGGAAATATTTCCCAAAGGCGACACAAAGTCGAACACAATGCGACCCTCTCCGATGCGTATATTCTCTGCATGAAAGTCTCCTTCGGTGCGATCGTAGCTATATACGCGAACGCCTTCTTGCGGATTGGCCTTCATCTTGAGATTGCGATGCATTATGAGAGCACCATCTGGCTGAATCAGTTCCGTGTAATGGCGGAAACTTTCGAGATAAGCTTCCTCTGTGCCGTAAATATCAAGATGATCGGCATCAGTAGCAGTGATCACTGTAGCGTATGGACGGAGGTGGTGAAATGAGCGGTCGAACTCATCGGCCTCAATCACTACGTAAGGACTTTCAGCTGAAAGCAGATAGTTGGTACCATAATTTTTCGTAATACCTCCCAAAAATGCATTACAACCCACATGGCTCTCATGAAGAAGATGGGCTGTCATGGAAGTGGTAGTTGTCTTACCATGCGTACCAGCTACACAGAGTCCCCTCATAGAGCGTGTCAACATACCAAGCACTTGAGCACGCTTCTGAATTTCAAATCCATTTTCGCGAAAGAAAGTAAGTTCCTTATGTGTAGCAGGAATAGCGGGAGTATAGACTACCAACGTATGTTCCTTGTCTTTACAGGCTTCCGGTATGAGATCGGGATTGTCCTCATAGTGAATATCGGCACCCTCGGCTCGCAATTCTTCAGTCAGTTCGCACGAAGTTCGATCGTATCCAGCTACAACGAGGCCTTTTGAAAGGAAGTAGCGCTCAAGAGCGCTCATGCCGATGCCACCGGCACCAATAAAGTATACAGATTTCATTGTCTTAGAATAATATGCTATTATTGCAAGCGAAGTTACTAGTCGCTACATTTATCTTTGTATTCTTCAGCCGATTGCTCGATAAATCTCAGCCATTAAACCTCTTTTCTTGCCTCCTACTTTCCTTCTTCTGCTAGGCGTATCACTTCGTCAGCAATATCGGAAGCAGCATTGGGGCGAGCAAGTTGCACAATGTTACGACTCAAACCTTCAAGTTTATTATGATCCTCTACGGTATTGATTGCAAGAGGGAGGAGTGTACGGCGCGCATCCGCATCGGCCACATAAAGAGCAGCGCTTTTCTGTACCAATGCAAGTGCATTCTTTGTCTGATGATCTTCAGCCACATTAGGCGATGGAACAAGAATCACGGGCTTACCCAAAAGGCAAAACTCTGATATGCTACCTGCTCCAGCACGTGAAATAACGAGATCAGCGGCAGCATAAGCCTGTTTCATATCGCTGATAAAGTCCATTACCTTGAGATTCTCAGGACATCCGCGACGCTCTAGCTCTGCCTTAATCTGTTCGCTATAATACTTACCCGTCTGCCATACAAACTGCACCTTACTTTGCTGCTTCACAAGAGGAAGATTGCCCAAAACACTTTCGTTGAGTGTACGAGCACCAAGCGAACCACCCACAATCAAGATAGTACGTTTTCCTGGAATAAGCCCGAAAGAACGTACGGCTTCATCTTTCAAGACAGAGGTATCAAGCAAATTCTGACGCACGGGATTTCCCGTAAAGAGTATTTTTTCTGCCGGAAAAAAGCGTTCCATACCTTCGTAAGCCACGCAGATTTTACGTGCCTTCTTAGCAAGAATCTTATTAGTCACACCGGCGTAAGAATTTTGTTCCTGCAACAAGGTGGGTATACCCATCGATTCGGCCACATTAAGCGTAGGACCACTTGCATATCCGCCCACGCCTACAGCTACCTGCGGTTTAAATTCACGTACAATTTTGCGCGCCAAACTGCGGCTTCTCATAATTTTGATAAGCACGGGCACATTTTTGAGCAAATTCTTGCGGTTGAATCCAGCAATGGGAAGCCCCTTGATTGGGTAGCCAGCTGCAGGCACACGTTGCATCTCCATACGACCTTCAGCGCCAACAAAAAGTATCTTGGCGTCAGGGCGTTTCGCACGTATTTCATTGGCTATCGACACGGCTGGGAAGATATGTCCACCAGTACCTCCGCCGCTTATGATGACTCTCAATTCGTCGTTCATATCGTACAACTATATAGTAATGCGCAAAATTAGCAATTATTTTTGGTGTTGAATGATATTTTACCTCGCTTTTTTTCGTCTTTGTTTCTAAAAATGTAGCAAATGGGGATGAAAAAGAAAAATATCCCATTCAGGAAGCACACATTTTTCATGTATGAATGCTAAAAGAGAACTTTGAAAAGTTTTTTGAAGAGATAAAAACAGAATGTCAGTCTACATCCATCGAATACATGCCTACCAAGGACAGGAAATATGTCAACAATAGGCAAAAAGCTCCTAAAGGAAGCGAGAGCCGCCTGACTCCGAACAAAACCATACACCTTCCAGAGGATATAAGGGAAGCAGATTCTCTCGGTTGGTATTATCCTAATGTCCTTTTTGTTTGCCTATCTCCACGTTGTAAACAGATAAGTGACAAACTTTACAATACAAGAAAAACATTCTTCGAGACACGCGAACTCTCCTCTCTGCATAGATAGAATTCAAGTTTTCTCTAAAGGAAGTCGTTTCCTTATCTCGCGGGCATGTGGTTGGGAATACTCATCTTTATTTCGGATTTAATCAAGGTGGGCTGAATTATCGTGCAAGTCGAATGCAATCAAATTTGCTTGAATTGCTGAGACGCAGCCGATAATGGCACTGAATTTAAAACCGAATCTTGAATAATTAGGTCAATAATTATCTCTACATTGGCATTCAAGTTACGCGAAAAGGCCGTTCAAGTTATCGTCCTTCGGTCGAAGGACGCACGTCCTTCGGTCGGGGAACGCATGTCCTTCGGTCGAGGGACGATGACTTAGATAACGTTCTAAGAAAACTTCAACGGCCTTTTAGCCTAATAACAATATACTTGAAGAGGACACTGCAACGCACTGGACAACAACTGCTATCAAAGTTTCAGATCCTGCCCGCTCAAGTTAAAACCGAAACTTGAAGATTGAAATTTCCCCTTGTGAACGGAGAATTTCGTAGACTGCCAATGGAGTGATTCTAACTTCGTTATTATCACGCTAAAACTTTGGTTTTTCCGTTTTTATTTGAAGATCTTCCCGTCGTTCACTGGGCGGTGAACAATGGGAAGATGTACATCTGAGAACGGCAAATGCGAAGTTCCAAAACATTGCTCAGAAAGGGTATTAGCAACGTGGCATTCCGCAGAGCCGTCAAATCTGTAAGAACTTCACCCTAGTTCAACGATGAGGAGGAGATGGCGCTCATGCGAAAATACCATAAAGAAAAAGAATAGCAAGCGTATAGACTATTTTGCCTATACGCTTGCTTTACTCTATCCCCCTTAGAAACCTCTGTTCGCGTGGCGAGATTTCGTTCACCTAGCAGTTTGCAACGGACTATAGGGAGGTTCTATTCATTACATTCCCCCACCCGATTAGATGAGAGATGCTAATTCCTGTATATTGTGTGCCACACTGTAATAGTCTGATGGAGAACCGCTTACAAGTCCTTGTTCAAAGAGATTATCCAATGCAGCAAGGAGAGCATCCCAACAACCATCTACATTGTAGAACACCACGGGCTGATGACGAATACCTATCACGGTATTGGCCATTACTGTAAACACCTCGTCGAGCGTACCGATACCTCCAGGAAGAGCTACAAGCACGTCGCTTTCACGATTCATCATCATCTTGCGATCGCTAAGGTCTACACAACGAAAGGTTACATCTATTGCATCACTCACGAGGCCACGCTTCTCTATTATTTCGGGTACCATACCGTAGACACGCCCTCCGTGTTGCTTCACACTCTGTGCAAGCACTTCCATCAAGCCTTTACGAGCACCGCCATAGATGAGGATACGTCCCGTCTTCCCGATGAGTTCACCCACTTCGCGAGCAGCCTGTACATAGTTTTCAGGAAGATTCTCTTTCGACGAGAGATAAACGCCTATTTTTTGCATTTTTCTATGGTTTCATCGAGGATTTCTTACTTTCTGCACTTACCTTACAGCAATGCATTCAATCTCAATACGCGAATCCTTGGGAAGAGTCTTTACAGCCACTGCAGAACGAGCGGGGAAGGGAGCCGTGAAAAATTGTGCATAAACCTCATTCATTTCAGCGAAATCGGCCATGTCGGCCAAGAAAACACTTGTTTTCACCACATTATCCATGGTTAAGCCTGCCTTTTCGAGAATATGCTTAATGTTGGTAAGCGACTGTGCAGTGAGTTCTTTAATACCACCCTCGGCATACTTTCCAGTGGCAGGATCTATCGGGAGCTGACCTGACACGTATACGATATTGCCAGCTTCGACAGCCTGACTGTAAGGACCAATGGCTGCAGGAGCCTGAGTAGTTGCGATAGGAGTTTTCATAATGTTGTATGTTTTAGTAAAAAAATGCAAGTAGATTTGCTGTTTGGTGTTTCCTTAGAATCCCAGCGACGAGTAAAAGATTGACAGTCGTTCTCCTCACGAAAGGATTAAAAGTATGGCAAGCCAATGGCTCACCGAACCAAGGAGCACAAAGATGTGCCATACTCCGTGATAAAAACAGCGATTATCATGAGCAAAGAAATACGTACCCGAAGTATAGAAGAGCCCTTCAGCTAGCAAGCAGAGCAGAGCTCCCGTACTAATATTACGGCATACAGGTTCGGCAATAAACACGAAAGTCCATCCCATGACCAGATAGATAAAGAGCGAAAGACGCGGGAAGCGATTGATCGCTGTAATCTTATATACCATTCCACCAAGAGCCACGCCCCACAATATGCCGAACACAGTCCATCCGAGCACTCCTCCCACTACGCCGATACACATCGGCGTGTACGAAGCAGCAATCATCACGTAGATACTGATATGGTCGAGCACGCGAAGCATCGCCTTCGTCTGGCCAGGCATGGCCCAATGGTAGAGAGTGCTGGCAGCATACATCAAGAGCATTCCACAGGTAAAGAAAGTCGTACCAAAGGCATTTTTCCAATTACTGCTATAGCCTAGGCGGAGAATACTCCATGCGGCAATGAGGGTAAACACCACACCTGCCAAATGAGTCAGCGTATTGAAACGCTCCTCGAGGGTTCGTTTGCGAATGCGTATCATGCTGCAAAGTTATAGGTTTGCTCGGAATACGAAGCGCTTTTACACAGGATTATTTTCCTCTCTCCTCATTATATTCTTGTCTCGATTAGTAACGATGGCTATAAGAGGGCGCTTAAAGCGAGGCTAACATGGGGAGAAACGAAAGTTTTTCCGTGAAACACTTTGCCTTTCGCCCATCATGCCGTAAATTTGTAGCATCAATCATTCTAACGCTTATGAAACTCTTACTTTTGGGCAGTGGCGGCCGCGAGCACGCACTGGCTTGGAAAATTGCACAAAGTGCAAAGGTAGAAACTCTTTACATTGCTCCGGGAAATGCCGGTACCGCACAGGTGGGCGAGAACGTTGCTATCAAAGCTGACGATTTCGATGCCGTAGCCAACTTTGTGGTAACACATGGAGTAGATATGGTAGTAGTAGGTCCTGAAGATCCGTTAGTAAAGGGTATCTACGACTATTTCAAGAATCGCGACGACGTGAAGCAGGTGCCTGTGATAGGTCCCTCAAAGGCTGGTGCCGTATTGGAAGGTTCGAAAGACTTTGCTAAGGGCTTTATGAAGCGCCACAACATTCCCACTGCGGCTTACGAGACCTTCGATGGCACTCAGGTGGAGGCAGGCTGCCAATTCTTGGAAACACTGCAACCTCCCTACGTGCTCAAGGCCGATGGACTCTGTGCGGGCAAAGGCGTGCTTATCGTGCCCACACTTGAGGAGGCCCAAAAGGAACTACGCGACATGCTCGGCGGGATGTTTGGCAATGCATCTAGCCGCGTAGTAATCGAAGAATTCCTCTCGGGCATAGAATGCTCTGTGTTCGTTCTGACCGATGGCAAGCACTACCAAATCCTACCCGAGGCTAAAGACTATAAACGCATTGGCGAAGGCGACACTGGGCTCAATACGGGCGGTATGGGTTCCGTATCCCCCGTACCTTTTGCCACCAAAGAATGGATGCAGAAGGTTGACAAGGAAATCATTCGTCCCACTGTGAATGGTCTCGCTGCCGAGAGCATTGACTACAAAGGTTTCATCTTCTTCGGTCTAATCAACTGCGACGGACAGCCCAAGGTGATTGAGTACAACTGCCGCATGGGCGACCCGGAAACAGAGACAGTCATGCTTCGCTTGAAAAGCGATATCGTTGATCTCTTTGAAGGCGTAGCTCAAGGCAACTTAGACCAGTGCCATGTGGAATTCGATGATCGTGCAGCCGTATGCGTAATGTGTGTATCTGGCGGCTATCCGCAAGCTTACGAAAAGGGTTTTGAGATTACGGGTACCGATGTTCCTGGAAGCGTAGTATTCCATGCTGGCACAGCCATGAAAGATGGCAAACTCGTCACGGCAGGTGGTCGTGTCATCGCTGTAAGCTCATATGGTAAGGACAAGGCCGAAGCACTAGCCAAGTCAATGAAAGGCGCCGAACACATACAATTTAACAAGAAATATTTCCGCACAGACATTGGTGCGGACCTTTAGACGACAGGCAGGCTAATATGATGCGCTTTGCGCTCAATAAGTGAATGGGTTGATGCCAATGAAAAAGTTTCATAGAAGCTTCCATGGCCGACGCACCGCACCATTGGCCCTAGTCCACATTAGCCTTTTAGGGTGGTTATATTCATTCTGAAAGAGGATCTTGTGTGATAAGGAAAGTTTACTTTTGATAGTAAGTAAATGAAGGAACGTAGCAAATTATGTGACTGATTTCACTATCAAAGAGATCTGAGCTTTCAGTTCACCTATACTCAATCCGAAAGTTGAGACACTTTCTGTTTCAGAATGAATTGCCCTCTAATACATTTGCCCACTCTCCAATAGCAAATCAACGTTGTGCACACACTGAGAAACAATATCGTTTCGGGCACGCTCACCCTGCCGATTATGGCACTCGTCACATTGGCTTTGTGGATACTGCCCGACCCCGCCGATTGGCAACTATGGGCAGGATTGGCCGTGACAGGGCTCTCGGCCTACCTCATCATGGAGCTAAACAATCGCAACGCACTGCTGCGCATCCGCTCCCGCTTGATGAGCACCACATTCTTATACCTCATGCTCGTATGTCCCGCGCTCCATCGATGGGATTCGGGCGCATTGGCTGTGCCCTGCCTTGTGCTGAGCTACTTCATGCTATTTGCCTCCTATCAGAAAGCAAGAGGCGAGGGTTATGTGTTCCATGCTTTCTTGTTTCTCAGCTTAGCGAGCATCAAGTTCCCTCCTATGCTAGTGCTGGCCATAGCGAGCTATTTTTGCATGATATTCCAACTACGCAATTTCACGTGGCGCACATTCTTAGCTGGTCTGCTCGGCGCGATGGTTCCCTATTGGTTCTACGCCGCTATTGCTATATGGGAGAACCAACTTGACACGGCATTCCTATACCTAGAGCCGTGGCTCTCTCTCCCCCAGCCCGACTATAGCCAACTCTCTCTTCCGCAATGGATTACAGCGGGCACGATGGCCTTCCTTGCCATAATGGCGCTCGTTCACTTCTTTCATACGGCCTACAACGACAAGATTCGCACACGTATGCTTATCTACGTCATTACCACGATGGAATTTATCATCATGGCCGGACTATTGCTTGTCCCGAAATACTTCGACGAACTGATGCGTCTCTTTATTGCCAATTCGTCAACGCTCATTGCTCACCATTATGCATTGGGAAAAGGACGCTTCTTCAATGCATGGTTTTACCTTATACTCATGCTCTTGGGAGCATTAGGCATCTACAATTATTTGTTCTCTGCATAAACATCTTCTCTCCTCCGCTATTCACACCTCTATTTATGGATGCACTTTTCACAATACTCATCCAACATGGTGGCATTGGCATGTTTGCCGCTGCTTTTCTTGCTGGGAGTTTTTTCCCTTTCGCCTCCGAAGTGGTGATGGTCGGTCTGCTAGCTGCGGGCACTGATCCCACAGAGCTTTTGCTTTGGGGCACTGCAGGCAATGTGCTTGGCGCGTTGTTTAATTATGGTGTAGGCTCACTCGGCAAAGAGGAGTGGATAGAGCGCTGGACAAAAGTGAAGCCAGAAAAGCTTGAGCGTGGTAAGCAATGGATTCACCGCTACGGTGCATGGGCAGGTCTGCTGGCTTGGGTGCCTATCATCGGTAGTGTGATTACAGTGAGTATGGGCTTTCTACGCACAAAATTAATCTACTCAATGATTACCGTAGCCATTGGTAAGTTCATACGCTATTGGCTACTGATTCAAGCCTATTGCGTAGTATAGAGTGTGGGAGTTCCCATATAAAGTGGGCATTGCCACCATTCAACCTATACTATTTTAGCCAATACCTGATAAGTACTGCCTAATATTTACTAACTTTATTTATTCTTCCCTTCCCTCTCCTATGCGACACATTTTTCACCTATTTCTTCTCTTACTGCTTAGTCTCAGCGCTTGCAAAGGAGGAAGAACCTCTTCCGAGAAGCCCATACTCACCGTGAGCATTGAGCCACTGCGATGGGTAGTGAGCCACATAGCAGGAGAAGATTATGAGGTCACCACCCTCATGCCGCAAGGAGCAAGCCCAGAAACTTACGAACCCACGCCACGACAGATGATTAACCTAAGCCAGAGCGAAATTCTTTTCAGCGTGGGAACAATGGGCTTTGAGCAAACGCGACTCAGACAAATGGCAGCCTCCACGCCCGAACTCCATCTAGTAGAACTGCGCGAAGGCATCACTCCCATAGCCGAAGATGGCCACCACCATGGGGCTGTGGCCGAAAGCATCGACCCACATCTATGGATGTCCACACAAAATCTTTGCCTAATGGCTCGACAAGTGGCACGCACACTCAGCACTCATCAACCTGCTCGCCGCGCCTACTACGAGGAACGTCTCAACACGACCATAGCTGAACTAGAGGAACTTGATAAGCAACTCCGCTCCACCCTGCTGCATGCCCCTTCCCGCACATTCCTTATATACCACCCCGCCCTGGGCTATATGGCACGTCAGTATGGACTTGTGCAGCTAGCAGTGGAACATGACGGCAAGGAACCCTCGGCGGCATCATTCCAGCAACTCGTCAATACATGCCGAAGCGAGGAGATAAAAGTGGCCTTCGTCTCAAAAGAACATAGCGGACAGGCAGCCCGACGCATTGCGGGCGAGGTGGGAGCTCGCATTGTAGAAATCAATCCCTTGGCCTACGACATAACACAACAAATGAGGTTTATTGCAAAATCACTGACCCAAGAATGAACGACAACACGATACTGAGTATAGACAATGTGTGCCTCAGCTACGGCGAGCGCCACGTGCTTTGCCACATCAACGAGCAACTCGGTGAGCGCGACTTCGTGGTGCTCACAGGACCTAACGGTGGGGGCAAAACCACGCTACTTCGCCTCATCGCAGGACTGCTACAGCCCACATGTGGCAGCATAGAGCGGAGAGAGCACGTGGTGATTGGCTATCTGCCACAATATCGCCATATTGATCGTCAGTTTCCCACCACCGTTGCCGACATTGTACTCTCGGGAATGGCTTGCCGAAAGCAGCTCTGGCAGTCGTTCAGATCTGAACATCACAAGCAGACTGCTGAGGCACTTAAACTATTCCACCTCACCGACCTTGCTTCGCGACCCATCTCCGACCTCAGCGGTGGTCAGTGGCAGCGCACGCTCCTAGCCCGTGCCTTCGTATCAAAGCCCGACCTTCTCTTGCTCGACGAGCCCGAAACGCATCTCGACGAATCCTCCCGTACAGAACTTTACCGCATCCTCGGCCACGAGGCCCAAAAGAGAGCGATTGTAGTAGTGAGCCACGACGAGCACCTCTTCCCCTTTATTGAGCATCGCAAGGTATGGCATGTAGAGGAAAAGAAGGTGACAGAACATTTTTAGAACTTCACTCTCACAAGAAAGGCCCTCTAAAGTTTCCCACCCTCTTTATTGGGGGTGGGAAACTTTAGTTATATTAGCCCGTTATGGGTTGGAAAGCACTACATTTGCGTGATCCGAAAAAGCGTATATTTTCGCACCGGAAAATTCTGTAAAAGATATTCCTCACTCTGTGCTAGAGAGGGACAAAAAACTTCAGAAACTCTTCCTCATCAAGGAAAAAGTTCGCTCTCCCAAAATCTAGTTTTTACTCTATCCATCCACCTTCGGCACTCACACCACGAACGGAAACATCGAGTGTCTGTCCATCGCGCGAGTTGGTGAAGAAGAGCAACGAGGCTTGCCCTTTCTCATCAGTCTGAACTGAGGGATCCCAATGGAGCGTACGACGGATATCCTTATCGCTGGGAAGGTCGGCTGTGCGATAATTGGGGGCATAGAAGTTCGTCTTTACGGTGAAACCTTGAATGCGACGACGATCAACACCACGTTTGCTACGATAACGATAAAAATCTGGAATGGTGTAAATATAGACGGAATAGCGCTTGGTACTATTACGCTTACTCTCGCCCGTCACGGCATCAGTGGCATAGGGGTCGGTCACTACGGCAATATATTTCACCTCCTCAGCTAACAAATCATCATAGAAACCACCCGTTTCAGCAGCAGGTCTATTGTTGTAGTAGACCTTTAGGGAGTGAGAAGAATTATTCTGCCTATCAAGTTCCTTGAACAATTCATTCCACGAACCCGTTTCGAGCGAGGTGAGCTTATCGAGTTTCTCTCCATCTTCGGTGATAACTTGTCCAGTTTCCTTATCGACAGACATCCCCCAAAAGTTATAAGGATCGGCCACTTCCTCCGCACTGCGTGAAGTAGTATATCTTCCCAAGCCTTGTGCTGCCGAAAGGTAGTCCCAACCTCTATTTTTCTTATCTCCATCGTAAGTTACTTCCAAAAGGCTCACAAGATTGCCCACTTCTCCGAGGTCGATACCCAAGTCTTTGGCATGCTCCACCATCCATTCGGCATTGTAGAATTTGGTAGCAGCTTTCATGCCATGTTGCGGCCCTCCACCATAAGAGAAACGATTGCCCGTAAAGCCATGATACTTGCGTTTTGCCTTTACTTCCACGCCCTTGAGCAATGTGGAAGAAATCCGTGAAAGAGTGTCGGTCCATTCAAATAATTCGGGTTTATCCGCTCCTACCTGTTTAAACGATACGATGCTATCTTCTACCACGGGAATTTTCAAGTCTAGATCGGCTGGCGTAAACGGACGCGGTTCGGGGGCGAACCATCGGTCGAGCGTGAGGCGACTCCAGCGCTTTTTATTTTCAGAATCGCGCGTATTAAACTGTCCGATGTAGTCGCCATTGAAGTCGACCATCGACTCGAAGGCGAAGCGACCTAGACTATCGGTGCGTGTAGTGCCCTCAATGGCATTGCCCTTTAGCGAATAAGCACGAAAATTGAGCGAGAAGTTGGATTGCGGCGCGCGCCTATTGAAAGTATAGAGGCCACCACGCAGTAAGAGTCGGTCTTCGATGGGCTGGCGCAGGCGGAAAGTATCTGCTCCACACATCACGCTAAACGTGTTGGCCGTCCATCCCTGTACCATGAGTAGGAGGTCGAGCATGCGACGATGAGCAGCATCGTTTTTTTGGAAATATAGGTCGGGACGCGCCACGTAGCCACGAAGCTCGGACGAAAGTAGAAGGTCGGCCACAAGTCCGCCATCATTAGGATCAGTAATATTGCCATTCAGATCGCGCACGGCCACAGAGAGGGTAGTCTTTACGGGATTTCCCTTAGCATCGGTAAGTTGCAAGCGTAAGGCAGCAGGTTCAAAAGGGCCATACTCGGCCTTGTTTTGCGAGAGATGTACGGTTACGTGACGATTCTCAGCCTCGTTGGGCTGAACCCATACCAAGCGCGTACATTGACTATGGCCTGCTACATCGAAGAGTTCCACCCGATTAACACCTGCACGCAGGGCTTTGCGGGGCACAAAAATATCAAGTCCTTCACGAGGCACGGTGAGTGTATCGAAATAGCACGTCTTCTCACGACATATTACAGCCAAGCCCAAGAGACTTTGAGCGGTGAGAGCTGAGTCGTTGGCTGTGATGGTCACGTCTAATCCATCTGCGCCCATCTTCGTAGCAATTACATAAGCCTGCGTAGCTTCGGGCAGAGTGAAACGATTCTTTCCTTCGCGCACTCTTCGCTGATGGTCTTTTAGCAAAGCATATCCTCCACGCACCTGGGCGGGAAGGAGGAAAGAACCCATACCCTCATATTCGGGCGAAGTCTCGCCAATGAGTTGCCCGTCATCATCGAAGAGTTGCAACGTATCTTCCACAGCTTGGCCACGCCCATCAGTCAGTTTATAAGCAATACGCTGCTCCACTCCCTTGGCTCGCAATCCCCCCTCAGGATAAAATTCTAGCAAGCGTTCCTTTGACTCTTTCATTATATACGGACGCGGACACCCTATGGAGATGCCGCCATGCTCTGTAGGCTCGGGGATGGAAAGGTCGGCTATATTAGTAGAGAGCGATTGCTCTAACTTGCGCTGCGAATTAGAGGCCGTAAATACGGGAATGACACGCGAGAAGCAGGCGCTCTCTCCCCAATTAGTCATTTCGCGGGTGTAGGCACGAATTTCGTAATAACCAGCACGAACAGGAAGTTTGAGTTTGAAACACCCATCGGCTTGCCCCAACGAGTCGAGCCTCAACGTCTGTTTTTCCACGAGTTGTCCGTCGGCATTCAACAGTTCTACATAGAGCACGCGGCTCAACGTAGTGGGAAGCAAACTTGACGCCCTCACCACATAGGCTTTATACCAAATTGAATCATTCTCGAGATAGGCAGAATTGTCAAGGTGAAGATACACTTTCTCTCGTGGATAGGTGCGATCGAAGCCCGAGGCAGCCTTGAACCACTCAAAGAGTCGCTCGGCCTGCATTGTAGGGTCAGTGACAGAATGGGAATGACGGACTTCGGCCGATGCCGCAGGATGCATCGTGAGTTTCTCCTCAAGATACGACAGATTGCATCTGCCCTGCAGAGCATACACACGCACAACCGACAGTAGAGAAACTACAAGGCATAGTGCAAAAAGGGTAGGAATATATCGAAAGGACTTCTTCATAGCAAAAGTGAGTGTTTTAGCAAATAATAAAGTCTGCGAACTTTATCGTTGCAAAGATAGATGATAAGGGGAAATCAAACAAGCAAAAAGCCATACAAAAAGCGTTTCTACTGACTATCTATTACCCATCAAGCCATTCTTTTCCACATGAAAATAAAAAAAGATGGACCTAAGTAACCCATAGCCGAAAAATATTTGCTACTTTTGCGTGATTTACAGAAGGTAAAACAAAAAATCCATAAACATAATCAGATGAACGTGATAACCAAAACCGTTTCGCTGCCTGATGGACGCACCATCAGCATCGAAACTGGCAAATTGGCCAAGCAAGCTGATGGCGCCGTAATGTTGCGCATGAACAACACCATGCTGCTTGCCACCGTTTGTGCTGCAAAGACGGCTCAGCCCGGCACAGACTTTATGCCCCTCCAGTGTGACTACAAAGAAAAATACAGTGCAGCAGGCCGATTCCCCGGCGGCTTCACAAAGCGCGAAGGCCGTGCAGGCGATTATGAGATTCTTACCTCACGCCTCGTCGACCGTGCTCTCCGTCCCCTCTTCCCCTCCGATTACCACTGCGAGGTATATGTCAACATCACGCTCTTCTCAGCCGATGGTGTAGACATGCCCGATGCCTTGGCTGGCTTCGCTGCCTCTGCAGCACTCGCTGCTAGCGATATTCCCTTCGAAGGTCCTATCTCTGAGGTACGCGTAGCTCGTATCAATGGCGAATACGTGGTCAACCCCACCTTCGACCAGCTCAAGCAGGCCGATATGGATATCATGGTAGGTGCTACCGAAGAGAATATCATGATGGTGGAAGGCGAAATGGACGAAGTGCCCGAAAGCGCACTACTCGAAGCCCTCAAGGTGGCACACGAAGCTATTAAGCCCATGTGCCAACTCCAAAAGGAACTCTCTAAGGAACTCGGCACCGACGTGAAGCGCGAATATGATGACGAGGTGAACGACGAGGAGCTCCGTCAGCAGGTAAAGGACGAGTGCTACAAGCCCGCCTATGCCATTGCTGAAGCAGGCGACCACGACAAGCATCAGCGCGAGGATGCATTCACCCAAATCCGTGAAGACTTCAAAGAACGCTACGCTGCAGCTCACCCCGAGCTCTCAGCAGATGAGCTTGAAGAGAAAAATGCTATGGTAGACCGTTACTACCACGACGTAGAGCGCGACGCTATGCGCCGTTGCATCCTCGACGAAGGCAAGCGTCTCGACGGACGTAAGACCACCGACATCCGCCCCATCTGGTGCGAGGTCTCTCCTCTGCCCATGCCCCACGGATCGGCCATCTTCACTCGTGGTGAAACACAGGCTCTCGCTACCGCTACGCTCGGTACGAAGCTCGATGAAAAAATGGTAGACGATGTACTTGATAAAAGCTACATGCGCTTCCTCCTCCACTACAACTTCCCTCCCTTCTCAACAGGTGAAGCCAAAGCTCAACGTGGTGTAGGCCGTCGTGAGATTGGTCATGGTCACTTGGCATGGCGCGCCCTGAAGGGCCAGATTCCTGCAGACTATCCTTACACCGTACGCGTAGTAAGCGATATTCTCGAATCCAATGGTTCTTCATCAATGGCTACCGTATGTGCTGGTACACTCGCCCTAATGGACGCCGGTGTGCCCATCAAGGCTCCCGTAAGCGGTATCGCCATGGGATTGATTAAGAATCCTGGTGAAGACAAATATGCCGTATTGAGCGACATCCTCGGCGACGAGGATCACTTGGGCGATATGGACTTTAAGACCACTGGTACTGCCAAGGGACTCACTGCCACACAGATGGATATCAAGTGCGATGGTCTCTCATACGAAATCCTTGAAAAGGCACTCGCACAAGCCAAGCAAGCCCGTGAGCACATTCTCGGCAAGATCCTCGAGACCATGCCTGCTCCCCGTCCCGAACTCAAGCCCCACGTACCCCGCATCGAAGCCTTCGAGATTCCTAAGGAATTCATCGGAGCCGTTATTGGCCCGGGCGGAAAGATCATCCAGGGTATGCAGGAAGAGACTGGTGCAACTATCACCATCGAAGAAGAAGACGGCGTAGGCAAGATCCAAGTATCAGGTCCCAACAAGGATAGCATCGATGCAGCAGTAGCCAAGATCCGTGCCATCGTAGCCATCCCCGAAGTAGGCGAAGTATACGATGCCAAGGTAGTAAGCATCATGCCTTACGGTTGCTTCGTAGAGTTCATGCCGGGTAAGGAAGGCTTGCTCCACATCTCAGAGATTGCCTGGAAGCGCCTCGAATCAGTCGAGGAAGCTGGCATCAAGGAAGGCGACACCATCCAGGTGAAGCTCCTCGAGATTGACGAGAAGACAGGCAAGTTCCGCCTTTCTCACCGCGTGCTCGAAGAGAAGCCCGAAGGTTGGGAAGATCGTCCCGCACGCCGTCCACGCCGCGAAGGTGGCGAAGGCCGCCCCGCACGTCGTCCCCGCAACGACTAATCTCGGAATAATTGAATGAAAGATAAGCCATAGAAGCTTGAAGCCCCCTTTCACCCCCACACGGGTGATAAGGGGGCTTTTTTCTGCTCCTAATGTGCTATATCATTCCACTATTTGTCTTGAAGAGGGGATGTTGAGGATAGCATTCTTTGAACTGTACTTTACTCTCTTTTTAAACAAAGGTGTAGAACAGACTTAAAGTATTATTTACGAAGTTGATGAAAGCTAGATTTGATGCGTTAAATGAAACAACGATCTTAGTCCGCATATTTTTCTATAGAAAAGTTAGACTTCTTCATTAAGAATAATGATTTTGCACAAAAATACGTACTTTCATCCTATTGAATAGGATTCTTTATTGGATATTTCAGTACATTTGTGAACGATAAATTACAAATCTTTAAATCCACATCACAATGAAACTACCCCCCCGATTGATTTTTTTACTTCTTGCCGTTTTCTGTCTTAGCTCGCAGGCGCAGAACATCACACAAAAGTTGAATGCTCTCACCTTCGAAGCACCTAACGCTCTGTATATGGTAAAGAAAGATTATGCCAACATACGCAAATCTCCAAACACCAAGGCTGCTAAAGCATCTCTGCCTCCGACATCGGCTTTGGGAAGAGGGAGTAGCAGTCTCTGCGGTGGAGAAATAGTCAACGACATTGGCAACAATCCCAATTGGATCACCTTCGATGAAATGGGGAAGAAATACTATGTAAGTAAAACTGTTATGCGGAAAACACAAGGTGGAACAATCTTACCTTCAGTGTATAACAAGCCCTACCTTTGGTCGGAAAGCGAAGGAGAAGACTACAACCAACTACAATGGAGAATTGGAAAATTACCACATTTCAAAAACCTATACATAGCTGAAACTTGGGGCAGTAGTCCTTATGCCCACCTGCATCTCGGTGCAATGGTAAATGGAGTGTTAGTATTCAAATACTGCGTAGCAATAGACAATGTTAACCAAGGCGAGTGTGAGCCTCTTCGTCCTGGCACATACAAAATGAGCAGCACAGTAGAAGATGGCGAACGTGTATATTCTTTTCAGCTCGGTTCTGACCTTTTCTATTATTATAAAGATGATCAAGGCAACACTTATCAGTGGCTTAACCTTTGCAAGCTACCCGACACATTTGTGTATATGCTATTCAAAGATGTAATAGACAAAGAACAGACTGGCTATTTTTACCTCACCCCCGACTCCTTCTCTAAATTTCCAGTTGGAGTTTTGGGATAAAACTTTGATACAATGAAGAATCTCAACCACATCCTTAGTAGTTTTATCTGTTTGGTACTAGTTGCCTTGCCCATGTATGCTCAAATGAACGTGGCACAAAAGGCACTTAGCCAACTCACCTTTGAAGCGCCCAAGGCGCTCTACCGCGTAAAGGGTAATTATGCCAACGTACGCATTTCGCCCAATGCCAAGGCTGCAAAATATAATTTTGATAATGAATACATTTATGCCCAAGGACAGATATGTGCAGCACAGATAGTTAACGATATGGGTGACAACCCAAATTGGGTTACTACCACCATTCAAGGGAAACGCTGCTACATTAGCAAAAGCGTGATGGTCAAAGCTGAGGAGGGAAATATCCTTCCCTCTGTGTTCAACAACTATTACGGATGGATTGATCCCAATGATGATGGCTATGATTCCATGTCATATATCAACTGGCGTATTGGTAAGATAAAGGGTAATTCTGGTCTCTATCTTTGCTATCTAAACAGAGAATATCTTCTGCTTGGAAAATTGATTGATAATGTATTGGTATTTAAATACAAAATTCGATTTGAAAGCAATTATTCGCGCGACGAAGCTATGCCTGCAGGAAAAATTCTATTGGATAGCGAAAAGGACGAATATGGGGAGAAAGTGTACTACCTCAAGCCTAATAATTCGATGTTCAAGACTATCAACCTACGCGGTTATAATGTGGATGTCCTCGACCTAACCAAAGTAGACGAAAGCATGGTATACGCCCTTTTCAAAGAAGAAATAGAGAGTAATCGCACAAATTATTTCTACTTGACATCCTATTGGTTCAATCAAAAGTGGCGTGATAACCTTCCTGGATAAAACATTACATGATATATGAAAAGCATCAAGCATATATTGCACACGATGTTGCTCTTTGCGGCATACGCTCTGCTCTGCGTGAGCAAGGCGTATGCCCTTAAAGTTCATGTGCAAATAGAGCCCGACATGGTTCTTGTTGACAACGAGTATGGATATATTGTTACCATACAATACTACGATTTTGACGGAGGCCCTTCCGTCACGGGTGATTATACCGTAAACATCACACTATGGAACGATCCGACCTTTACAGCTCCGTTTAACCTACTTGCGAATCAAACACAACTGAAGCCTGTGGGCTGCATACAGAAAGTGAAGGACTTGCGCCAACCGATCAAACAGTTCGTTCCACGCGAGGCACTCCGTCGCAACACCATGGCCTACGCCCCCAAGACATTTACCTCTACTGTGTATTGGAAGATAGCTCTCAAATCGCCTTACAAGTATCAAGATATAGTGATTCGAGGCTCCTCCAAGGGATTGGAAATGGCTTATATCAAAGCTAAAACCACGATATTGGAAAATATAGATTGGGGGTTTGATACAGAAGCTTATAAGGAAAGCACCGTAAAGAAATATGCAGATGAAGACTTTGAAGCAGGCGATTTCTCGGGCAATATCATCGGTGTGAGCTATCTTCCACCCAACTTATCGTTCAATGAAGAAGGGAAAGTGCCCTTTATCGTGCGGCTCAACATGTATCATGATGCTAAACGCACACGCCCTTGCATGTTTTACGAATATCTCGACGAAAAAGACAGCAAAGGACATCCACGCATCTTCTATGCCAAGGGACAATTTGACGATCGCGCTTGGGAAGAAGAACGTGTAGCCGAACGCACACACATGGTGAACTATATTAGTCGCAAGCGCAGTGATTGGTCTCCTTTCGGTATATTCGTACCCAATGATATCACTTCATTTGCAGACAAGCATTATGATGCTGAGGGCAACCCCATAGACGACTCCTTATATATATATGCTGATATCTATGATATGGAAGGAAACCTTATGTCAAGGGGCAATCATTATACGTATTTCTCACGTTTAACGCCCAAAGAAGAACATGGTTGCTACCATCGTAACACAGACGAGTATGTAGTGGTGACCAAGCGCGAACGCATCTCTGACAATATGGTGGTGGAAACTTACAACATCATCAAGAAATGCAAGGACTGTGGTGAGGATCTAAGCCAGTATGGATTAACCCGTACGGTGGAAGACAAAGATCAGTCCAAAGCCCAATGTCCTCCTCACGCATGGGAAAGTGACCGATGTGAAGCTGATTATAATAGCATCAAACGCACAAAATCAAAGGATGGGTGCCAAGAAGAGGAAACCATTATTTACAATATCTCGCATACGTGCATACGCTGTAATTACAAAGAAAATGTTGGCAAAGAGACTGTAACTACCATCAAATCTCTTATCTCTGAGACTAAATGTTCTGATTGTGAAGACGAACGTATCATTACTGAGGAAACGTATGGCGATCCTATTCAGAAAAATGGTGGGACGATACAGCCTAAGACCATTTCTCTATACAGACTATGTGAGAACCCTAGTCGCAAGGAACTCTTAGAGCAATACACGGAATGGGAATGGTTAGAACAACCCTGTCCTCCTCACAACTGGGTGCTTAGCAAAAAAGAAGAAGTGGGAGCTATTGACAAGACTTCGTTCTACCATATTGCTCAGTATCTCAATATTTATCAATGTAGCAAATGCGGATTGACAGAGGTACGCCCTTCCGAAGAAAACCATAAGCACGAAATGTCGAAAGTTTTCAAGGAATGTTCCAATGTAGGCTCGTGGAAAGCGCACTTTAATGGCATCTCTTTAAACTTTCACTTAGCTGCTAATGAGGCAGATTCTTCCGCTGTATACGTGGCTGAGACTGAAACCACGCAAGCATTGTGGGCAGCTATCTATCCCAACAATGCCAAGGGATGGACAACAAAGAGTAAGTTTCCCGCAACAGGACTCAGCTATAACGATGTTCTCTGCTTTATCTCTGAACTCAATCATAAGGCTGAAGTTGAGAGCTGGCCGTTGCGTTTCCGTCTTCCTTCTACTGATGAATGGCTCATGGCTTACAAATGCGGCGGTGGCGACAAAGAGGCTTGGGAAGCCACAACAAAACGCCCTGTGGCAGAACTCGCCCACAACAAGATAGGCGTATATGATATGCGTGGCAACGTGGCTGAAATGTGTGCCGACACTACCTCTATCATGATGTATGGTGATAAGAAAACCATGTATGCTGCTATGGGAAGTTGCTACAACAGCATGGACGATTGTCCCACTTCAGAACATTGGTATGCAGCAGACGAGCCGCAAGACCATGTAGGCTTTCGCATCTTTGCTGACCCTGTGAATGGCGACGAGAGCAAGATTGATCTTATAGAAGTCGATGGCATTGGTGAGAAAGATTTTACCATTGGTCATAAGTGGTTAGTACGCAATGCATTTCAATGCAAAAAATGCGGCAGACAAGAGTACGGACTGCGTCACACATATCTAGTAAGAGGCAACAACAAGCCCGTATTTTGTAAGTAAAAACATCTCTGATGATGAAATGTAATATTCTCTCTTTGAATCCCATAAAGGGTATGAAGAACACTAGCCCTCTTATATTATCACGACGAGTCATGTAATTTGTGACTCATCTTCTTGTGTACTTATTATTCAAGAGGGGGGCAATACCTCAAATACATCCTCAATAAGAATCAAACTCGCAACTTTAGTGGAATACACTTAAGCTGCGAGTTTTTTGTTCTTCTTGACTTAGCATTTGCGGTGCAAAGGAACTCGGGGTCAGCGGTTCTTTTCGGTTGTATGATGAGAGAAGTGACTTACATGCCGTCCACAAATGTACGTCTTGCCTTTCACGAATCTACATTCGAGGATGACAAGACGTACATTCCAACATGTCGCACAGGACAATCATTTCCCGTGATATACGTAAATACTCAAGGCCATTTTCACCACATGAAATAACATCTTCACACGTCAAAGAATATTTATCGTAAAAATCTTGTACTTTTGCAGAAACTTTTCGTACAATGAATCTGTTCACAAACGATATTAGAGAAAATATTAGTATAAATAAGTTCACATGGCTACTCGCCCTTGTGTGCCTATGCTCGCTATTCCTTTTCTTGGGCGATACGCTATTTAATACGCGAGGAGAACCAAGAGAAGCTGTAGTGGCACTGTCGATGCTAAAGGAAGGCAATTGGGTGCTTCCCATCAACAATGGTATTGATATGGCCTATAAGCCCCCTTTCTTCCACTGGTTGGTAGCACTGTGTTCACTTCCCTTAGGCTACGTGACGGAATACTCGGCACGTATGCCATCGGCCATTGCGCTAAGCATGATGACATTAGCAGGATTTCGCTTCTATGCTCGTCGTAGAGGCTTGGGGCTAGCACTCGTAAGCAGCCTTATCTTACTGAGCAATTTTGAGGTACACCGAGCTGGTGTGGCTTGTCGAGTAGATATGGTGCTTACGTGCATGATGGTGCTCTCGCTCTATGCATTATATCGATGGACTGAGCGGGGAATGAAACGTGTGCCGTGGTTGGCAGTGCTTTGTCTGAGCGGAGCTTTCCTTACCAAAGGACCGGTAGGAGCCGCGCTGCCTTGCCTCGTGACGCTCATCTACTGTTGGATGGTAGGCATGGGACTTTGGAAGCCATTACTGCGACTCGTGGGCGTGGGGGTGCTTTCGTGCATTTTACCCGTTGCATGGTATGCTGCCGCTTGGAGAGAAGGGGGCGATAAATTCCTACACCTCATATACGAGGAGAATGTGCTCCGGCTGCTTGGCAAAATGTCGTACGATAGCCATGTCAACCCGTGGACGTACAATGTAATGACAGTTGTGGCTGGTTTTGTGCCTTATACGCTGCTCGCCCTAATGATGCTTTTTGTAGTGAAATGGAAAAAGTGGAAATGGAACAAGACATCTTTTAAAGTCCAAAATCACTCATATTGGGAGCGACTGAGAGGCATGGATCATGTGCGATTGTTTTCACTGCTCAGCCTCATAATTATATTCGTGTTCTACTGCATTCCGAAGAGCAAACGTAGCGTATATTTGCTGCCCATTTACCCTTTCTTGGCCTACTACATGGCAGAAGGTGTCATGTGGCTTCGGAGAAATCACTGCCGAGTGTTGTATGCCTTTGGTTGGACGCTAGCGAGCATTGCCGCACTGCTCACGTTGACTTTTCTCGCACTGAGAATGGGCTTTGTTCCCGAAGTCCTCTTTGCGAAAGGACGACATGCAGCAGAAAATCTAGCCATGTACAATGCATTGGCTCATACGCCACTCACGGTGATGGGATGGCTTGCTATGCTTCTCCCCATACTGAGCATTGCATTCTTCGCTAAGAATGGACGAAAGAGTCCGATCACGGGAATGTTTGCCCTCGTCTTCAGCATATTCTTTGCCCTCGACGGCTTGTATCAGCCCCTAGTGCTCAACACGAAAAGCGACCTCTGCGTGGCTCAATATGTGGAGCGACTTGCTCCCAAAGGACGCATTTATTCTTTCCGAACGGACTTCACACCAGGCAATCCGCTCCATCCTTTCACGGTGAACTTCTACTTAGGCAACCGCGTCGTACCCTTTGAAGCCTTCCATCCGAAGGAAGGACTACTCCTTGTGGGCAATGACGACATTGAGGCATTTAAGCAGCGCTACCCCACCCTATGCATCGGGCTAGTCAAAGACTTCCATCGCCGCAGTTGCGATGACCATAAATACATCAAGCTCTACCGCTTCGCTCCATTCGCATCTGCCCATGAATGAGAATCGCATCTCCCGCCACATGCTAAACCATCCACGCTTGGCTTTTGTGCGTTTCATAGCCGTGGGCGTATTTGCCACAGCGCTCCACTATGGGCTTTATCTTATGCTAAGAGCATGGATGCCCCTAAGCATAGCCTACACCGTGGGTTATGCGACGAGTTTTGTAGTTAACTTCTATCTTACAGCCTACTTTACTTTCCACTCTGCCCCATCGTGGAATAAATTTGCGGGCATGGCGGGAGCGCACGGTGTAAACTATCTCTTACATATCTGCTTGCTCAACCTTTTCCTATGGTTGGGCATACGCTCTGCGCTAGCCCCCATCCCCGTGTTTGCCATCGCCGTGCCCGTCAACTTTCTATTAGTAAAATTTGTATTCAAACGCTCATGAAATTAGTCATTGTAGTACCCTGTTATAACGAGGAAGCCGTGCTTAGCGAGACTACCTCTCGCCTATCGTCCATCATCGCCCACCTGCAATCGGAAGGCGCTATCACAGAGGGACACATACTCTATGTCAACGACGGAAGTCAAGACGCCACATGGAGCCTCATAGAGCGTTTATCAAAAGAAAATGCCCTAGTATCGGGCATTAGCTTGGCTCACAACGTGGGTCATCAGCACGCACTTTGGGCGGGGCTAGAATGGGCCGCCGAACATGGTGATGCCACGGTATCAATTGATGCAGATTTACAAGACGATGTAGAAGCCATCGCAGAAATGGTGAGGCTCTACAATAAGGGCATTGACGTAGTATTCGGCGTGAGGAAAGAGCGCTCTACAGATACATGGTTTAAGCGTACTACGGCGCAGATGTTTTACCATCTCATGCAGAGCATGGGCAGCAACGTGGTATACAATCATGCCGACTTCCGTCTGATGAGCCGTCGGTCTTTGCAGGCACTCATGGCCTTCCCTGAAAGAAATCTCTTTTTGCGCGGCATGGTAGCATCACTAGGATTCAATACTGCCACGGTCTATTACGATCGCGCCGAGCGCTTCGCGGGAGAGAGTAAGTATCCGCTTCGCAAGATGCTTGGCTTTGCGCTTGATGGTATTACCTCTTTCTCTGTGCGTCCGCTACAATATATCACGCTCTTGGGCCTCATCTGTATGTTCATTTCTTTTGCTGCTATCGTTTATGGCATAGTGATGTATTTCCAAGGCAAGGCCATTGCAGGATGGACATCTGAGATGGTAAGTATATGGTTTATCGGCGGTGCTATTCTACTTGCTTGCGGCATCATCGGAGAGTACGTGGGAAAAATCTATACGGAGGTAAAGCGCAGACCGAGATACTTTATTAGCAAGACAGCTAATTTGAAGTATTAAGTATAAAGTAACACTTCATCTTACCATCAGCGAACGAAGCTATTACCGTCGCTGAATGAGCATCATTTGCTCTGCCGCTGCCGTTCGGTAGCTTTACCGCTGCCGTCCGG
>UQKO01000025.1 GCA_900541575.1 uncultured Prevotella sp.
GCGAGGAATCCAGCCCTAATTTATATCGGTCGAAAACTTTTAGCGGACAGCAATAAAATTTTATCGGCCTTGGTGATTTCTATTTCGGAATAAAAATCACCCTTGGAAATATCTTGTGGTATAGGAGTTACCCAAGGTTTGCTCTCATTTGAAGTTGTGAGTGCTCCAAGTTCTTCACAGACATGTAGGTTTAGCAGTATGTCAACTTCTGAATTTTTCACTTTGTTGATGTTATAAAGGAAAGCCCATTGGTCTTTGTACGCTAGGAAATCGTCATCTACGAAAACACTATTCCGTCTTTTGCGAGCCTGTCCCTGCAATGGCAAGGCAACCAAGTTGCCAAAGCCTCCTTCGGGTATTCGGTCTTGGTTTGGGAAAAATCTGTCGTATGAGTTGAAGGACATACGACCATTATGTCGCATAGCCTCTGTAAGGATTGAATTTCCTAATCGTCTAGCCTTGAAAGCCGGTATTGGCTCCTCAAAGAAAATCCACACATGAGCACCATTGCCCGAGCGCGAGCGTTCTATGGCGTAGGGAATATTCCATTCTTTGCACACTCCTACAAATGCAAGGACATCGTCTTTATAGCCATGCTTGCAACTTTTGTCATCAAAATCGGTGCAAAGAAAGGCACAGTTGTTGTCGGGCATTATGCCATACAGTCCGATAACATCACAACAGTTCTCGTCTTTGCCTTCCAAATGGCGATAGAAGTCTTGGTAAGTGAGTGGCGCAAAATGTCTGTTAGGACAATCTGCACATTTGAATTTCTTTTTGTCGCATACGCCTCGCCTCCACTCGTTGATACAGACAGGTTGGTAACCGCTCTTGCCAGTTGTTTTGCTGAACCATCTTCGCGCAAAAACATCTTCTCTGCCTTTGAATAAGGAATGAAAAAAATAGCAACACGCTCCTCTATAGAAAGTTTGACAGATGGAAAGGTGAAAGGTGAATATACAGAATCCTTCTCTTCTGCATGCTTGGGCTTATATTCAATGCCGTGCGCATGTAGAAGCAATTTCAACTCTTCGTTTTCTTGACGAATAGCCTCATTCTGCTGGAGAAGATGGTTGTATTTCTCTTGAATGTCTTCCATAATAAGAGTCTGTTTTGAGGGTTTATGTGCGGAAACCTCACGGAATTTTTCTGAAATAAAAATTTTCCGCAAGCTCACCAGTGACTGTAATAGACTGATTGTCAGCATAAATACATATTACATATGTAGACTTGGCTTATACCTCACGGAAATGTGCTTGTAACCTCACGGAAATTAACTATTTTTCCGTGAGGTGCCATACGGAAGTAACTTCATTTCTTTCAGTCCATATTTTTCCTGCTTTCCTTAATCGTTTAAGCAAATAATCCAATTTATTGTTCTTCTGTTTGTCGTCCAACTGGTCAGACAGCACATCCCAAAGCAGACGCACTATTTCAGGTTTCGTCAACGAACCATGATCCTTCAACGAATCAAGCAACAATGCCTCGCATTTCTTGTCGTCCAATCCCTTGTGCTTGGAATATTCTATCTTCTGGTCTGTTACTTGGGCAATATCCTTTGCTATGAAGATATGTGGTAAACGACCTTCTATCAGTTTGCGCTTGCGGAGCATGGCAATAGCTTCTGGCGATATGCGCTTGCCTTTCTGTACAGAGTCTAACAGAACTGCATCTGTAAGAGACAGATTTTTGTTTTCTAATAGTAAGAGACTATAATTCTCATCAATAACTGTACCAGGCAAGGCCAAGACAACTTCTGTTGCTGTGGATTTGTCATAATCAGGCATTAGCAGATAACGTTCCTTTTGGCTCACAAACATCTCGTGAATGCCATAACCTTGGGTATCAATCATCTTGATATTTACTATAGCTTTTAGCAGTGCTGGGGTGCGATAGTGCCTTGGTGTTTTCTCACCAGTTATATATTGGCCATCACTACTGTCCCGTTAAAGTGGACTAATCGCTCTTTGAATTAATTGAAAAACAGTCTTTTGCATGAGATTTTAAGGGTGCGACGATTTGAATTTGTACTTTTGCAGTTATCAATGATACTGCATAATGAACAAAGACAAATACGTTTTCGCCCAATTGATAGAATTTTTCGACAATAACAAGTTTCGCCATTTGGTTGACAAGTATGATGGAAACGGCTATGTGAAGCATTTCACTTATTGGAATCAGTTGCTTGCTATGATGTTTGGTAAATTGAGTAATCGAGAGAGTTTGCAAGATCTGATTGTTGCTTTTGAAGCGCATAGAGCAAAACAATACCATCTTGAATTAGGGCGTAAGCCTATTGCGAAAACGACATTTGCTTCTGCCAATCAGAATCGTGACTACCGTCTTCTTTGAAGACTTCGCTTTCTGGAAGTATCTGGAGAAACTCAGACTCGTCAAATTCTATGATGAAGAGCAAGGTAGGGAGTTTACTTTCCTAACAAATGCTTTTCATCTAACAGCTCCTGAAATCGCCAACCTTTACAAGAACAGATGGCAGATAGAGCTGTTTTTCAAATGGCTAAAGCAGCACCTCAAGATTAAGAAGTTTTGGGGTACTACAGAGAATGCTGTGAGAATCCAAATCTCATCGGCAATCATTGCCTATTGCCTTGTTGCTATCGTACAACATTCAGATTTATGCTCTTTTGAGTTTTACCGGCAATAGTTATAAATAGCCTGTGGAAGTTCATCCGTCGGAAGAGTAACGGCTTCTATCCCCGCAGTAGATTCCGGAAGAATGTGGGGAAAGTTTTTCCAACCATAGCCACCCTTGTATTGCTCCACCTCGCCATCGGGCACATAGATGGTGATGCGGCTGAGATCCACACCTTCATAAAAATCATCGCTAAACGATGGGCATCTACGCCCCTCACAGTGTATCTCCCGCAACATGGGAAGATAAGCCAAATTCATGCGGATGATTTCGCACCATGAAGGGATACGTACGCTCACCTTGCCTGGGGGACAATAGATAAGTTCCCAAAAGGTGTCATCGCTGTTGTAGGACTTCACTTTTTCGTAAACTGCTCCATCGCACCAGCCGTGATGATTTCAGACAGAGTGCCCGCCGTTTCAACATTCACTTGTCGACGATCGGCAGCCCAAGCCGAGAACGTGCTCAGAAGGGCAAGGGAGAGAAGAAATGGGCGAAAACGGAATATCTTCATCGGCGTGTATTGATGCGAGCACGAGCAGGGGTGCTCTTGTTTGTATTCATCTTTGGAGCAGGCGTGATAATATCTACCTTACGGAATAGCATGCCCCACTTTAGATCTTCGTAATAAGGAAGAGTAAAGCCTACCAATTCCAATTGTTGAAGGCTTTGCGGCACATCTCTCACCTCTATGACTATTTGCACAGGAATGCCAGGCAGAAAGTTCGGAGTGCTTTCAAAAGGACCATTGTTCACAACAATGCCTACGTTAGAATAAACATTTCCAGCTGCATCGTACACGCCTTGTCTTCCGGCTGCAAAATTTGTGGGAATGGCCTTCTGTGCAGTGTTGGTTGCCGTAAACTTCAGCCTTACTATATTGCCATCGCGCAAACAGCTTTTTAGATTGAGCTTGATGCTTGGCATCGAACAACCTATTCCATCTGTCCCATCCTGCGGATAGGGTTCAATGGGAATGTTGCGAGCAATGGCTTGATACGTGTTATAATGTGGACCACACTCCGCACCGCGAAGGTCAAACAGAGCGAGTTCCGTCTGCTCGTCAGACACACCTTCAATCATTACCGAAGTACGGAGCGCAAGTCCTGCGGGTACGTGAAGGTCGGTCTCGATAGAGGTCCAATGTTCTTCCGACTCCTTGCGAATCTGCGCCTTGTAAAGGTTGCCTTCGGCATCGGCAAAAGTGGATTTCTGTGCGGGAATAGACCAATTTGTGCCAAAAAGGGTAATGCTGTTGGTAGCGTTCGTAGTATTTCGAAACAAGAGATCTACGCGCACGCCATCACAATAGTGGTAGCAGCGCTCAATGTTTATTTCGAAGCCAGGGAAGGGCACTATGCCGTTGTCGGCAGTTTGCTCTTGCTTCAGCACATGACTTATCGTTTCGAGGCACACGGAAGCGTGCGCTTTCATCACCGAAATACTGAGCAGTAGGAGGCTACCAAGTAGGGAAGTAAAGTATTTCATAAATTGTCTCATAGCGGTTAATACTCATTTCTACGCTACAAATATAATGTATTTTGTATAATTCACACAAAGTTTGTGCAATAATATCTAAATACGTTTTCTCTTCCTAGCGGATTATTATGCAACGCGAGGATAAGACTATCCGTGCCTAGATGCCTCGAATTGGATACTTTTTCAACCCTCATCTACTCGTCTCATACGCGCTCGCATTACAGCCCATTTCACATCGGTATTACTTACACTTGCCACTATTTGTGGGCAACGCGTTCTGCATCGACATGAGATTGTCTGTAAGACTACATCGAGCCTTACTCCTTATGCCGACACGTCGTGCGTTGCCCACAAACTTATTTCAACTTTTTAATTCTGATACTTGGCGTAACTATCAGAGAAGCGAAAGCTATGTATCGCGCCTCTGTCCACAGTTCTCTATCGATTTTTCAGCCAAAGCAATCCTAGGCCACCAGCAATGACAAGCCCCCATATCCAGGAATCATCGTCTTCATCGTTCTTGCTTTTCCGTTGCGAAGAGTTCGATTCGCCTTCCTCCTCATCGGTAGTAGCCTGAGGCTTGATGCCCGTCTGATTAATAAGTAACTCTGGATTGCCGGCTAAATAGCCATCGGCCACAGCATCCGACACGTCGCTACCATCCGTGGGATACGATGATGATGAAGAGGATGAACTACTGCCCTCGTTCTTCAAGCACATATGCTGCACCCCTGCGGGATAAAATTCTCCACAGTTGGAGCACTGTATCCGTCGGCGCGACTCTCCATAAGTGCCACTATTAGCTCCCTCGTAATGATAGCGCGAATCACGCTGTGCCAATGCCGATGTACAACACATCAAGGCAAACAAAAGAAGTACTAGATGTTTCATGTTTTTCTGTGATTATAAGATAATTGTATTCTACTTGACAATGGAAGTTTATGCTAGAGGCGAACGCAATGAATTTTGCTTCAATGCTGAGCCAAAGTCCTATTTAGACACAAAGTTACATAAAAAGGAAGGATGCATCCACTGCCCCAAGGCTATCACGTGTATAAGTTGTCCACAATCTATCTTGCGCGGTCGAAAAATAGCTTTATGCGGATAAAAAAGCTTATCGATGGAATGTTTTTGAACATGAAAACGAAAAAATCAGACTGCATCGAAAAAAAGAACGTCTGCGAATAGTAAGGAAGAACGTGACCTCACTTTTCTGCGTCATTACATAGCACATATTGAAAATCAATGATGAAGCTATAGAAGAGCTATCAAAAAAAGAAGCGAATCGGAAGCCTTGATTACACTTAATCTAGGAATCCAATTCACTTCTTTTGTTTTCGATACTTGAAGCTATTATTTTACGCGAAAGGCTATTGCCTATTTAGTGTACAAAACACATTATTTTTTCTTCTCGGGAGTAAGCGTATCGGCAGGAACTACGGTGTCGGCCAAAGAGATTTTTGATTGCTCTTCGCTCTTTCCCTCGCTTTTCTTTTCTGGCTGGATGGTGTCGGTGGGCACTACGGTGTCGGCCAGGCAGAATGTTTCAGTCTTTTCGGTAGTGTCTTTCTGCTGAGGAACTACTGTGTCAGTGGGAACGACTGTGTCGGATGCCCATTCGGATGACTGACCTATCAACAGGCCACGTGAGTTAGCAGATGTGGTGCCAGCAAATGCAGCACTGCTTAACATTACAACGCTCATAACGAGAATGGCAGAAATCGTGAACTTTTTCATAATCTTCAATTGTTTTTAGTTGTTGTGATTGTGTGATTGTTTCTGCCTAAATAAAGCGCAAAGCGCGTGCCAAAGAGACGCTACTTTACGCTTTACTACTGATTATCAACAGTATTACTACATTCTTTCAAATTCTCAGCTACTTCGTATATTGGGGAATATGTGGGGAAAGTGGGGAATATTTCCCCACTTTCCCCATTCTGAGAGGATTCCACACTCTTTCCCAATTTGTCATGGTTCGCTATGCTTCTTCGCCATATAGCTTCAGCTTATTATAAAGCGTTTTGCGGTCGATGCCCAAGAGTTGGGCTGCACGACTTTTATTTCCGCCCGTAATCTGCAGAGCTTCGCGAATACGCGAAAGTTCTTCATCCACCGAGGGCTTCAAAGCCACATTGGCAGCATGAAGTTGATTTGTAGGCGATAGAACAGGCAAATCAAGCTGAACTTCCGATATATCATTGTTTCCTTCGGACAGCAAGGCTGCACGGGTTACAACATTGCGCATCTCACGCAGATTTCCTGGCCATGAATAGCGAAGCAAAGCGGCTTGAGCCTCAGGAGTAAAGTTAGCAATGCTTCGTCCTAATTCGCTATTGGCTCTCTGTAAGAAGTAACGAGCAAACTCTATCACATCGTTGCCCCTATCACGAAGCAAAGGCATATGGAGAGTAAACTCATTGATGCGATGATAGAGGTCTTCGCGAAAAGTTCCCTGACGGATTGCCTCGGGAAGATTTTCATTGGTGGCACAGATTAAACGTATGTCGACCACTTTCTCGTCTATACTCCCCACTCGGCGGATGCGTCTTTCCTGGAGCACACGCAGGAGCTGCACTTGCACATCGTAACTAAGATTACCCACTTCGTCGAGGAATAAGGTGCCTCCTGAGGCTTGTTCAAAAGCCCCTGTCTTATCCGTCACGGCTCCTGTAAAAGCGCCTTTCACGTGTCCAAAGAGTTCGGAAGCTGCAAGATCTTTGGTAAGTGCACCACAGTCGATGGCCACGAAAGGACCATCCGAACGAGTACTTTGCTCGTGGATGCGATGAGCTACGTATTCCTTGCCCGTGCCGCTAGCCCCAATAATCAATACAGACATAGGAGTAGGTGCCACGAGGCTTGCCAATCTGTAAAGTTCACAAGCTACAAGCGAATGTCCTTCTATCCCTTGAACTTTACTAGGGGCATTACCTGATGCAGTGGGTTTACTAGACGATAATCTTGCTGCATCAGTTGCCGACGGCGGAAGTTCCCCTTTACGGCTCGCTATCTTGCTAGGCACACTCTGACTAGAAAGAGCCAAAGCGGCTTGTATCTTCTGTAATAGCAAGTCGGGCTGTACGGGTTTGCTGATATAGTCGGCAGCACCAAGTTTCATTGCCTCTACCGCATTTTGCACATCAGCATAGTGCGTCATTACAATGAAAGGGATGTGCATGCCCTCACGTTGCATCCATTCTAGCAAATAAAGGCCATCGTGGTCGGGGAGGCGCAAATCAGAGAGAATCATGCTTGGAGTGCTTTTTCCGTGCAAAAGCATCTTCACCGCTGCCATCACACTAGAAGCGCAGCTCACTTCAAAGCCTTTCTTTCGCAACCACGTGCTAAGCATGGTACTAAAGGTGAGGTCGTCTTCGACCATTAATATATGTGTGACCATGTGTATTATTTATACTAATTGCTATTTCTTGTTCTTTTCTTAGCATGCGAGGAAGCGTTCTTGCACATGCCAAGAAATATACCCCATCTTTGCCTAGGATTTATTGTTTAGTAGTGGCTCCGCAATCAGTTGACGGAGTTGTTCTATAATTTGCTGACAGAGCGTAGCGTCATTGTCTTGCCAAAGGCCATCAGCCCTATTCTTCTCCAACGTTTGCAAAGCAGACAGCACCGGAGAACCGATGAGGGTAAAGGTGGGCAGCATCTTATGAGCAACTCGGCAAGCTGCGCTCTTATCGTGATGTGCTACTGCCTTTTCAAGCAGTTGAAGGTGTGCGCGACAGTCGCTCGCAAACTGACGGAGTATGGTCTCCTCGGCCTGGGCATCCCCCTCGGCAAAAGCTGTCAGAGCAGCCAAAGGCCCTGATTGTAGCGTGGGTTTCTCCGTAGCAATAAAGTCGCGATGATGAGTGAAGACCCTTATAATATCATTTTGCGTAAATGGCTTGAACAATACGTCGGCAAAACCGTGCTGCTTAAAGTCGACAACGGGCACCAAGAGATGGGAAGTCATAGCCACCACGGGCACCTGGGCTAGATAATCGCGATTACGCAGAGAGTTTAGCACTTCATAGCCAGAGGATTCAGGCATCTCAATATCTGTTAGGATGAATGCTGGGCAATGTCCCTCATCGAGCCATTTGAGCATGCGCCCTACCCCTGTAAATGATTCCACGACCGAATGTTCGGGCAATACATTGTGCAGCATGGCTTCGGTCAGCTGAAGTTGCAGTGAATCGTCATCAAGCACAACACAAAGAATAGGACTATTGCTCTCTTGGGGGGCTTCATGAGCAAGGGGAGAGGCTAGTTCCTTATTTTGAACAATAACATCCGTTTCCTCTGCTTCCGCTTGATGATGCACGGAAGATGGCTGACACTTCTGCAAAGGCAATGTCAGTACGAATCGGCTACCATGCCCTAATTCGCAATGAGCCTCCAATGTGCCTCCGAGCAAGGCTACTAACTGACGCGTTATGCTAAGCCCTAAGCCTGCGCCTTCCTGTCCTTCACTGCCTTTGACACGAATAAATGGCATGAAAATGCGGTCTAAATCAGCCTGTGTCATTCCGCAACCTGTATCCTCCACACACAAGCGTAACTGGTGCAGAGCATCATCCCAATCAGCTCGGAGCGTGATATTCCCTTGCATCGTATATTTAATTGCGTTGCTCAGAAGATTTTCGATAATTTGCCGCAGGCGAAGAGCATCGGTCAGCACCCAAAGAGGTGATGGGATGGCAACAGCGGCATGCAATGACAAATTCTTCTGCTGAGCGAGAGGATGAAAAGCTTCTACCACCTCGTGTAACAAAAGATGCATTTCCATGGAGGATTTCTTCACAGCGATACCTCCAGCCTCAAGTTTATGATAGTCGAGCAAGGCCATTACTAGGTGCAATAGATGCTGGGCAGAAGTTTCCACAGCTTGAAGTTCCGAATGCTGATTTTTTACCTTATATGGCAATAACTTCAAATAGCCCAAAATCGTGTTGACAGGTGCCTTGATATCATGAGAGATTGTGAGCAAGAGCCTTTCGCGCTGCGTCATAAGACGCTCACTTCGCTCTTTGGCCTGTTCAAGTGCTTTGCGATAACGATTAGCCCTTCTTATGTCGCGCCATAACCATATAAGTAGCAGTCCTGATAGCAAGATGGCAAGCGAAGCCATTCCTCCAAGTCGGAAAGCAGCATTTCGTCGTTGCAAGCGTTCTTTATCAAACGCTTGACTAATGAGCCGCTGTTGGGCAGATGTAAAGTTATCTATGAGCGCTGTGATACGATGTGTCAGAACGAGCGAAGCAGCTCTCAGCTCGTCAGACCTATGGAATATACGCTGCACATGCGAAAGAGAATCGCGCTGCATGTCACGATGCACATCTGTAAGCATATGAGCCAAAGTATCGGCTATATCAATCTGCCTTTGCGCTGTATCTTTCACTGACTCATGTTGCACTACGGAAGAATGAATTGTGTCGTCCTTTGCACGCCGAAAAGCATCCCCCAATCTGCGAAAGAAGCCACGCTTGCGTCGCTGTATCACCACTTGTTCGCCCCTTTCTACCACAGGAATCTCTATCTTCATCGTGACAGGACGATTATTTCGATGCAAAGCCTCGATTTGTTGTTGCAAGTTACTACCTACATGATTTTCTCGACGCAAAGCATTGACCAATCGCACCGTACCATCACGCTTCAACCATACTAAGGTCTGCAAGGAATCTACTCGTTGTCGCTGCATACTATCAGCGACAACTGTTTTTAGTTCTGCAAGCGCTGTATCGACCTGTGCTGAGGCTTGCAAATAACGCGTCAATTCTGCATTATCTGCATACTTTAGCGTGACAGTAGCACCTTGTGTAGATGCATTGAGCAAGTGCGTAAGCAGGTGGTCAATCGCTTTACGTTGTTTGGTAACCATGGCCTCGGTCTGCGTGACTCGACTCATATCTCTTGCTGACCGCAGCACATACCACACCGAAGCGGCTACTGTAACCGACAATAATAAGAAAGCCGATATGAGTGTACCTATGGTGGTCTTACCATGAGGCTGTTGAGAAATGTTTTGTATCATGACATAGGCTATTTCTAAGAATAGGCATATTCTCCCGCATACACATCTATTAAATAGTAACGCATACAGAGGTATCTATTCTCGCAGTAGGGATTGTCCTATTTCTCGAAACTCATCACAATCTGCGTAGCACCAGCATCGCGGAGCATCTGCGGAGTATGATTGCCCCAACTTACGCCAATAAGGTGGGTCGCCCCCGCATTCACTCCCATCTCGATGTCATAAGTTGTATCGCCCACTATGGTCGTATCGATTGGTAGCGTATGCGTTAGTTCGTTGAGTCGAAGCACGGGATCTGGATTGGGCTTATGCGCGGCTACGTCTTCACAAGCCACAATAAAGTCGATATAAGGAAGGATGCCTAACTGATTGCATAGTTCCTCTACCGACACGTGACCACGACTAGTGGCTATACCCACGAAATATCCTAACTCATGCTCACGACGCATCTCCTCGGCCACACTAGGAAAGATGGTCACCCCATCGCAGCCTATCTTTTCGAACAACTGACGATATAATGTCACGGCTTTATCAATAATTGTCCCCTGACGCCCTGAGAGTTGCTCTATGCTCGTGGCGAGTGGGAGGCCAATGGTGCGACAAATGGCCTCAGCACTAGGCACGGGAAAGCCTATTTGGCGGAATGTTTCACTCATGGTTCGCACGATACCTTGATGAGTATCACCTATGGTTCCATCGAAATCCCAAGCAAATAGCTTGCGGCGCAAAGAATAACTTACACTAGCTCCACGACCACTAAATCCGTGAATGGGAGGAGCGCACTTGGTGAGGTCGACCTGTACCTCACGCACTTTACTGAAACCTCGAATAAGTGCTCGAGCCACACGAGCAACCACATGCTCAAGTAGCTGCGAAGGCTTTTCCATCTCTTGTTTCACAAGTTCGTAGGCTTCGGCATAATTGACCGTCCCCTCTAGCTCATCATAACAGAGCGCTTCGTAAGCATCATCATTGTCAATTTGGAGATGAAGTGTAAGCTCATAGTCACCACCCACTTTGCGTTCTTGGGGCAAGACGCCGTGGTAGGCATAAAATCGGAGCGTAGGAAGAGTAATTGTCATATTTATTGAGAACTTTACATGATGAATTGCAACTCAGCTTTGAAGCGATATTTCACTGCATTCGCCTTGCACACTATTTTATCAAAGAAAAATACGGGCGGACTGCGAATGCTGAATTAAAATCTCTTCGCTAGCCCGCCCGTTAGGTGATTGCTTATCCACATCGGCTTGCGCCACAGTGTTTACAGATGAGGCACCCCTCTTGGTATACTAACGTTTCATGGCCACAATTGGGACATTTCTGTCCTTTGGCCTCGGTACCGTCGGTCACATACTTTTTCAAAGCTCGACTCACACCCACCTTCCACGTATTGATGTTTTCACTCTCGAGCTGCAAAGAGTTGACGAGTTTCACCACATTTTCGATGGGCATTCGATAGCGAAGAACGCCCGAGATAAGCTTGGCATAATTCCAATATTCCTTATTAAATTTCTCAGAGAGTCCTTCGACGGTCATCTTGTAACCACGCTTATTTTGGAACTGGAAGTCGTAACGTTTCGACCCATCGGGCAGAATTCGCTTAATGATACGTCCCTTTGTCACTGTCTTGGGAAGAACAATACCTTCTTCGTCGTCCTGAAGTCCGGTAAATATCTCGTAGGGATAGCCATCGAGCAAACCTACAAAGGCTACCCACTTCTCCTTATTATTTTGGAAACGTACCACGTCGCATTCCAATTCGCTTGGACGACGTTCTGTCACTTGCGGCAGTAACATGGCAGCCTTAGAGCCCTTTTCCTCTTCTTTCTTTTCCTTTTTATCTGTCTTCTGTGTGCTAACGAGCACACCTGCACGAGAGCCATCACGATAGATTGTGCAACCCTTACAACCGCTTCGCCAAGCTTCCACGTAAAGTCGGTTGACTAGTTCTTCATCCACTTGATTGGGCAGATTCACTGTCACGCTGATACTATGGTCCACCCATTTCTGAATAGCCCCTTGCATACGTACTTTCATGAGCCAATCTACATCGTTAGCCGTGGCCTTATAATAAGGAGAGCGAGCTACGAGTTCATCAACCTCCTCTTGTGTATAACGCTTCTCTGTGTCAAGCCCCTGCACTTTCATCCAAGTGAGAAACTTAGGATGATATACGATAAACTCTTCAAAGGAATCGCCCGTTTCATCAACGAAGTCAACGTGCACCTGAGGGTCGTTGGGATTAACTTTACGACGACGCTTATATACGGGCATAAACACGGGTTCAATCCCCGAAGTAGTCTGCGTCATAAGGCTCGTTGTACCAGTGGGAGCGATGGTCAAACAAGCGATGTTGCGACGACCATACTGCTGCATTTCAGCATAAAGTTCGGCGTCGTATTCTCTTATGCGAAGGATGAATGGATTCTTTGCTTCGCGTGCCGTATCATAGACGGGGAAAGCACCACGCTCCTTGGCCATCTTCACACTTGAGCGATAGGCACTCAGAGCCAATGTACGCTGCACCTTCACTGCCATATCCGTAGCTTCTTCAGTACCATAGCGCAGACCTAGAGCGGCTATCATATCACCTTCAGCGGTAATGCCAACACCCGTACGTCGGCCTTGTGCTGTCTTATACTTAATTTTCTCCCATAGATGAAGCTCGGTATGTTTCACTTCTTCGCTCTGAGGGTCTGACTGTATTTTCTTGATGATGCGGTCTATTTTCTCTTGTTCTAGGTCAATAATATCGTCCATCAAGCGTTGAGCCATAGCCACGTGTTGCTTAAAGAGTTCGAAGTTAAATTCGGCCTGCGGCGTAAATGGATGCTCCACATAAGAGTAGAGATTCACCGCCAAGAGTCGGCAACTATCATAGGGGCAGAGGGGTATTTCTCCACAAGGGTTGGTACTCACCGTGCGAAATCCGAGGTCGGCATAGCAATCGGGAATACTTTCGCGCAGGATAGTGTCCCAAAACAACACACCAGGCTCTGCACTTTTCCATGCATTGTGTACAATCTTTCGCCAAAGGGCAGCTGCATCGATGTCTTTCTCCACAAAAGGTTTATCGGCATCAATGGGGAATTGCTGATGATAAGGTCGACCTTCTGTGGCACATCGCATAAATTCATCATCAAGCTTCACACTCACATTGGCACCCGTAATCTTACCTTCTGTCATCTTAGCGTCAATAAAGTCCTCAGCCTCGGGATGTCGCACGGATATGGAGAGCATCAATGCTCCGCGACGTCCATCTTGTGCCACCTCGCGAGTGGAATTACTATAACGCTCCATGAAGGGAACGATTCCTGTTGAAGTCAAAGCGGAGTTTTTTACAGGCGATCCTTTCGGACGGATTCCAGAAAGGTCATGTCCCACTCCACCACGACGCTTCATGAGTTGCACCTGTTCTTCATCGAGCTTAAGAATCGCCCCATAAGAGTCGGCATTACCATCAATACCTATTACAAAGCAGTTAGAGAGTGAAGCTATCTGAAAATCGTTACCAATACCTGTCATAGGCGAACCAGCGGGCACGAGGTAGCGAAAATGGTCGAGCAGAGAGAACACTTCATCCTCGGTCAAGGGATTGGGATATTTCTGCTCGATACGAGCTATCTCCGCGGCTATGCGATGATGCATGTCGTGCGGTGATTGTTCGTAAATATTACCAAAGGAATCCTTTAGCGCATATTTGTTCACCCATACACGAGCGGCCAATTCATCACCATCAAAATATTCGAGCGAAGCACGGAATGCCTCGTCGTAAGTATAAGTTTGTCTTTCCATTATTCTATTAGTAGGGATAGTAATTCTTTTGAAGTTGTAAAATTTGCATATTATGCGACAACATCCTATTCGCAGACCTCCTGTCGACCCGCTTATGATTCACTAACCAATTGTTCACTGCCTATTGCAGTTTCAAATTGCTAATAGCCGTACCATCAAGAGTACGCACAGCTAGCATTCCATTGGAATAGGTAGCAAAGGTAGGAGGATTACCACCTTTTGGAAAGGTGGGCGACCCTGTGTTGAGTATCACTGGGGTGCTTGTCTCTGCATTGGCTTCTTTGAGGGTCTGCAAATGAGTGTGTCCGTATACAAACACATCGCAACTAGGTCCCTCAGGCATGTGCTTTTCGTTGTACACGTGACCATGAGTCAAGAAAAAGCGAATACCATTGTCTACAAGCATGGAATAGGTGCTTTGGATGGGGAATTGTAAGAGCATTTGATCCACCTCCGAGTCGCAATTACCGCGCACGGCAATAATGTTTTGTGCTCTATGGTTGAGTTCTTCCGCAATAGCTTGAGGATCAAGGCCAAAGCAAAGTCCATTTCGCGGTCCGTAGTTGAGTAAATCACCAAGTAGTACCAAAAGGTCATAATGGTGGGCATCGTAGTAGGCCAATACCTGCTGCAAAGCAGGCAACGACCCATGTATGTCTGATAAAAAAAGTATTCTCACGGGATACGTCTTCAATTATATAAGAATATACATCATCTGTCTGAAGGCTTTACTTTTCGCTATAAGCCTCGCAGCGATGGGCAAAGTTAGCGTAAATCCGCAATGTTGCCAAACATTTTTTGTTTAAAGGCATGAAATATTTCTTCCCTAAACGCTACATCGAAATAGATAAAAAGTGTACTTTTGCGCATTATTACTGACAACGCGCTTACTCTGCCTATGAAATTCAGCACTCCCGTAAGTTTGCCCCCCGAATCGGTAAAGCTCACTCCCCAATCGCACACGATGTTTATCGGTTCTTGCTTTGCCGACCACATAGGCCTGCACATGGCCGAATGTCTGCCTCAGAGCCAAGTTTGCATCAACCCTCACGGCCCCCTCTACAACCCCGTGAGCATACGCAATGCCTTAGTCACTTATCTACCTGAGTCCATTGCAGCACCGGTTCACCCTGATGGTTTCTTTCAGACCTCCGACGGACAATGGCGCCATTGGGAGTATTCCACGCAATTTTCTGCCCCATCACGAGAGCAACTTGAATCGCAACTTATGGAGGAATGGACGCGAACAAAAGACCTCTTTGCAAGGATTGACACTCTATTCATTACTTTCAGTTCTGACCACACTTATTGGCTCACCGAAGGAAAATTTGCTCACAACTGCGTGGCCAACTGCCACAAGCAGCCATCGCGCCTTTTTAACGAAACCACACAAGAACTGAAGCAAATGGTTTATTGGTGGCACTATTTTCTCTCGGAGGTTCACCAAGAGTTACCCCACATGCAAGTGGTATTCACCCTCAGCCCTTTCCGCTACACCAAATACGGCATGCACGAAAGTCTGCTCGGGAAGGCTCGGCTCTTGTTACTCATAGAGGAGATGCAGCGTGAGTTTGGCAGTTTCGTGAGCTACTTTCCTGCTTACGAGATTGTATGCGATGAACTACGCGATTATCGTTTCTATGCGGCAGATATGCTTCACCCCTCACAGCAAACCATTGACTATGTGTGGGAGCGTTTCCGCGAGTGGGCTTTCACGCCCGAACTCACTGCTTATGCCGAAGAGCGACTTGCCTTGCTTCGAGCACTAACTCATCGACCGATCAATCCTAATAGCGAAGCTCATCGTGCCTTTCTCCAAAAGCTCGAAGCCAAGAAGCAGGCGTTTATTCAGAAATACGGAAATTTAGCATTGTGAGAAAGGATGTGACAAAACAAGCTCTACTCCATCTCATCTCCTCCTGTACTGGCTTTTCTATCAATACGCAAGTACATTCACACAATGAGCACGAAGTGCAATGCATCAACTAGTAAGCAAAACCTATTAGCATATTCAACCTATGCACTACACAATAGACAATATTACCGCCCTTATCGGCGCTCGCCGTTTCGGCTCAGCCGAGGCGACCATTGAGTGGCTTCTCACTGATAGCCGCTCGCTTGCATTCCCAGAAACGACCCTTTTCTTCGCTCTTCGCACAAAACTTGGCGATGGACATCATTACATTGCTGACCTCTACCGCCGCGGAGTACGCAATTTCGTGGTAGGCACTGTTCCCGAGAATCACGACACCACCTATCCCGATGCAAATTTCCTGCTCGTAGTGAGTCCACTCAAGGCACTGCAACGCCTTGCAGAGCGTCACCGCGAGGAATACGATTTGCCCGTCATCGGTGTGACAGGGTCGAATGGCAAAACGGTGGTAAAGGAATGGCTTTACCAACTGCTCTCGCCATCAATGCATGTGACGCGTTCACCACGTTCGTACAATTCACAAGTGGGCGTGCCTCTAAGTGTATGGCTTCTCAGTGAGCACTCACAAGTGGGCATTTTCGAAGCTGGCATTTCTCAGCCAGGCGAGATGCAAGCACTCAAAGCTATCATCCAGCCCACCATCGGTGTGATGACCAATATTGGTCCTGCTCATCAAGAAAATTTTGCCACCATTCAAGAGAAGTGTATGGAAAAGATTTCGCTGTTCAAAGATTGCAATGCCGTAGTCTACTCAGCCGACGATCCCATCATTAGCGAATGTATGGCAACATCATTTTTCACAGGCGATACGCTTGCATGGTCCACTCGCAATGCCGATGCTACACTCTTTATTCGCAAGATTGAAAAACAACAATGCTCTACACTCATTTCTTACCGTTACATAGGCACAGAGCATAGCATCTCTATTCCATTCACCGACGATGCTTCTATCCAAGACTGTATTCACTGCCTCGCAGTATGCCTATACTTACACATCTCTGCCGAAGAAATCAGCCAGCGCATGGCTCAACTTGAACCTGTAGCAATGCGTCTAGAGGTGATTCAAGGCGTAAGGGGGTGTACCCTCATCAACGATGCTTATAATTCAGACGTAGCTTCACTCGACATTGCTCTCGATTTTATGAACCGCCGTCCAGAACAGGAAAACAAGCCTAAAACACTCATTCTCTCAGATATCCTGCAGACGGGCCTTCAATCCGATGAACTCTACGCACAAGTAGCCGATATGATAGCTAGCCGAGGCATCAACCACCTCATTGGTGTGGGAACTGAAATTTCGGCTGCCCATTCAGCTTTTAAGGATTGCCAGAAGACATTTTTCCCTTCGAGCAATGCTTTGCTTGAAAGCGGACTGCTCGACACGCTCAACCACGAGATTGTGCTTATCAAGGGTTCGCGCAAGTTTGGGTTTGAACAAATTGCAGCCGCCCTTTCGTTGCGTGTTCACGAGACTACACTTGACGTAAATCTTGAAGCCATCGCCGAGAATCTCAACTTCTACCGCTCGTTCATGCAACCTGATACAAAAATCACTTGCATGGTAAAGGCTTCAGCTTATGGTGCAGGTTCCGTTGAGATTGCCAAGACTTTGCAAGATCGTGGTGTAGACTATCTAGCCGTTGCCGTTGCCGACGAAGGTGCAGAACTCCGCAGGGCAGGAATCACCACAGGAATCATCGTAATGAATCCTGAAATGACGGCTTTCAATACGCTATTCCAATATGACCTAGAACCCGAAGTATATAGTTTCAAACTCCTCAATGCTCTTGTGCGTGCTGCTGAAAAGCAAGGTATACAAGCTTTTCCTGTACATATCAAGCTTGATACTGGCATGCACCGCCTCGGTTTCAATCCTCTTACCGATGTACCTCAAATTATCGATCATTTGAAACATCAGACAGCCATTGTTCCGCGCTCAGTATTCTCCCATTTCGTAGGTTCAGATTCGCCCGACTTCGATGAGTTTTCTGCCCATCAGTTCCAAATCTTCGACAAGGCATCTCGCCAACTCCAGCAAGCTTTTCCTCACAAAATATTACGCCATATCTGCAACAGTGCTGGCATTGAGCGATTCCCCGAGCGCCATCTCGACATGGTACGCCTCGGCCTCGGGCTTTATGGCATCGATCCCATTGACAATCGTCGTCTCCACAATGTCACATCTCTACGCACCACCATCTTGCAGATTCGCAATGTTCCCAAGGGGGATAGCATAGGCTATTCGCGACGTTCGTTTGTCGGACGCGATTCGCGCATTGCCGCCATCCCCATTGGTTATGCCGATGGACTCAACCGTCATCTCGGCAATCGCGGTTGCTACTGCCTTGTCAACGGACAGAAGGCCCCCTATATAGGCAACATTTGCATGGATGTATGCATGATTGATGTTACCGACATTCCATGTCAAGAGGGAGACTCTGTGGAAATTTTCGGCGACAATCTTCCTGTCACAGTTCTTTCCGATGTGCTTGACACCATCCCCTACGAAGTACTCACCTCTGTGAGCAATCGAGTAAAGCGTGTCTACTTTCAAGGATAATCCGTAGCCACACGATTAGCGTCCTCACGCACACTTATAATCGGATTTTCCTTGGAATCTGTGGATTGATCACACTATTTCATGTCAGTCAACCGATATTCAACGTATTACAGAGTGCAAGCAAATGTTTTTGCTTGCACTCTTCTTGCATGATAGCCCTCACCCGATGATTCTATTGTCCACCCTCTTTCTATTCTCATTTTTCCATGGATGCTTTTAGTCATAAAGAGAGAGAGGAAGAAAAGCAATTATTCGCTTTTCATAGAATATAGATTCTCTTCAAAAACAGGGTAAAATGCAAGCAAACAGAGATTATCTACACTCTGCAACTAATTGATTTTCACAAATCAACGACTATCTAGTGCAAACAATAAGTATTCTCAAGCACGAAATCGAATTTGACACGCACATACGCGTACATACAAAGACACCATAAAAGCCGTAAAATCAGCAAGAAAGCTCGCTTCTAGTTAATAAACATAAAAAAGGAGACATTCCGACCACTTTTTTCGCATTTCCATGCAAACCACGACTACAAAAGTACGTATCTTTGCCCACAAAGATAGGCCGATGTTTAGTCCTCTGAGGGAACACTCTGAGTAACTTCCGAACATAGGTCTATCTACCAAGGATGAACCATTTCCGAGCATCAGGGAAGGCATCATTCTTGCTCATAGGTGGTTCTATTCATTCTGAAATATAAGATATTTTATTCTGATGTATGATATGCATGCTCTTGAAGCGTCCTCTTGACAGTAATTTTAGTCACATAGTCCGCTATGCCCTTTCATTTACTATCAAAAAAACTTTCTATACACGCAATTTACATCACAAGGATTAATAGCCCCTCTATATAATAAAAGAGTAAACGAATAACCCTGAAAATAGGAACACAATGAAAAAGTCACTTTTGTTATTAGCCATGTGCCTCACCACTTGCGTAAGCACGTATGCACAGGATGACGACGTGTACTTCGTTCCGTCATCCAAAGACAAGGTTCAATACAACGATACATATACTGCTAATTCTGGGCGGTCTACCTATACTCCCATATCCACCGACGATGCATCCTTCAGTTCTAGTAATTGGGCCGACGGACGCAGCAACGGACAATGGGACGTTGATACGTACAACCGCCGCGGACGCAACTACAAGAAGCAACTCCCAGATTCGCTCACCTCGCAGCAAACTTACGACCAAGGCTATGCCGATGGCTACGAAGATGGTTCATGTACTGCACGCATTGTACGTTTCGGATCGCCTAGAGCGGGCGTCATCGTGAGCAGTCCTTTCTATTGGGACTACTACGATCTTTGCTACGATCCCTTCTACTATGGCTACGGCTCTCCTTGGAGCTGGGGCTGGAGTGGATGGTATGGTTGGGGCAGCTGGTACGGCTGGCGCCCTTATTATAGCAGTTGGTCATGGTGCTGGGGCTCTCCTTGGTACGATCCCTGGTATGGTCCTTACTGGGGTGGCGGTCCTCATTGGGTTTGGCATCCTGCTCCCTTACCCTCTAATGCTCAACGTGGTCCAGTAGGCGGATGGACGGCTCGAGGTGGCGCTCGCGGTGCGGGTTCTTTCACGGGCAATAGCCATACCTCACGTGGCAACACCATGGGCATAGGCACTCGCAGCTACGGCAATACGAGCGGTCGCGGATTTGGCACAGGCTCTTCAGGCACTCGCAGCTATGGCAACACGAGCGGCCGTGGATTTGGCGCAGGCTCTACAAGCAACCGCAACATGAGCAATCGCAGTTTCGGCACGACACCCTCCAACAACAATCGCGGATGGAATAACACCAATACAAACCGCACGTATTCTCAGCCCTCACAGCCCTCGCGTAGCAGTTTCGGCAGCGGATCATCTAATGGCGGAAGTCGTGGCTTCGGCGGAGGTTCTTCCGTAGGCAGTGGAGGCCGCAGTTTCGGCGGAGGTGGCGGAAGTCGTGGTGGTGGCCGTGGTTTCGGTGGCAGATAAGCTACATCGTTCTCCCCCTCACACATCACCCAAAGCATCTTTATTTTTCAACACTCTCTAGACGTAGCTACCTTCTCTATACTTCATCTTCTAGTACTTCCATACTAGTTTGAAGAACGAGTATCTCCGGAATAGCTAGCTCATCTATTCCTATTCAAAAGAATCTCATCATGAAAATGAAATATACCGCCGCACTCGCAGCCTTTGCCCTCTGCGGCACAATGAATGCACAAGACATCTATAAAGTAGAGGCTCTTAGCGGATCCGACCTCAATGGTACCGCTCGTTATGTAGGCATGGGTGGTGCCATGAGTGCCCTCGGTGCCGATCTCTCCGTAATGGGAAGTAACCCCGCTGGCATCGGTATGTATCGCCGTAGCGATATAGCTTTCACTGGTAGCGCCACGGTTCAGCCCAACGGACAAGCATTTGCCGACATTGACAAAGCGCGCGGTTCGTTCGACCAAGCTGGTTTTGTCTATGCCATCAACATGGGAAACAATGGCAACAAACTCCGTTTTGTCAACTTTGGATTCAACTACCAGAAACGCCGCAATATGAAAAGTTTCATTGGTCTCAACAATATTTCCACAGACAATGGAGCTTCGCAAACATGGCAGTTTCAAGAATTGGCTGGAACATTAGACCTTTCGCAGAAAGACATTCAGACCAATCCCTCAGCCATCACAGCTTACGATGCTGGACTGATTAGTCCCAAAACAGATGTAAGCGGAAAAATTACTGGCTACGATCCTAGCAATTCGCTTGCCTACAACTACAATCGTGCTCAGTGGGGCGGCATTCAACAATACGACTTCAACGTGTCGTTCAACATCAGCAACCGCGTATACATTGGTGCTACCGTAGGCGTATACAATGTCGACATGCGTAACCACTTGGAGTACGACGAGAATCTAGTGGACAACACGGGAGCCACTGCTGCCTACAACATGGACTATGACGAATCACTTACTGGTACAGGATTCGATATCAAAGCTGGCGTCATATTCCGCCCACTTGAGAATAGTCCCTTCCGTATTGGCCTCTCCGTAAGCACTCCCATCTTCTACGACCTTACGCAGAATGCTTACCTTAAAATGAACTCGCCATATGCCTATACTGACAACAACGGCAATACTTTCGAACGAACCATAGCCGACTATTCTGTCAATGACTTCGATTACCGCATTCGCACTCCTTGGAAATTGGGCATCAGCCTCGCCACTACCGTAGGCAACTATCTTGCTCTCGATGCGGAGTATGAAGTAAGCCGCTACACGGGGGCACAGGTTCGTTACCCCGACTATCATTACGACGATTGGTATGACTATGGCTACACCTCCTCCACTCGCGATCGCTATATGGATAAGGAAATCGACAATATGCTCAACACCTTGCAGACCTTCCGCATGGGAGCAGAAGTGCGCTTCGCACCGGGATTCTTCGGAAGAATAGGTTACAATTATGTATCATCTCCTTTCAAAAAGGAGGCTTATCTCAACACTTTCACCGAGAGTCCATCCTACGCTTATAGCCTCAACACCGACTACGTAAACCTTGGCGCTATCAACCGAGTCACTCTCGGCATGGGCTATCGCGGCAAACACGTCTATGCCGACATGGCTTATCAATACCAAAATCAGCAAGCCGATGTATATGCCTTCCGCGCCACGGCCGATGGCACTGGCAAAGGCAACAACATTCTCCCCGCACAGAAGTTTGACCTCGACCGTCACAACGTGATGTTTACACTCGGATTCAAGTTCTAAGCTACGAGCGGACATCTCCTTAGACTTACAAAAAAATCTGCAACAACCACCCCACCACAAGAGTGGTTGTTGTATTATTTATCACCTCATTTATTGCTACACAAATGAAAAAGATTTTCTATATTATCCCTGCCGCCATGATGCTCCTTAGCTCATGCGCTTCACAGAAATCAGCTTACTCCATTGGAGGAGAGTGGAACGTTATCAACCTCAACGGACAGAGCATCACGCCCTCTGACGAGACACCATTCCTCGGTTTCGACCAAGCCAAAGGAAACGTCTATGGTTTCACAGGATGCAACCGCCTTACGGGAAGCATCAATCTGAAGAAACTCGCCAATGGCAAGCCCGACTTCTCACAGATGGGCATGACGCGGATGTTGTGTCCTGACGACGTTTACGAAGGTTCCTTCATGGACGCTCTCTCAAAAGTAAAAACCTCTGAGCTCAAAGACGGCGAGATGCTACTCAAAGACGCTCAAGGGAAAGTAATCATCATCCTGAAAAAGAAATAAAAATGGCCGCCACCGACGACAAGAAAATCATATTCTCCATGGTGGGTCTTTCAAAGACCATCAAGCAAAACAACAAGCAAGTTCTCAAAAACATCTACCTCAGCTTCTTCTACGGCACAAAGATTGGTATCATCGGCCTGAATGGTGCAGGTAAATCTACGCTGATGAAAATCATCGCTGGTCTCGACAATGACTATCAAGGCGAAGTGGTATTCTCGCCCGGCTATACCGTAGGTTACCTTCCACAGGATCCCCACCTCGACGACCAAAAGACAGTGAAGGAGATTGTACAGGAAGGAGTACAGAACGTGGTAGATGCCTTAGCCGAGTATGAAGAAATCAACCAAAAATTTGGTTTGCCCGAATACTATGAAGATGAGGATAAGATGAACCAACTCTTTGCTCGCCAAGGAGAGCTCCAAGACATACTCGATGCCACCGATGCTTGGAATCTCGATAGCCGCTTAGAACGTGCCATGGATGCACTCCGTCTGCCGCCCGCCGACCAGACAGCCGAGCACCTTTCTGGAGGCGAACGGCGTCGTGTGGCTCTCTGTCGATTGCTTCTCCAAAAGCCCGATGTACTTCTCCTCGACGAACCTACCAACCATCTCGATGCTGAAAGTATCGACTGGCTCGAGCAACACCTTAATCAGTACGAGGGAACCGTCATTGCCGTTACCCACGACCGCTACTTCCTTGATGATGTAGCTGGATGGATTCTTGAGCTCGACCGCGGTGAGGGTATTCCTTGGAAGGGCAACTACTCTTCATGGCTCGAGCAAAAAAGCAAGCGCATGGAGCAAGAAGAGAAAGTGGCTAGTAAGCGCCGCAAAACCCTCGAGCGCGAACTTGAATGGGTGCGTATGGCTCCCAAAGCACGACAAGCTAAGGGAAAAGCACGTCTTAACTCTTACGACAAACTCCTCAATGAGGATCAAAAGGAGAAGGAACAGAAACTCGAAATATTCATCCCCAATGGTCCTCGCCTAGGCAACAAAGTAATTGAAGCCCATGGAGTAAGCAAAGCCTTCGGCGACAAAGTGCTTTACAAGAATCTCGACTTCACTCTTCCACCCGCTGGAATCGTAGGTGTGATAGGCCCCAATGGTGTAGGAAAAACCACTCTTTTCCGTCTCATCATGGGACTTGACAAACCCGATGCAGGCACTTTCGAAATGGGCGAAACTGTCAAGCTAGCCTACGTTGACCAACAACACACCGACATCGACCCCGAGAAATCTGTTTACGAAGTGATAAGCGGAGGAAGCGAACTGATGCGTATGGGCGGACGCGACATTAATGCCCGTGCCTACTTGAGCCGTTTCAATTTCGCTGGTGCCGACCAAGAGAAGAAGTGTGGCGTACTTTCAGGCGGTGAACGCAATCGTCTGCAACTCGCCCTAGCTCTAAAGCAGGAAGGCAATGTGCTGCTGCTCGATGAACCTACCAACGATATCGACGTCAACACGCTCCGTGCCCTCGAGGAAGGTCTTGAAGCCTTCGCCGGTTGTGCCGTCGTGATCAGTCACGACCGTTGGTTCCTCGACCGTATCTGCACCCACATCCTTGCTTTCGAAGGCGATGGGAACGTCTACTTCTACGAAGGCTCTTACACCGACTACGAAATCAACAAGGCCAAGCTCCTTGGCCTTGAAGAACCTAAGCGCATCCGCTATCGCAAGCTAGAAAGCTAAGGTTGCTAATTTCAATGCAAGTATACAGAGGCATACATGCATCCTCTGATTGGAGAAACATTTTCTAAATGAAACTATTCCAAAATCTATATTTCTTAGCGGCCACGTGCATAGCGTGGCCGCTTTTGCTACAAGCGCAAACAATTCCAAGCCGTAGCGAACAACGTAAAATGCTCCAAGAAGAGCAAGCCTTTCTGCAAAGCATGAAGCCAGGACTTCAACACTCGCAAATGCTCGCTGTCAGAGAAGGAATTGCCGGCAACACCGCTCCACTAGAAGCCATCCGTCGCAGTAGGAACACTTGCCCCACGCTGCCCCAAGGCGTAACCACGACGGACATTACTCCCAACATGCGCCTTTTCCGTCCATCCGAAGAAGAAATGCCTAGATCCAAAGTGAGAAGGAAACAATCCACACAGAGGAGAAAGAGCACCACCGCCCCCTCCACCCAAAAGATGCCCATATTGCTCTATCTTCATGGTGGAGGTTGGTGTTTCGGTAGCATCAATAGCTGCGCCAACTTCTGTGCCGCTGTGGCAAAAGAAGCCCAGTGTTGCGTAGTTGCGCTCAATTATCGACTGTCGCCCGAGCATCCCTACCCAGCCCCCCTTGCCGATTGTAAGGAAGCCTTCGCCTATCTGAAACAACACGCCGAGGAATGGAATGCCGACACAACGCGTATCTCCATCGCTGGTGATAGTGCCGGAGGCAATCTAGCACTTGCCACGGCCATGAGTACAGAGGGCGTATATTCCGTTATTCCCATCTATCCCGTCATGAAGCTCTTTACCGAACCAACCAACTCTTGGACAACCTATGCCCTTGGTTATGGCGATGATGCCGAACTTCTCGAGGCCTTCAACGAAGCCTACGCTCAAGGACAAGAAAAAAATCCGTTTGTTTCCATAGGACTTGCGCCCGATACGATGCTTCGCCAACTTCCCCCTGTACTGTTTATATCAGCGGGGCACGATATCCTAGCCGACCAAGGACGCGACTTCATCAAGCGGTTGAAAAAAGTGGGAATTTCCACAAAATATCACCTTTTCCCCACTGCCACTCACCTATTCATCACCGTACCTGGACAGCCCACAGCCTTTCACAAAGCCGTGCAACTTACCGCGAAAATGCTGTAAATGAGCATTATTTAACACGCAATAGTCTTTCATTTTGCAATATTAGTATTACCTTTGCAAGCGAACATTCCATTTTGTGCATTCGTGTCAGGACCTAAGAATAATGATTCAAGGTACATCTGCGTACAACATAGGAAGTTCGCATAGATAAAAATTTACTCCGATGAATATGACTTTTCTGCGTCGTGCAGCCTTATCCGTGATAATGCTTAGCATGGGCGCTTCGGCTTATTGCCAAGACATGATTGCGCGTCAAGCCCCCGTCGACCGCCGTCTGCGTGCCGTAGACTCCGTAGCTATTCAACGTGCCGTAGATCGCGACCTCAACAATTCTCTCAGCAATGATGTATATAGCAGTTGGGTAACCAATCGTGCACATCCCTACAAGCGCGACGAAGTGCCAGAAACCTATCGCATCGATCTTCGCGGATTTTGCATGCCCACTCCCTCACGCAACGTTACAAGCCGTTTTGGCTATCGTCCTGCTTTCAAGCGTGTACACAAAGGGCTCGATATCAAAGTATGCACGGGCGACACCATCGTGGCTGCCTTCGATGGAAAAGTGCGTGTGGTACGATACGATGAGGGCGGATACGGCAACTACATAGTAATACGCCACAACAATGGGCTTGAAACCATCTACGGCCACCTCTCAAAGCAACTTGTCAAAGGCGATCAGGTGGTGCAAGCTGGCGAACCCATCGGCCTAGGCGGCAACACAGGACGCTCTTTCGGCTCTCACCTCCACTTCGAAACGCGTTTGGCAGGAGAACCTATCAATCCAGAGTTGCTCTTCAACTTCCCAGCACAAGACGTTACAGGCGACTTCTATACCTTCAACAAAAATAGCAACGACAACGGCACACGCAATCTCCTAGCCTCAAAGAAGACTTCTTCTGAAGACGCCGTAGCCATGACCGCCACTCATTTCTATAAAGTGGAACGCGGTGAGACCCTTCCCTCTATCGCCAATAAGCTTGGCATGAGCGAGGAAAGACTTGCCAAAACCAACCGAATTTCACAAAACGCTCATCTGCGCACAGGGCAGATATTGCGTTACTAAAGAATCTTCACGGGATTCCCCCTTGTGTTCCCTCCAATTAAGACTGCGATACGGCAGAGCAAAGCTCTCCGTTTCGCAGTCTTTTCTTTTGTATACAGAAACGTTACGTAGCGATTAACCACACTGCCGAGCAATATATCTCATATTATGAGCACTAAGGGGGAAGAACCTTATGCTCACTCTTCAGAAGAAAAATATCTCATAAAGCAACAAGAAACGGGAATTATGCGTAAATTTGCCATTTGCAACCCCACCCACTGCAAACATGACAACACGCAATCTCATCATCTTACTGCTGTGTGCACTAATCACACTACCACTCCGTGCACAGACATCGGCCTACGATCGCTACATCGATCGCTATAGCAGCATGGCCGTCGACCAAATGAAGCGCTATGGCATTCCCGCTAGTATCACACTAGCGCAAGGCCTGCTTGAGAGTGCCGCTGGCATGAGCCGTTTGGCCACCAAAGGCAACAACCACTTTGGCATCAAAGTGGGCGGCACATGGACTGGACCTTACATGGTCATGGCCGACGACCGCCCCGACGATAAATTTCGTGTATATCGCTCGGCAGCCGAAAGCTATGAAGATCATTCCAAATTTCTGCGCACAGGACGCCGCTATGCTTTTCTCTTCGACCTCCGCCTTACAGACTATAAAGGGTGGGCACGCGGACTCAAACAGGCGGGCTATGCCACAAGCCCCACTTATGCGCAAGGCCTCATCAATCTGATAGAAAAGTATAATCTGCAACGATTCGACGGCAAACACCATCACGAAAGGTTCGACGAACGCCGCGAACGTAAGGAACAACAGAAACTACAACAACAGGCTTTCGACCGCGAAGTGCGCCGCTGCAACGGACAGTACTATGTGATAGCTCGTTCGGGCGACACGTTTGCTTCGCTTGCCCGCATTTTCCGCATCAAAGAAGAAAAGCTTCGCAGATACAACGATGTAGACCAAACGTATCGCCTACGCCAAGGCAACGTGGTCTATCTTGGCAAGAAGCGCAAAAAGGCTAATAGTTCGATGAAGCGCCGCTACCACGTGATGCGCGAGGGCGAAAGTCTCTATAGCATCGCACAGATGTATGGCATCCGCCTCACTTCTCTCTGCAAGATGAACCCTATCACGAGCGACTACGTGTTCCGCGTGGGCGATGAGATTAAGATTAAATAAACACACTACTCGACAATGACCAAGCAGCCCTACTTTTCCTTTGAAGTACTCCCACCCCTGCGTGGACGAGGCATGGAGAGCATCTATCGAACCATCGACAACTTGATGCCCTTCCATCCTGCCTACATCAATATCACCACTCACCGTGCTGAGACCATTTATAGCGAAGTGGGCAACGGAACCTATCGCAAACTCAACGTGCGCAACCGCCCTGGCACTGTGGCTATTGCCGCTGCCATTAAAGAACGATACGGACTGCGCACCGTACCCCATATTATCTGTAGCGGATTCACCGCTTCAGAGATTGAAAGCGAACTCATCGACCTGTCTTATCTAGGTATCAACGAGCTATTGCTCCTACGTGGCGACCGCGCACGCGGTGAGAATCGCTTCATCCCTACTCCTGGCGGACACGCCCATGCCATCGAGCTTTGCCACCAAGTGAACAATTTCAATGAAGGCCACTTGCTCGGCGATATGGAGTGCGATCCCTTAGCTACGCCTTTCACTTTCGGTGTGGCTGGCTATCCTGAAAAGCACGAGGAAGCCATGAATCTCGACACCGACATTGAGCACCTAAAAGCCAAGGTTGAGGCGGGTGCAAAATATATCGTCACACAGATGTTCTTCGACAACAAGAAGTACTTTGCTTTCGTAGATCGCCTACGCAACGAAGGCATTACGATTCCCGTCATTCCTGGTATCAAACCGCTCACCACGATGAGCCACTGTACGATGCTTCCCAAAACGTTCCACATCGACTTCCCCACGGAACTATCTGCCGAATTTGAGAAATGCCATTCTAACGACGATGTGAAAGCTCTCGGCGTGGAATGGGGAATTCAGCAGTGTCGCGAACTTCGCGATGCTGGCGTACCAGGCCTCCACTTCTACACCATGAATGCTTCGCTCTCTACCCAGTGCATCGTGGAAGGAGTTTTCTGATTAGAATGCTTCATTATCTCCTAAAAATCTAGAACATTCAGAAGTTCCAATTTATCCAGAAGCCCTAGATTTTCCAAGCCCCAACCTACCATTTCATGCCCATTTTTGACGATACTCTCATAGGCCGCGAGTTGCAACAACGCATTTTGATACTCGATGGCGCTATGGGCACCATGATTCAGCGTTTTCACCTTACTGAAGACGACTTCCGCGGAGAGGTCTTTTCCCATTGGGACAGAAAACTACAAGGCAACAACGATGTGATTGCCTTGACTCGCCCCGACGCCTTGCGACAAATTCACCGCGAATATTTGGAAGCCGGTGCCGATATCATATCGACCAACACCTTCAATGCGCAACGCATCTCACAAGCCGACTATCTGACCGAGGACTACGTGCGCGAGATGAACCTTGCCTCTGCCCACATAGCACGCGAGGAGGCCGACAGAATGACGCATCTCACGCCACAGAAGCCACGTTTCGTAGCAGCCTCAATAGGCCCTACGAACAAAACGCTCTCTATGTCACCCGATGTGGAAAACCCTGCCTTCCGTGCCATCACTTTCAACGAACTTTGCTCGGCCTACGAAGAACAGATGCAAGCGCTCTCCGAGGGAGGAGTAGACCTTTTCCTCATGGAGACAGCTTTCGATACGCTTAATGTCAAGGCAGGATTAGAGGCTGCTCGCCGAGTGAAGGAACGCACAGGACGACGCATTCCCATCATGCTCAGCGCCACCATTGCCGATGCTTCGGGACGTATGCTTTCGGGGCAAACGCTTGATGCTTTCTTAGCCTCTATTCAGCACGATGACGACTTACTCAGCGTGGGGCTCAACTGCTCGTTTGGTGCCGAAGACATGCGCCCATATCTACACGCTTTGGCTCAGAAAGCTCCTTTCTATGTGAGCGCTCACCCCAATGCCGGACTACCTGATGAAGAAGGGAATTATACGCAGACACCGCAGATGATGGCCACTGCCATTGCCCACTTTATGGACGATGAAAGCGTGAACATCGTGGGCGGATGTTGTGGATCTACCCCCGACCATATTCGTCTCATTGCTCAAACTGCCGAGAAACGCCAACCACGCCATTTACCAGCACCAGAGCCAGTAGATTGGCTCGCGGGGCTTGATGCTTTCTCACCCACCGAGGGCATGTTTATGAATGTAGGCGAAAGATGCAATGTGGCGGGAAGTCGCAAATTCCTACGCCTCATCAAGGAAAAGCAGTACGACGAAGCACTCACCATTGCTCGCAAGCAAGTGCGCGATGGTGCCACGCTGCTTGATATCAACATGGACGATGGCCTGCTCGATGCCGAAGCGGAGATGACGCATTTTCTCCAACTCATGGCATCCGACCCTGAGGTGGCACGCATCCCGTGGATGATAGACTCTTCGCGCTTTGCCGTGGTGGAAGCTGCACTCAAGTGCGTGCAAGGCAAGTGCGTAGTCAACTCTATTTCGCTCAAAGAGGGAGAAGAAAAGTTCCTATCCCATGCACGCACCATCCATCGCTACGGTGCTGCCATGGTGGTAATGGCCTTCGATGAAGTGGGACAAGCCACTAGCTACGAGCGCAAGATAGAAGTTTGCTCACGTGCCTATCACCTTCTCACCGAGCAAGCGGGGGTTCCTCCCACCGACATCATCTTCGACCCTAACGTGCTCACCGTAGCAACGGGCATGAAGGAGCACGATACCTACGGACTTGACTTTATCAGAGCCACGGGATGGATACGCAAGAATCTTCCTGGAGCTCACGTGAGCGGTGGTGTGAGCAACCTGTCGTTTGCCTTCCGTGGCAACAATTTCTTACGTGAAGCCATGCACGCCGTGTTTCTCTATCATGGCATGCAACAAGGCATGGACATGGGGATTGTCAATCCTGCTTCGAAGGTGATGTATCAAGACATCCCCGCCGACCTACTTGAACGCATCGAAGACGTGGTACTCTATCGCCGCGACGATGCCTCCGAGCGACTCACCGAAGCTGCTCAAAAGTTGCTTGAACAAAAGGATGCATTAGCTACAAAGGGAGCCAACGCTCCCACCGTCGACCGCCATACATTACCACTCGAAGACCGCCTCGTCACATCGCTCCGTACAGGAGACGATGAATTTCTCAACGATGACCTCACAGAGGCACTCAATATTTATTCTGCTCCAGCTCAAATCATCGAAGGACCGCTAATGAAGGGCATGCAGATTGTGGGCGACCTCTTCGGCGAAGGCAAAATGTTCTTACCACAAGTGGTAAAGTCGGCCCGCACAATGAAGAAGGCCGTGGCTTTTCTGCAACCTTATATCGAACAAAGCAAACAGGAAGGTGCACAGAGCAATGGACTATATATGGTGGCTACGGTAAAGGGCGACGTACACGACATTGGTAAGAACATCGTGGCCGTAGTTATGGCGTGCAACAATTTCGACATCATCGACCTCGGTGTTATGGTGCCTGCCGAAGAAATTGTACGCAATGCACAGCAACGCCACGTAGACTTCATCGCCTTGAGCGGACTTATCACGCCATCGCTCGACGAGATGTGCCATACTGCAGAAGCCCTTGCAAAGGCTGGCATAGACATTCCGCTATTTATCGGAGGTGCCACTACCTCCGAACTGCATACAGCCTTGAAGATTGCACCGCTCTACCATGGCCCCGTATTCTACGTGAAAGACGCTTCTGTCAATGCCGTACTAGCCATGCAGCTCATGAGCAGTGAGTGCGAAACAATCATTGAGGCCAACCGCAAGCGGCAAGCTCAGCTCGTGGCCGAACACGAAGCAAAAAAGGCTGCACAAGCTGCGGCATCAGCTTCCACGCAGCAAGAACGCTCTCCCCTTGAGCAACGTCTCAAAGTAGACTGGAGTAAGGAAGCTCTCCCCCGTCCTTCCTACCTTGGGATGCGCAAGATTGCTCCCATCTCAATTGTCGATGTGAGGCCATATATCAACTGGATATACTTCTTCAACCTTTGGAAAGTAAAGCGCGGCACCGATGCTGCAGAAGCAGTAAAGCGCGATGCGGAACTTTTGCTCGACGAATTGCAAACACGCCATTCCATGCAAGCCGAAGTAGCATTCTATCGAGCCAATGGCACAGATAGTTCTATCACCATTCACCGCCACCACGAAAGGGGATGCACCTGTTCTGACCTCGTGATTCCCACTCCGCGTCAGCAACGCCCTGCAGCGCAAGGAGAGCCTTGCCTTTCGCTTTGCGACTTCGTAGCTCCCGCTCCTTTCGAAGATTATGTGGGTGTGTTTGCCCTCACCGTTTCGCCCTCGTTCATGGAAGAATTGGAAGTCTTGAAGCAGACATCCGACGACTATCGTGCCTTACTCTTCCAAAGCGTAGGCGACCGCTTGGCCGAAGCCACAAGCGAATGGCTCCACCAAGAAGTGCGCCGGCAGTTGTGGGGATATGCTCCCGATGAGCAGTTTTCACTCCACGACCTTGCACGTGCTGCCTACCAAGGCATACGTCCTGCCGTGGGCTATCCTTCCTTGCCCGACAATCAACTCATCTTCCCCATCACCTCCTTGCTCCAACTCTCAGAACTTGGTATCCGCCTCACAGAGAATGGCGCTATGTATCCCCAAAGCTCTGTCTGCGGACTCTATTTCAGCAGTCCTCATAGCAAGTATTTCATTGCGAAAGGGAAATGATTACTTTATGATTGCGGTGTAGCATTACAAAGTAGCTCCTTAAATCCACAACTCCATAAAAAAGCAAAGTAAACTGAAACCTATCTGTTTTCATACACTTTGCTTTTTTATGGAGTTGTGGGTTTTATATATTAAAAGAAATGGAAAACCTGAATGATACGGAACGTGTTAAAGCTGAAGAGTATTGGGCACGGATGCAAGAAGAAGGTAAGACGAATGACGGGAATGATTAAGCGATGCACAGATCTTTACGAACAGCTGACCCGCTGCTCTTTGTTCGACAAAAGACAAAATCTTACGATTCGTGAAACTCGCCTCATCGTGGATTATTTAGGCCTTCCGGAAGGTTGCTTTGACGATGAAGATTAAGCTGTTTCTACGACCTAAATCTTAGTACTCTAACGATGAAGATCATTAGGTGCTAACGATGAAGACCGATAGGTGCTAACGATGAAGACCGTTAGACTCTA
>UQKO01000026.1 GCA_900541575.1 uncultured Prevotella sp.
CAACATCAAAATTATCTATCAACACCTCTGGCAATATAGCACGTAATAGTTTTATAGATTCCATGATGCAAAGCTACTCAATATGCATGATATGAGCAAGCACTTTTTACCATCATACCAACCGGAAATATCCGCTGACCCGATTTATGATACCCAATTCCATCATCAGAATTTATAGAACCACCCTTTAAAAGATGAAAAGTTGAAAGAGGAGGAATACTTTACTTTTCTAGAGAAACGTGGATGTCTATGATTGGAGAGCTATTCTTCCAAAAAACCTTGCTGCACGAGAGCTTGGCGGAGCGTCTTCGACATGGCATCACAATCGGAGGCTGTATAGCGAATGTCTGTGAAGACTTGGGCGAGGGTCTCGGTGTGGTTGAGGTTGACGAAACTCTGGTTTGTGGGATCGGCTTCTGTCTCTTGATAGTCGCGGTCGATGCTTTCAGGGGTGTGAGCATGGTAGATTTCGTCGTGACGGATGGCAGAGATGGGTAGCCTAAGTGTAGGAGCAGGATTTTCGTCAGGCCAACCTAGAGTGATGGTGGCTACAGGCATGACTAGCTTGGGTAGCTTCAGCAGATTGATAATCTGAAGTGGTTGGTAGATAGTGGTGCCGAGAAAGCAAAGTCCTAAGCCTGCGGCTTCAGCCAAATCGCAAAAACGCTGGCAGAAAAGCAATGCGTCGGTAGCGGCATTTTGATAGGAGAGTAGGTTGCCATAGCCAGGATGACCCTTGCGCTGGAGTGCCCATTCCGTTGTGCGATTGTAGTCGGCACAGAAGGTCAGTACCACGGGGGCTTGCTTTACCATGGGCTGGTTGAAGTGAAAGGGGGAGAGCTTGGATTTCATCTCTTCGCTACGGGTCACGATAACAGAGTAGAGTTGTAAGTTTCCCATCGTCTGTGTGCGCTCGGCTTGTTGTAGCAAGGAATTGAGTAACTCGTCGCTGACTGGTTTCGATGTATATTTACGTATTGATTTTCTTACCATAACAGGGAAATGATTGTATACGCTGTATTTAAAGTTTATGCTGATGTTTCTGCCGATTTTGCATCGTCAACGTTGCGTCCTTGTTCTTTCCACAGATTGATCACAGCATCGCGCATCAAGAATAGGTGGCGAATTTGCGCTGCATAGGTGGGATTGTCTTTGTGTTGTACTGCAATGTCGTAGTAGAGCGTTACGGTCTTTTTAAAGTCGCTGATGTACGTGGCTTTATCTATGTGGAGAGACTCAGGAAGTTCGTCGAAATGGCTTTTCATCCACCCGATTACTTCGTTGATTTCTTCATCGGTGTAATGTTTTTTGTATTCCACGAGGCAATGTAATGATGTGCGAATATATGAAATATGCCAGTAGGCAAAATTACAGATGGTAGGTAATAATGCATTAATATGCTAATGTGACAATCCTCTCTCATTCGGTGCAGGCGCATGGAAGCATGTACAACGCAATGCGCAACCTTATGAGCATATTCTCACATTAGCATATTTACGCCTTCTCCGCGTAGGGAATTATTCCTCTTCGTTGGCGTCTTTGAGTGCAGCAGCAATCTTATCCTCGAGTTCTTCAGATAGCTCGGGGTTGTCTTTGATTACTTTCTTTACGGCATCGCGACCTTGTCCTAAACGTGTCTCGCCGTAGCTAAACCATGAACCACTCTTCTTGATAATGCCAAGTTCCACACCGAGGTCGACAATCTCTCCCACGTGAGAGATGCCTTCGCCAAAAGTAATCTCAAATTCGGCCTTACGGAAGGGGGGCGCTACCTTGTTCTTTACAATCTTAACGCGCACTTGGTTGCCGATGGGGGTGTCGCCATCTTTGAGCGTTGTCACACGGCGGATGTCTAGGCGTACGGAAGCGTAGAATTTAAGGGCATTACCACCCGTAGTGGTCTCGGGGTTTCCAAACATCACACCGATCTTTTCGCGCAATTGATTGATGAAGATGCAGGTGGTGTTGGTCTTGCTGATGGTAGAAGTGAGTTTACGCAGAGCTTGGCTCATGAGGCGAGCTTGCAATCCTACCTTGTTGTCGCCCATATCGCCTTCAATTTCAGCTTTCGGTGTGAGTGCGGCTACGGAGTCGATTACGATGATGTCAATGGCAGAGGAACGTATCAATTGGTCGGCAATCTCAAGGGCTTGCTCGCCATTGTCGGGTTGTGAGATAAGAAGTTCGTCAACGTCAACACCAAGCTTTTTCGCATAGAAACGATCGAAAGCATGCTCTGCATCTATGAAAGCAGCTATGCCACCATTCTTTTGTGCTTCAGCAATGGCATGGATGGCCAATGTGGTCTTACCAGAAGATTCAGGACCATAGATTTCGATGATACGGCCTTTGGGGTAACCGCCTACGCCGAGTGCAGCGTTGAGAGCGAGACTTCCTGTAGGAATCACGTCAACATCATCAATCTGTTCATCGCCCAATTTCATTACGGAGCCACGGCCAAAGTCTTTTTCAATCTTTGCCATGGCAGCTTGCAGCGCCTTTAACTTTTCGCTATTAGGTGCGCTATTTTCGTCAGTGGTCTTTGCCATAAGTTAGTTCTTTTTATTCGTTTTGTTTTCCTTGCAAACTTACATAAAAAATCTTGGAATAGAGGGAAAGGAGTGGTGAAAAGTATGGTCAAGGGAAAAACTTTGCATTTTCTCCTCATCGGTAAATGTTGATTGAAGTCCTTGTCTGTTTGTCGGTTCTGCGGAATGTCACGTAGTCCAAGCCCGTCCTAAGCGATGTTTTAAAACATTGTATCTTCCGTCCTTAGATGTACATTTTCCCGTCCTTAGATGTGCATCTTGCCGTCGTTCACCGCCCAGTGACTGATCGTTCACCGCCCGGTGACTTATCGTTCACCGCCCGGTGAACGACGGGAAAATCTTCAAAGAGAAACGGAATGGCCTAGTTCTTAGCTTGATAATGACGACGTTTGAAACACTTTGTTCGCTGCTTACGCATTTCTCCGTTCGCAAAGGAAAATTGCTATCGTGCCATTTTAACTTCAAGCACACCGCCTTTGGCAAGTTGTTCCATGGAGAGCGAATCGTTGGGTGAGAGTGGTTTGTGTGTGAGTAGAATGGAGAGAATGCGATGATTGCGAGGACCATTGTTCTTCGTGTGGATGATGAAGCGGCGGCCACGGGGCATGTGGAGTGTGGCTACATTAAAAAGAGGACGAACGATGCGATAGGTAGAAGAAATGGCTACGGAAGACGTAGCTGAAGAACCTGCGGACGAAGATGTAAATGGTTCGGAGGCGTTGGGAACTGGCACTAATCCTAAAGCATTAAGTACGAACCATGCCGCTTGTGAGGAAGACGATTGGACTTGCTTGCCTGTGAATACGTCTTGAGCATAGCTGCGAAGCAAAGAATCAGTGGTGGCTATATCGACCGATGAAGAACGAGGCGAGGATGGATAGAGAGAGGTTAAAGCATGAAGGAAATCGAGGGCATTGGTGGCGCGTCGACACTGAGGTAGATGGCGTAGTTGGGAAATGGCCGAGGTGAAGGCTGCTTGGAGTTCTGCCTCTCGAGTGGTGACTTCTATAAAGTTGATGACGGAAGAGGTCGCATTGCTTTTGGTTGAGGAATGCAAGTTTCGGGTGGACAATGCAGGAGCGGATGAGCGCTGAGATGAGGAGCCTGTGTGAGAGGATGATTTCTTTGTGGTAGATGTTGTGGGCTGACGCTGCGCTAAGAGTGGTTGCTCCTTTGACGGGGAAACTGAAATGGGCTGTGAGGGGATGTACTTGCGTTTGTCGCTGAAATGTAGCTTCGCTCCAGGCAAATTGAGACTTGCATAGGCTTGATCGGTGCTCAGAGAGGATACAGACGACGTTACAGTGAGCTTTTCGTAAGGTTTGAGATCGAACATAAAAGCTGCCTTGCAGCGCATCTCTCGCTGTCCACTCTCAGTGCGAACCACTTCTCGACGAACATTCCATTGGTGGAAGGGGTGAGAGAAGCGGGCTACGTAATAGAGGGCGGGTGTATGTCCATCGGGCTGTTGACTACGTTTGTAAGCGCGGATGGTGCGTTTGTCGACAAACACTACGTCCATATCCTCATTCTGTGCTCCCGACAAGGCATGATCAATGTCGAGAAGGAATCCTTTGCTGGCTAGCGTATCGGGGAAAGTAAATTCTTGTATGCAATAGGTTGGTTCTTGCTGCACAATGGCTTGAATGCCGTAACGAGTAAAATCTACCTTATAATTGCCTAGAGAGGGATTGCGTTGCTGAAAATGGTATCCCGAGGCGTAGGCCATAAATTGCGTAGAATCCTTTTCGCCAACATATACTAGCAACGGATCGCCAACGAAAGGAATTTGCAAAAATCCGTTGTTCTCGTCGCTTGTGGAGGATGTTTGGAGAAATCCGCTAAGAAACTGATTGTCGTAGTGAACATAGGGGCTGCTTTTCTCGTGGAAGCGTACAATGGGACAGATATGCTGAGCGAATCCGTAAAAAATGACGGTTGCAAAGAGAGCAACCGTCATGATGAATGATTTTAGAGTCTGTTTCAATGTGAAAGGGTTTTTCTAAGAGATAAATAAAGAGGTCGTGGAGATATATTCTATCCTCTTCTGTTGCGAATTGCGGATGCAATTTTACTGTGGTTTACGGCCATTGCCGCTCTTGGGGGGACGGCGTTTGGCGGCAGGACGGTTGTCGCTCTTACCATGGGGCTTCCCGCCTTGTGAGTTGCGAGCGTCGTTTCTTCCATGACTTTCGTTTCGACCATGTTCCGTATTGCCTCTATGATTACGACTCTGTCCATTCTTGCTACGACCATTACGATTGTGTCCATGATTCCGAGCATCCTTTCCTGTTTGTGGAGGACGCACGCCTTCTGGCAACTCTTCGCGTGGAATCTTGATTTTGAGTGTACGTTCAATGTTGCTCAGAGAAAGGAGGTCTTTCTCACCAATCAGCGTGATGGCACTTCCTTGACGTCCTGCTCGTGCCGTACGGCCTATTCTGTGTACATAATCCTCTGCATCGTGGGGCGCATCGTAGTTGATGACCATGGTAATATCGTCGATATCAATGCCGCGAGCCACGATGTCGGTGGCTACGAGTAGGTCTACTTTATGGGCACGGAATAGGTTCATTACTTCGTCGCGTTCGGCCTGGTCGAGGTCGGAGTGCATAGCTCTGGCATTGAGACCATTTCGTTTTAGCACGATGGCAAGTTCTTTCACCTTTTGCTTAGAAGAGCAGAACAGAATGACGCGTTGGGGCGGCTGCTCTTGAAAGACTTTTTTCAGGATGATAGGCTTGTCACTCTCGTGGCATATATAAAGGCTTTGCTTGATATTCTCGGCAGGTTTTGAAACGGCAATCTCCACTTCTACAGGGTTGTGCATTACGGTGCGAGCAAGTTGTGCAATCTTGGGCGGCATGGTGGCCGAGAAGAGAATAGTTTGCCGATTGTCGGGCATCTGCTTCACAATAGAAAGGATGTCTTCGGCAAATCCCATGTCGAGCATTCGGTCGGCTTCGTCGAGTATGAGATGTGTGGTTCGGCTTAGGTCGAGTGTGCCTAGTTGTAGGTGGGTGATGAGACGGCCAGGAGTGGCAAGTACGATGTCGGCCCCTGCTTGGAGTGAACGGCGTTCCTGCTCGTAGCGTACGCCATCGTTGCCGCCGTATACGGCTACTGCATTGACATTTGTGTAATAGGCAAAGCCTTGTAGGGCTTGGTCGATTTGTCGAGCAAGCTCACGTGTGGGGGCAATCACAAGGCAGTTGACTGCATCGGCGGGATGAGAATCGCGTTCTAGAAGTGTGAGGATGGGCAGTAGGTAAGCGGCCGTCTTTCCAGTACCTGTTTGAGCCACTCCTAACACGTCGTGATGGTTAAGGATGGGTGGAATGCACTGAGCTTGTACGGGAGTGCATTTCTCAAAACGCATATCATAGAGTGCATCGAGTACATTGTCGGAAAGGTCAAGGTCTTCGAAGTAGACTTCGGGCATCTTCTTCTCTTCTTCTTTCTGCTTTATTTCGGGATTGGAAGTATCCATGAATAATATTTAGTAGAGTTTAGATAGTATGTTTGGAGGCCTTTATGCCATGCGCCGTATTCATTTTTTTATTGCGGCGTACGCAGATATAGGGCAAGAGCTACGAAGGCAAAGATTACGTTGGGTAGCCACACGGCAATCCATGCATCAAGTCCTGCATTGTTTGCAAAAGAGGCTGAAATTGTCTGGAACAAAATGTAAGTAAAACTTAGTGCTAGGCCCACACCTAAACTGACCCCCATTCCTCCTTTGCGCTTTTGGCTAGAGAGACAAGCACCAATCAATGTAAGAATGAAAGCTGCAAAGGGCATAGCAAAACGCTTGTGGTATTCCACCTCAAACTTGCTGATGTTGGCCACACCGCGCATTTTTTGACGATCAATAAATTCCTTCAGCTCTGGCAGAGTTAGTGTTTGTTCCTGGTCGCGCACGTAGAAGAAATCTTTGGGTTCCATGATGATGGTGGTGTCGAGTTTCTCACCACGTTCCATCTTTTCGCGCATGCCTTTGAGTGTACGTATCTCGTAGCTGCGAATCGTCCATGAGAATCGGTGATCGGAGAGTGTGTCGTATTGGATGGTTTGTGCTGTGAGGTGGGAGATGAGCTTTTTGTCGACGAATTTATCAAGTGAGAAGCCATAGCCACTCTTCGATACATTGTCGAAATGTGTAATATAGGCCACCACCCCTGTGTCGACCTGCATCTGTACATTGTCAACGGAAGTGATGTCGGTCTTCTTCTTAATGTATCGATTTTGGAAGTTCACGCGCGCCACATTGCTCTTGGGAATTACATAACTTCCAAGATAAAACGATGATGCGGCAATTAGTGCAGCCGAAACCATGTAAGGCCTAAGAAGTCGCTTAAAACTCATCCCTGTGCTCTTCATGGCAATGATTTCCGACTTGTCGGCTAGCTTCGAGGTGAAGAAAATCACAGCGATGAATACAAAGAGAGGACTGAAAAGATTGGCAAAGTAGGGAACAAAGTTGGCGTAATACTGTGTAATCTTTAAGGCCGAAGCATGACTCTGTGTGAGTTTGTCGATATTTTCGTTGAAGTCGAAAATCACAGCTATCACGATGATGATGGCAATGAGAAACAAGTAGGTGCTGATAAACTTGTAGATGATGTAGCGGTCGAGCCGACCAATGAGCGGTCGGCGTCCGTTGTTGGGATTTTTTTCTAGCACACCTTTCTTCATAGTCTGCGGGGCTATGGGGAAGTATAGGTATTCTCGGATTTTCAACAGAAGATTCTTCAGCATAGTAAGAATGGCACGTATTATAGTTTACGCATCAGTTTTTCCACCATTGTGCGTTTCCAAAGGCCGAAATTGTTGGCTAGAATTTGTTTGCGCGCTTCGCGTACGAGCCATAAGTAGAATGCCAAGTTGTGGATGGAGGCAATCTGCATAGCCAGAAGTTCTTTGGCTTTAAAGAGGTGGTGGAGGTAGGCTTTGGTATACTGCACGTCTGCAAAACAATGGCCCATGGGGTCGACGGGCTCGAAACAATCGGCCCACTTTGCATTGCGCATATTAATCACGCCCTCGGCGGTGAAGAGGCAAGCGTTGCGTCCATTTCGCGTAGGCATTACGCAATCGAACATATCAACACCACGTTCAATAGCCTCGAGAATGTTGACAGGTGTGCCCACTCCCATGAGATATCGCGGACGATCGGTGGGCAGAATTTCGTTGACCACTTCAATCATTTCATACATCATCTCGGCTGGCTCTCCCACGGCGAGGCCACCAATGGCATAGCCTTCGGCGCCAAAGTCGCTCATGAATTTGGCGCTTTCCTGACGCAAGTCTTTATATACGCAACCCTGCACAATGGGGAATAGTGCTTGCTTGTAGCCATACTTAGGCTCTGTCTCGTTGAAGCGTTTCCAACAACGCTTCATCCATCCGTGGGTGAGGTCGAGGCTTTTTCGGGCATAGGCATAGTCGGCTGTGCCGGGAGGACATTCATCGAAAGCCATCATGATATCGGCGCCGATGGTTCGTTCAATGTCCATCACGCGTTCGGGCGAGAAGAAATGCTTGCTTCCGTCGATGTGGGAACGAAACTCACAACCTTCTTCCGAGAGTTTACGAATACCCGAAAGCGAGAACACTTGGAAACCACCGCTATCGGTCAGCATGGGGCGGTCAAAGCCGTTGAACTTGTGTAGTCCGCCTGCTCGTTCTAGAATGTCGAGGCCTGGACGCAGATAGAGGTGGTACGTATTTCCGAGGATGATTTCGGCATTGATATCATCCTTAATTTCGCGCAGGTGAACACCTTTCACACTACCCACTGTGCCCACGGGCATGAAGATTGGAGTATGTATTTGTCCGTGATCGGTGGTAATCAGTCCAGCTCGAGCAGCGCCATCGGTATGTAAGAGATCGTATTTCAAGTTTATTTATAGCTAAGTAAAACAAAAAATAGTAATACATCCTAGTTGTTTGCAAGGGGATGTATTTACTTGGTTGGTTCTCTCCCCGTTCTGTGTGGCAAAGCTAATACAATACTACGCGTTTGCCCACAGAACATAGAGAGAAAAGGGGAGAATGCTAGCGGCGGGAAAGACTATTATTTCAGCAATCTTGCAGCCACTTCGCTAGAGTGTGATGTCGATGGCTGCTTGTCTGTTTCCTGCTTTTCATTCTCATCAATGGAGAGTTCTATGGCATGAGCCACCTTCTCTTCAAGCAACGCAAAGCGCAGCACATCTTGCACATCTTCAACAAAGTGGAATTTGAGGCCTTCTACATAGCGTGTATTGATTTCTTCGATGTCCTTGCGGTTCTCTTCCGAAATCAGGATGTCTGTGATACCCGCACGTTTCGCAGCAAGGATTTTTTCCTTTATGCCGCCTACGGGGAGCACTTTCCCACGCAGCGTAATCTCACCTGTCATGGCAATGTGGTCGCGCACGCGGCGTTGCGTTAGTGCAGAGGCAATGGAGGTTGCTATAGTGATACCTGCCGACGGACCATCTTTTGGCGTAGCCCCTTCGGGCACGTGAATATGTATGCTCCAATGATCGAATACGCGATAGTCGATGCCCAGCGTGTCGGCATGTGAGCGGATGTATTCCAAAGCCAATACGGCGCTTTCTTTCATTACGTCGCCCAAGTTGCCTGTAAGTGTGAGCTTGCCGCCTTTGCTGCGGCTCACGCTTGTCTCGATGAAAAGAATTTCACCGCCCACGGCTGTCCAAGCCAATCCTGTTACCACGCCAGCGTACTTATTGCCTTGATACTTGTCGCGACTAAAGAGTGGCTTGCCCAATAACATCTCTACATCGGCAGGCTTGATGCTTTTGTCCTTGAAAGGCATCAAGCCTTCTTTGCTTGTCGAGGTGAGATAGGCCACTTTGCGGAATATCTTTTCAATCTGCTTCTCAAGTTGGCGCACGCCACTTTCGCGTGTGTATTTCTCGATGATAAATTCTATGGCTGAGGGCGTAAACTTTAGTTTGCCGCCCTCACCGAAATCGAAAGCTCCTTGTTCCTTCTGTATGAGGTGACGACGGGCTATCTCCTTCTTCTCCTCCGTGAGGTACCCATCCACTTGAATCACCTCCATGCGGTCGAGTAGCGGTTGAGGAATTGTCTGCAAACTGTTCGCAGTAGCAATGAAGAACACTCGGGAGAGGTCGTAATCGAGGTCGAGGAAATTGTCGTGGAAGGTGTTGTTCTGCTCAGGATCTAGTACTTCGAGCAGAGCGCTATGAGGGTCACCATTATAGTTGTTGTCCGACACCTTGTCTATTTCGTCGAGTACAAAAAGCGGATTGCTCGTGCCAGCTTTCATTACGCCCTTGATGATACGTCCGGGCATGGCTCCTACGTAGGTGCGTCGATGGCCACGAATTTCAGCTTCATCGTGTACACCACCTAGCGAGATACGTACGTACTTACGTCCTAAGGCTTCGGCAATGCTGTGGCCGAGCGATGTCTTGCCCACGCCCGGAGGACCTACGAGACAGAGAATGGGCGACTTGGCATCGTGGCGATAGCGCAGCGAAGCAAGGTGTTCAAGGATGCGTTCCTTTACTTTTTCCATGCCGTAGTGGTCGCGTTCAAGGATGCGGCTTGCGTTTTTCACGCTCAAATCGTCGTTACTATACACTCCCCAAGGCAATCCCACAATGGTCTGTAGATAGTTGAGCTGCACGCTATAATCTGGCATTTGCTGATTCATTCGTTTCAGCTTTTCGAGCTCGCGCTTGAATGTGCTCTGCACCTTGGCTGGAAAGTCTATCTCTTTGGCTTGTTTTTCGAGTTGAGCCACATCGCTATTGTCTGTTCCATCGCCAAGCTCCTTTTGTAGATTTTTGATTTGTTGCTGTAGGAAATACTGTCGTTGTTGTTCGTCAAGCTCATCATGGGTGCGACTCTCGATGTCTAATCTGAGTTTCGCAAGGTCTACTTCACGATGGAGCAACTTAAGCAACTTCATGGCACGTTCATAAATGTCATGCTCCTGAAATAGCTCATAGCGCTCGGCTTGCGAAAATTTCATGTTCCCGCAGATAAAGTTGATGAGAAACACGGGATGCTTGATGTTGCCAATGGCAAAAGCAGCCTCTGTCGATCGAATATCTTTGTTGAGATCGAGATATTTCAGTACGGCTTTGCGGCAAGCATCGGCCAAGGTCTGAAATTTTATATCGTCTTTGTCAATACTTGGTTCCTCAATGTGTGTGGCCTCCACACGCATCACGGGATGGCGACGCTTGATTTGTTCGAGTTTGATAGCGCCATACGTCTGCATAATGGCCATTTTGTTGCCTCCAGGCATATCGATGATACGCATTACGCGTGCCACCACGCCTTCATCGTAGAGGTCGGAGCGCTCGGGCTCTTCCACTTTGGCATCCTTTTGTGCCAATACGGCTATCATGGTACCCTTTTCTAGTGATTGCTTGACCACTGGTAGACTGATGGCTCGGCCTACGAGTACAGATCCAACTACTCCTGGAAACATAAGCATGTTGCGCAGGGCAATAGCGGGCAATGGCGACTTAAATGGAGTGGCTAGCAAAGCATCCATGTCGCCGTCGAAATCGGCAATGAGTGAGAATGAATTCTGTGGGGTGTCGTCGTTTCCTAACATATATTTGTTTTCGTGCGTTTGGAGGTTTCTGAGCCCATTGTGGGCAAGGAGCGTGTCCTTTGCAGAGAATGGTGCAATGCTTTGCAATGAAGCTCGCTCCGATTCCTAAGCAATGCTGCCTATATTCTGCAAAGTTACAAATAAAATGGGATATGCACGCTCTTATGTTTGCAAACTCTGCAAATGACCATGTAAAAACAATTCACGCACATACGTACGCGCTTTAATTGGTTCATGGTTAAGATTTCTCATTGCTTGCACCAATTGCTTGTAATATGTTGGTAATCAGCGGAATATATGAATAAAGTGCAAGGAGTATAGATAAGTAAAGGCAAAAAGACTTGAATTGCGCGTGTTCGTGTGCTATCTTCAGAGAGAAAAAATTCGTAAATACGTGACGCAACTTTGGGTAATGAATAACATTGTTCCACCTTGGCTTAATCTATAAAATCTTTGCGCTTCTCTACTTTTTCACTAACTTTGCCCCCGCAAAACAAACTAAGACATATATACACAAACAACAATGAGCAACAACATTCGCTTAGAAGTGAACAAGGCTGCACAATTTCTCGCAGCCGGTGCCGTAGAGGCACTCGAACCTCGTGTGAAAGCCGCACAGAAGGCATTGGAAGATGGTACCTGCGCTGGCAATGATTTCCTCGGTTGGATGCACCTAGCATCGTCGATTACCCCTGAGCATCTAGCTGATTTGAAGGCTACGGCAAAGGTGTTGCGCGAAAATTGCGATACTATCGTAGTGGCAGGTATCGGCGGTAGCTATCTTGGCGCACGTGCTGTGATCGAGGCTCTCAGCAATAGCTTCGAATGGCTCACCAATGATGGTAAGAATCCCGTTATTCTCTTTGCAGGTAATAACATAGGCGAGGACTATCTCTTTGAACTCACAGAGTATTTGAAGGGCCGCAAGTTTGGTGTAATCAACATCTCAAAGAGCGGTACCACTACCGAGACAGCCTTGGCTTTCCGTCTGCTTCGTAAGCAGTGTGAAGAGCAGCGTGGCGTTGAGATGGCTCGCAAGGTGATTGTGGCCGTGACAGATGCAAAGAAGGGCGCCGCCCGTGTTACTGCCGATAAGGAAGGCTATAAGAGCTTTATCATTCCCGATAATGTAGGAGGTCGTTTCTCTGTGCTTACTCCCGTCGGACTTCTTCCTATCGCTTGCGCTGGCTTCGATATCGAAGCCCTTGTAAAGGGGGCCGCCGATATGGAGAAACTCACCGCTCCTGAGGTGCCTTTTGCAGAGAATCCTGCCGAGCAATATGCCGCTGTGCGCAATGCACTCTATGCTGGCGGTAAAAAGACCGAAATCCTTGTCAATTTCCAGCCTAAACTTCATTACATGAACGAATGGTGGAAACAACTCTACGGTGAGAGCGAGGGTAAGGATGGTAAGGGTATCTTCCCCGCAGCTGTCGACTTCACTACTGACCTTCACTCTATGGGACAGTGGATTCAAGAAGGCGAACGCACCATCTTTGAAACTGTGGTGAGCGTGGAAAATCCTGAACACAAACTTCTCTTCCCTCATGATGATGAAAACCTCGATGGACTCAACTTCCTCGAAGGTAAGCGCGTGGACGAGGTGAACAAAATGGCGGAACTCGGCACGCAGTTGGCTCATGTCGATGGCGGTGTGCCCAATATGCGTCTCGTTGTAGAGCAACTTGACGAATATCATTTGGGTCAGATGATTTACTTCTTCGAGCGTGCCTGTGGCATCAGCGGTCTGCTTCTCGAAGTAAATCCCTTCAATCAACCGGGCGTTGAGGCTTATAAGAAGAATATGTTCGCACTCCTAGGCAAACCTGGTTACGAAAAGGAAACTGCTGCGATTAAGGCGAAACTATAAGCTCGAGGCGTAGACAGAATATTTTTTTCAAGCAACGAGTTAGCAAGTGCTGCCCGAGTGGGTAGGCTTGGTTATGCGCTCACCCTCCCGAGTTCACTATGTGCATCTGCAGAGCATTCACCCCGCTCTGTGGACGATGCGTCTCTTGTATGGGTAAAGTAGTGGGGAGAAAGGTGAGCAAGTAGCCATCCGAAGAAGTCCCAACAGCATTTGCCAACTCGTTTGCTGCGTTTTTATTTCGTTACAAACTCAATGACTCAAGACATTACGAAGCCGTGCCTCAAGGCCGTGCTATTCGACATGGATGGCGTGCTCTTCGACTCCATGCCCAATCATGCCAACTCCTGGGCAAAGGTGTGTACCGAGTTTGGCTTAACCATAACTGCCCAAGAAGCTTATATGCACGAGGGGCGTACGGGCGAGGCTATCATCAATATCCTTGCTCACCGATACTGGAATCGCGACGCTACGCCCGAGGAGGTGAAACTGATTTATGAGGAGAAGTGTCGTCTGTTTAATGCCTGCCCCGAAGCGCCCAAGATGCCAGGAGCAGAGCAAGTGCTTGAGGAGGTGAAGCGTGCAGGACTGACTATCGTGGTGGTGACAGGTAGCGGACAAAAATCTTTGCTCGACCGCTTAGAGCATAACTACCCAGGCTTTTTTACCCCCGAACTCATCGTTTCGAGCAAGGATGTGATACATGGAAAACCCAATCCCGAGCCTTATCTTATGGGGCTACAGAAGGCGGGAGTAAGGGCTGACGAGGCAATGGTCGTGGAAAATGCACCTTTGGGTGTACGAGCTGGAGTGGCAGCGGGCATCTTCACTGTAGCTGTCAATACGGGGCCACTTCCAGTAGAAACTCTCTCAAGCGAAGGAGCTAACATCGTACTCCCCTCTATGATGGACTTGGCTCATGATTTCAAACATATAGCTAGCAGATGGGAAGTATAGAAAAGGCTATTTACAATCGCACCGAACGATTGCTAGGCAATGAGGCCATGGAGCGCTTGGCTCAAAAAAGCGTGATTATCTTTGGCGTAGGCGGTGTGGGTAGTTGGTGTGCTGAAAGTTTGGTACGCTCGGGCATAAGCCACGTGACTATTGTTGATTCCGATCGTGTGTGTATTACCAATGTGAACCGACAAATCATGGCCACCATGCAAACTGTGGGCATGGTTAAGGTGGAGGCGCTCAAGCAGCGTCTACTCACTATCAATCCTAAGGCAGAAATCACGGCCATTCAAAAAATATATACTGAAAGCACTGCTGAAGATTTTGATATTGAGAAGTACGACTACATAGTCGATGCCATCGACTCTTTACAGGACAAGGCGCTACTTATTCTCAATGCATGCCGCACGAATGCTAAATTTTTCTCATCTATGGGAGCCGCCCTAAAGATGGATCCCACGAAGGTGAGCGTAGCCGAATTTTGGAAAGTACGAGGATGTCCGCTAGGTGCTGCACTGCGTCGTAAGTTTAAGGGCAGTAAGACATTCCCTGCTCGTAAGTTTAAGTGTGTATATAGCGAAGAACTTCTTCCCAATCTCGGACAGAGCCACGCCTGTGGTACGGCTGCTTGCCTGTGTCCCAAGGCCGAGCATGGTCCTGGCGACCTTGAATTGCTCAATCATGAGTGGTGTAGTTCGAAGGCTCAAATCAATGGTAGCCTTTCTCATATCACGGCCATCTTCGGTTTTACTATTGCAGGAATGATTATGCAAGATGCCACCAAGGTCGAGGAGAGATAATCTCATCTCTCCTAGGAAGCGGAAGTGGCCTTTCCTGGTTTAGAGCTTTGCGGCCTTTTCACTTATACGCCAAGCGGGCAGACATTGCATCCTATATAGGGATGTAGTGTCTGCCCGCTTGGCGTTGGCGTGGGAATCATCCGAAACTAGGCAAGACTCCTATTTTCGAGTCTGCGGACATTTCCAGTTGTATGATGAGAAAAGTGACTTATATGTCGTCCACAGATGTGCATCTTGCCATTCTCAGATGTCCACCTTTCCATTCACAGATGCACATCTTTCCATTCACAGATGCACATCTTTCCATTCACAGATGCACATCTTTCCGTTGTTCACCGCCCAGTGACTGATCGTTCACCGCTCGGTGACTTATCGTTCACCGCCCGGTGAACGATGGGAAAGTCTTCAAGAAGAAACGGAATGACCTAGGTTTTAGCGTGATAATGAAGAAGTTCTGAGCAATCTGTTCACTGCTTACGAAATTCGCCGTTCACAAGGGGATTTTTCATCTATGCAATGAGACGATTTGGGGTTTACAGGCCGTTGGGTGACTACAAATCGTGTTGTTGCAATCGATATTCCGCTAACTTCTCATATTTTGTGCCAGGGCGGCCATAGTTTGCGTAAGGATAAATGCTGATTCCTCCGCGAGGTGTGAAAAGGCCAGTCACTTCAATATATTTAGGATTCATGAGTTTGATAAGGTCTTTCATAATCACGTTGACGCAGTCCTCGTGGAAGTCTCCGTGGTTGCGAAAACTAAAGAGGTAAAGCTTGAGGCTCTTGCTTTCCACCATAAGGTGGTCAGGGAGGTAAGAAATGCGTATTTCGGCAAAGTCGGGCTGTCCCGTAATAGGGCACAGACTTGTAAATTCAGGGCAGTTGAAACGTACCCAATAATCGTTGTCTGGATGCTTATTGACAAAGGTTTCGAGCACTTCTGGAGCATAGTCGCTCTTATATTCCGTCTTTCGGCCAAGAGCGTTGAGGTGTAGGTCTTCTCTCATGTGTATAGGACTGAGTGTGTTATTTCTGTTGTATTTTCTCTTTCAAGGCAAGGTAGGCTTCTAATCCTTCACGGCGCAACTTGCATGAAGGACAGTGGCCGCAACCATCGCCTACTACGCCGTTGTAACAAGTCAGTGTGCGGTGTCTTATAAGGTCGAGCACACCGAGTTCATCGGCCAAGGCCCATGTTTCGCATTTGTCTATCCACATCAGTGGAGTGTGGATTACGAATTGCTCTTCCATGGCAAGATTGAGTGTGACATTGAGCGAACGGATAAAAGAATCGCGACAGTCGGGATACCCCGAAAAGTCGGTTTGTGATACACCCGTAATGAGGTGGCGAATGCCGTGCTCACGAGCATATACGGCAGCTATGCTAAGGAAAAAGAGATTGCGCCCGGGCACAAACGTGTTGGGAGGACCATCCGCAGGTTTCGTTTGGTCCATCACAATGCTGCTATCTGTCAGAGAGTTGTGCGCCAACGTGCTGATAAAGCTAGTATCCATCTTTTCGAAGTGTACACCTGCTTCGTGGGCTATTTCTTCAGCAATCTCTACTTCGTGAGCGTGCTTCTGTCCGTAAACAAAACTTAGTGCATACACTTCTTTAAAATGCTTTTTTGCCCAAAATAGGCAAGTAGTGGAGTCTTGTCCACCGCTAAATACTACCAATGCGGGCTCATGAATGAGGCCTCCATCTACGGGTAGCTGGGGAGTATGATTCAGTGTCATATGATGTGTGATTTATTTGTCTTTAGGGATGACAATTCTTGCAGGAAGGGTGATGAAATGCTCTTGTTAGACAAAGCAGTTTTTCCAATGCGGAAGAGCGTACCTCCTCTTGAAGAATCTTACGATTGAGTGGATTGCTTAAATATCGGAAATGCGCCAAATGCTGTAAGAGATGCTTTTGTCGTAAGTATCTTCACCTTCAATCTTTTTTAGAAGACGTACGATGTGAATCGTTATCGGTAAGACGATGATTTCGTAAAGTGTTTTCAATACCACTTGGTTGATCATTAACAATGGCATGATCTTCCAAGGAACCACTCCGCCTAGGGCGAGGGGAAAGAATACTAACGAATCAGCCGCTTCGCCCACTAGTGTGGAGGCAATGGCACGGTAGGAGAAATGGCGTCCACCTTTTGAGCGAAGCTTCATGCGACTCATTACGTAAGCGTTGAGGAATGAACCTGCTAAAAATGCAATAAATGATGCTGCGCAAATGCGTGGTGCAAGACCGAAGATGGCATGAAAGCCTGCATCTCCATTCCAGTAAGAGGCGCCAGGCAGTGCATCGGCTATCATTCCGAGCACCACAAAGAGAAAGTTCATGGTAAACCCTAACCAGATAATAAGGCGTGCACGACGATAGCCCCATATCTCTACCATACAATCGTTGATGATGTAAGATATGGGAAACACAATGAGCCCTGCCGTTAATTCTAATGGGCCGATGGCGATCTGTTTGGTTTCTAGGAGATTAGCTGCTATTAAACATACGCAAAAGAGCACTCCGAGCAGCATAAAAGGAATGCTCACCATAGGGCGTGCCTGTTTGCGCCCTACATTCTGTGAGGAAAAATGTGGCATATAATCTTGTTTTTTACGAGGTTTGTCAAGCACTCGGGGCTGCTATAAGCCCAAGTTTTAGCTATTGTAAACTTTCTGCACTGTTACAATCCATTTTCTCTTTCTATGAAGAGTGAATGGCTTTAAACTGCAACAGTGTTCAAGTTTCGGGGTGCAAAATTACAATTTTCTATCGTAACTAGTTACTAGATTACCTAAAAATCAGTGAAGCAGAATGTAATAGTTGGCATAATCGTTGTCAGTAGGCATCTAAATGTTGTTAGATGACACTGGCGAGTATGCCGATAGGTAGCCCTGTGTGATGTTGGTATTGTCTCATTCAGTCGAAGCGTAAATAAGGGGCAATCCGTTGCAGGTCAGCAGGAGTAAATTCGTGATATAAGCGAAGCTCTTGTAGTGAATGGATAGGGCCATATTGTCGGATATGATTGGCTATGGCTTTGGTCTGCTCATAACTGAGGTAGGGGTGGCGTACCAATTCTTTAAACCCTGCATGGTTGATGCGCAGTTTCTTTACGTTCGTTCGTTCCTCTACTGTGAACCATCTCGAGGCTCCAGCTGGTAGTCCTTCTATCTCGCCTATTTGTGTGACGGAGATAAATCCTCCCAACCGCTCGCGGTAGTTCACGATTTTTCGTGCATAGTAGCTGCCTATGCCAGGAATTTTTTTTAGCAACGTCGTGTCGGCGCTATTGATATCGACCGTGGTTCCTTCTGACAGCTTCTCTTGTTTCTCGTAACTTGGTTTCTCTCCCACAGGTTGGCCATAAGGACGTTCATTGAAAGCAACGAAGGGCTTTCTTTTGTCGGATTCGGCTATGCGGATGTAAGGCCTAATTCGTTCAAAGTCGGCTTGGCTCAAGCCGTATAAGCGCTTAAAATCGTCGGGAGAGCGCCAACGGCCTCCCCTTCGGCGATATTTCATCATGTTGAACGTTTGCCATTCGCTAAGTCCGAGCTTTCTTAGTGTAGCTGAATCCGCGTGGTTGGGGTCGAAGGGAAAGAGCTTGTGTGCCAACTGAGCCGGTGCATATTGGGGGCCAAAAGTATTCTTTTCTGCTTTCGCCACTTTCTTTTGTAGCTCTTGTACGTAGCTTTTCTCCTTTTCCGACAGACTTTCTTCTTCAACGCTTCCCTCGCTATTATACTTTGTTATCATCGTAGTTATGCCAATCACCACGATTATTGCCGCTGCACAGAAAAGAAATAAACGCATCTCGTCTTTATGTATACGTGGAAAGTGCATGAGTTTAAGTATTTAGAACGTTTATTTGTTAGTGCAAAGGGGGAAGAACAGATACGGATTTAGCTTAGCACTAGGAAAGTAATGGAGAAGAAGGTAACATATTAGTGAGAACCATACTGGTACCACCACCAGTAAGTTTCTCCGTAAGAGTAACGAAGTGTATTTCTACGTATGGTAGTATTGGCGATGGTATCGCCCATGTCTTGATAGTCGGTGTAATTGGCTTCAATGCTGCTATCGTGATAGTCTACGATGGGGCATTCGCAGATGCGCTTATAGATCACCATGGCTTGGGCAAAGTAGGTCGGTAGTGAGTTTTGTGCTGTTTCGCGAGGATAATAGCGCACCACTTCGTTGGCAAATTGTGGCAGATTACGCTCGAGTAAGAGGGCGGTGAGGTAATAATCTATTGCGGCGCGGTTGGGCTTTCCGTTAAAAGATGAGATCCATGCACATCTTTGAAAATACTTTAAAGCCGATTCTCCCTTGTGTGGCATGCTTCCAAGGAGGTGGTAAAGGCTGTCGGCTGGGAAGAGCAACTGTTGCTCGTGATCTGTTGGGAGGAGTAAACATTTGCTTCCTCCTGATGGCACCATCTGTTCGAATGCTTTTTCGCCCAAGCCTTTTTTCTGTGAACGAGCCATGAGATAGCATCGCATCGCAAAAAGTCGTGGCGAGGTGACATAAGATTTGTCGCCCGTATGGTATGCTCTTTTGTAGTGTCCCGTCTGGAGAGCTTGTGCAGTGCGTAGTTCGTAATGTTGTAGGTCGGTGGTACCGCTGCCTATACCTAAGAATAGAAATAGCAACAATAGCTGCAATAATCGTGGATAGCACTTACGCCAAAAACTTGGCGTATTTGCGGATTCTGTGTGGCGTGTGATGTGTTTTGTGCCGTGTGCAATTTTTTCTGTGCTTTGCACAGGTATTTTAGTAGTTTTCTCGTGATTCCCATCTTTCCATCGGCCTATTGCGATGGTGAGGATGGTTACGACGAAGCCTGCAAAGGTGAGTAGAATGAGGTAGCGCGGAGAAACGAAATGCCAACTTGTGAGCATGGCTGCAGCCCATGCTGCTAAGGCGTAAGCCGATTTGCCTTCGTAGCCATTACATCGTATCAATTTCTCTGCTAGTTGGGCTACAGCAACGAAAGCTAGCGTAAGTACGATAGCTGTGAGCCAGGGCCTCGGCTCTATGCTCTCATCCATAATGCGGCTTAGCAGGTAAGCTAGTACGTCTCCTTCTGTGTAACGGAAATAGAGTAACAGATAGATGGAAAATAAGAGTTGGAACACTAATCAAACTTTTTAGATACGAAAAAAAAAGAAGATGAGGTTATAAAGAAGTTCCATGCTTAGCAGGGACAACATTTATAACCTCATAGATTTCTTGGTCGCTTTGTGTAAGGATTCTTACTCCTTATAATATAGGAATCATTTTCCTTGCTAGCTTCTTCACTTTTACTGTGCGGGAGCCACGGGAGTGTTTGTCGCGGGAGTGGCTGGAGTGGATGCAGCGGGTTTAGCGCTAGTCACTACGGAGTCAATGTCGGCCTGACGAGGGGCGAAGAAAGAACTTGCTATAGCGAGTACGACCAACACACCTGCCAACGTCCATGTGGCTTTTTCTACGACATCGGTGGTTTTACGTACGCCCATGATTTGGTTAGAAGCAGCGAAGTTGGATGCTAAGCCACCGCCCTTAGATTCTTGGATGCATACGATGAACACAAGCATTATGGCTACGATGATAGCCAGGATTACGAGTACTGAATACATATTTTACTATTATTATTTGTTTCTTCTTTTATCTGAGAATACCTCGTTAAGTTGAGGATGGTTTAGCCTTTGTTGTGGTTTTGATTGATAATCAACTTTTGCAAGAACCTTATTTGGTCTGCAAAGTAACTACTTTTTTTCGGATTATTCAAGTTTACTTTGCGGATAATTTCCAATGCCTTCTCATATCTTTGTTGTTTGATGTAGATTTTGGCAAGGGTCATGGTGAGATAGCCATCTTCCGAAGAACTATCTTGCTCGTCTCGATCGGAGGGCTCTTCGGGCACGTATTCGGGATTCTCTTGTAACTTGAAGCGTTCGGGCTTGTTCTCAATAAAGTCATCAATGAGTTCGCTACTGCGATCGGTGGACGTGTTAGAACCCGATGTCGTGATTGGTTTCGCATCGTCAAGTTGTAGAAGGAATGCGGCATAGTCGGTAGTGGCATCGGCCGCGGTCAACTTACGGTGTGGAGAGGAAGCTTGAGTTGAAGAATCGGGAGTGGTACGCAAGAAATTGTCGATGAGCGATGCAGTGCGATCGCCCCCCTCTTGTAGCTCGTTCTCTTCTTTATGGAGGGGAGAGGACTGAATCTCATAGTTACAAGCCTCCACCATTTTGAAAAGTACGCGGCGGTCGGGCACGTAGAGCGCAGCCTTGCGAAGCTCTTCGCCAAAGGTAGGATCGTGAAGGAGAAAGAGGTTTTGCAGAAACATGAGCCGTGCTGCCTGATAGTATGGATACTTAGCCACGAGCTCGCGAAGCCCGTAGAGAGTATCTTTATTGAGGCGCTCGGGGTGAGCAATAAGTTCGGCTAATGGTTCCATGAGGGGTATCAAGTTGGGGAATATGATGGAGAAAGCGTGATAAATCTTGGCTGAAGCAGAGAGGGAAATTGCCAAGTGTAGTTATGCATTGGGTTAGCGCTGAAAATGCGCTTGCCTAGTGTGGAATATTTACCAATCACCTACGGTTGCATTGAATATTTGATCGCAAATGTCGTTAACCATCTCTGTGACGAGTCGTTCTTGCACGGCAGTGAGTTGTTGTGTGGCATCATATTGCGATGTAGCAGAGAATTGCTTTTCCCAATTTACGTTAGTCTTAGCGTTGGTAAAGCGTATGTTGACTGTCATGCGGAGTTGTACTTGTGAAGCATATCCATCAGCCGAGATACCTTTATTATACTGATCATAGCCTGTGATTTCGCCAGCTACGTGGAGGTCGCCACCACGTTTTACGAGTCGCAGACGCGTTTGGTTGGCATAGACATCTTGTAGCTTATTATTGAGCATAGCTTCCATAGGAGCCCATCCATAGGGGGCGCGATTGGCAACCTTATCAATCTGGATAGTCTTTATTAAATCGTAGTTGATGTTGGTCCCCGTGAAAGAATATTTGGGCAAGCTGCAACTAGGCAAAAGCATGAGAATCAGTAGCGGCAGTGCGGTGAAGAGTAAAATCTTGCGTGTCATTCCAGTCCGTATTCCTTGATTTTTCGATAGAGTGTACGCTCGGAAATGCCAAGTTGATCGGCAGCGGCTTTTCGGCGTCCGTTGTTGGTTTGTAGAGCTCGACGTATCATGTCGCGTTCTAGATCGTCAAGTGATTGAGGCATGTTGTCTTTCCCTCGGTGGCTTGTTGCGGGCTTGTCAGTAGCCGAGTTGGGCTGCACTAGGTCGTCGTCCTTCACTTCCTCAGCTTCCCAATAGGGAAGGTCTTGTTCGTTGTCATTGGCAAATTTTATCGAGGGTTGGGCACTTTCAAAAGTGAGCGCATTGTCGGTAAGCGATTGCGTCGGGGTGGGGTGAATGTCTTTGTGCTGCTGTTGCTCGCGAACGTAGCGCTTGAGCTCGGCCACATCGCGTCTTAGGTCGAAGAGTATTTGATAAAGCAGTTCTCGTTCGGCTTCGAAACTGTGTTGTTCTTTTCCCTTATCACCTACGGAGATAATCTGCGTATTGTGCGATTCTTGGGGTAGGTAATGGCTTAGAATCTCTGGCGTGATGTCTCTCTCTTCAGCTGTCACGCTCATATTCTCTGCCAGGTTTTTGAGCTGTCTTACATTGCCGGGCCAAGAGTAGGCTAGGAGTATGCGTTGTGCATCTTCGTTGAGGCGCACGGGGGGCATATTATACTTCTCGCTCATATCGAGCGCGAATTTGCGAAAGAGCAAGGCCGCATCGGTTCCTCTTTCACGAAGGGCTGGGATGCTTATCGATACGGTGTTGAGTCGGTAATAGAGGTCTTCGCGAAACTTGCCATCAGCGATGGCCTTTTCCATGTTTACATTGGTGGCAGCCACGATGCGCACGTCTGTTTTCCTCACTTCGCTAGCACCTACTCGTATGTATTCGCCAGTTTCGAGTACGCGTAAGAGACGGGCTTGCGTTTGTAGCGGAAGTTCGCCTACCTCGTCGAGGAAGAGCGTACCGCCATTGGCAGCAGCGAAATAGCCTTCACGCTGATCAACAGCTCCTGTGAATGCTCCCTTTTCATGGCCGAAGAGTTCGGAGTCGATGGTGCCTTCAGGAATGGCACCGCAGTTGACGGCAAAATATTTTTTGTTTTTACGCAAGCTATGGTCGTGGATGATGCGGGGAAAGGATTCTTTGCCCACGCCGTTCTCGCCAGTAACTAGAACCGACAGATCCACAGGCGCAATTTTTAGGGCAATTTCGATAGCCCTATTAAGGGCTTCGCAATTCCCTACAATACCGTAGCGCTGCTTGATGCGTTGTACCGTTGAGTTATCCATTTGTACGTGTTGTATTAAAATGCTGACTCGCGATGAGTGTTGAGGCTCTTCTGTGCAAAGGTACGTTTTTTATCTTAAAAATGCGGGGTATGATGCTTACTTTAGTTCATCAGCGTTGATTCCCAATGCAGCCATGAGTGAGAAACCTAGAATTTCTTGTCGGAAGCCATCACCCTCGGTGGGCTCCATTGTGAAGAGGGTTATTTGTTTGTCGTCGGTCTGTTGGCAGATTTTCTTTACTTCGGTGCCGTAGGCTTTCATGTCGGCCACTACCATGAGATGATTGATTTCCTTGCTATCGGCGAGCATCGTGAGCGATTGTAGGAAAAATTCGTCTGTACGCACCACCTCTTCTACGGGAAATGCGAAGAGTGAGAATCGTCCTAAATTGTCGCTGAAGGAAAGTCCGTTGAGGTCATCATCAAAGCGTGATGGTTGGAAATAGCAGAGTGCTTTCACCTCTTTGGGGTAGAGGAAGTGGACTTGTAGTTCGTTGTTGCCCGGACGGAGGCCTGTATCGAGCGCTATGCAGTCGAGCCAGTGGCAGAGGTCTGCTTTGCTGATGGGACGACCAATCATTCGGCTGAAGTTGCGGGTGAGGTCCTCGGCCACGCGGTCGAGATAGGCAGCATCTACTAGCACCACGGCAGGTGCCCATTTGTTGTCTTGCATAGGAGGAGAAGTGATGGATTAGAAGTTGTTATCAGTTTCGTCTTCGTCTTCGTCGAAGCTGAAGTCGGAATCGAGGAACATAGGTGTCTCGTCGGCAAACTCGTCGAGTGCGCGTCGATCTTTTTTTGTTGGGCGTCCAGTTCCTCTAGCTCGATCTACAAAGCCGCTGATTCGGCTCATTTCGAGCAGTTCGTATTGCTCGGCCGAGGTAATATTTTCGAGCACATCGGGCAAGAGCTTCGCTCCTACGCGTTTCTCGATGGGTTGCTTCACACGGAAAGTATATGTGATGGGCGACTTTTTTACGTTTACCTTGTCGCCGGCTTTTACTGTGCGTGAGGGTTTTGCCTGTGCACCATTGATGGCGACGCGTCCGTTTTTGCAAGCGTCGGCTGCTAAGGTTCGCGTCTTATAAATGCGTGCTGCCCAAAGCCATTTGTCTAATCGTGCTTCCATGAGTGTTCCTTTTTTGAGGAGTAGAGGGGAATTTGCTGGAGTTGTCGACGTAGGGAAGCGTCGCCCCCAGTAGGCTCTGATATGTTACTTTTGGGAATGACACCCGTTTGTGGGGCGTGTGCTACAACACACGATTCTTTAGGTGGGGTGTGTTACTTGTTGTTGTACTCATTCATGGCCACGTTAATGCCTGCTAGGCAGAACGTTTTCACGGCTTCTGCAGCGAGCTTGAGACGTTCGTCCATGCTCTGTAAATCTTCGGGCGTGAATTCGCCGAGCACGTAGTCTACCTGTCCCCCTCGAGGAAAGTCATTGCCAATGCCGAAACGCAGACGTGCATACTTCTGTGATCCAAGCACGGAGGCTATGTGTTTGAGTCCGTTGTGTCCGCCGTCGCTGCCGCTAGGCTTAAGGCGTAGGTGGCCAAAGGGCAGAGAGAGGTCGTCGACCACTACGAGCACGCGTTCTACGGGAATTTTCTTTTCGTTCATCCAGTAGCGTACGGCATTGCCCGAGAGGTTCATGTAGGTGGAGGGCTTGAGCAGTGTAAGTGTTTGGTTTTTCACCTTTATGGTGCCGATGAATCCGTAGCGTTTGTCTTCAAAGTTGATGCCAGCTTCTTGGGCTAGTGTGTCGACCACTCGGAATCCTATGTTGTGGCGTGTGCGTGCATATTCATCGCCAATATTTCCTAGTCCTACTATGAGATAATTCACTTTCAGAGGGTATAATTAGAGGTATTGATTTATCTAGTGAATAGATAGATTAAGGGTTAAGAGTCTGATAGCCCTAGCAGCCTGCCTATGCAGAGCATGCATGAAGTGGGGGTGTACAGACACTTAACCCTTAATGTTGTGTGTGCTTAGATTATGCTTCAGCAGCGGCAGCAGCGGCAGCAGCACCCATAGCGGCACGAGTCATCTTCACTGTGCAAACGATTACCTCCTTAGGAGTAACCATTTCTAGGCCTTCGTAGTTCAAATCACCAGCCTTGATAGTCTTGCCGAGGTTGAGGTTTGTCACGTCTACGGTGAGCTTCTCGGGGATTTGATCGTACATAGCGCGAACCTTGAGCTTACGTACCATCATCATCAAGCGACCACCAGCACGAACACCGGCAGCAAGACCCTGAGCCTGAACGGGTACACCCATTACGATGGGCTTTTCAGCGTGTACTTCGAAGAAGTCTACGTGGAGCACGTTGTCCTTTACAGGGTGGAACTGTACTTCCTTGAGCACGGCCTTATGGTCGGTACCATCGATGTTGATATCAATGAGGTAGATGTGGGGAGTATAGATGAGCTTGTTGATTTCCTTTTCGCTTACAGAGAAATGAATAGCAACGGGAGCGCCGTTTTCGTCCTTCTGTTCGCCGTAGATTACGCAGGGTACGCTACCTGCCTTACGGATTTCCTTTGTGGCTTTCTTGCCAAGGTCGGTACGCTTAGTACCATTGATTGCAATTTGCTTCATTGTTTTGTTGTAAAAAAATGTGTTACTCTAAATTAAGTTTCTGCTGTCGTATGGTTGGCGCACCAAACACCTCCGTTTACGACAACTTCATTCTCGCTTAATTCGCCATCACACGTAAGGCTTTCGCCTCCGCAGGACAAATCGGATGCAAAATTACGTTTTTTTCTTGAATCTGCAAGGCTTAGGTGTGGGTTATTGCAAGGTTCTCCCTATTTATGTACAAAACTTTGGTGTCCACACCAGCATTGGTTGTAGCCTGGGCGTTGCTTAAAAGCAGGACATTTGCATGTACCATAGGTGCAACGTCCACGTCCTTGAACTTCTGTTGGTGCGTTCACGTTGGTTTCGGAGCATTGCTTAGATGGAGCCAAGGATAGGGCAGTTGCTGAGATGGTAGCGATAGCCACCAAAAGGCATAGGGTTAGTTTTTTCTTCATGATGTTTAAGTTTTAGGATTGTTGAACACGACAAAGTTACCCATTTATTTTACTTTCTGCAATGCCTTATAATCTTGCTATATGCTTTGTGGTAGTAGCGTATGAATGAGTGGTTGAAAAAGGTGGATAGAGGAATAAAAAAGTTCCGTGGGCTTAATCATAGATGGCCTGTGTTCTCAGAATTCAATGTCTATTTTGTAATCGGCGCTCTCGGTGTTGAGTGCTATTGCTTCGGCGGGTTGACTCCATTCGGTAGTAAAGTCAAGACTTGGTTCTTGCTCTTGTGTGTAGGCGGCAGCGGCATTGAAGGCCGATAGAAACTTTTCAAGGTCTTCGCGATAGAGGAAGATCTTATGCTTTTCGAAAGTGGGGTGGGGATTGTCTTCGCTTTCTTTCAGACGTTTGCTTTCTGTCAGCGAGATGTAAAACTCACCTTTTCGGTCGCGCTTCACATCGATATAATAGACGCGCTTACCAGCTTTTACGGTTTTTGAAAAGAGTATTTCGTTGTCAATACGTACTTCTTTGTGCTTGTTTTTGTTTTCCATAAGTTGATTTAGGTTGTATGATTATAGAGTATAAGTGTTATGATTGTCAAAATTGCACTTTTTTTTTGAAATAAGCAAGCGCTTTTATAAAAAACTCAAACAATCCTATTGGCTTTTCTTTCTCGTGTATGTGTGTGCACGCGTGTATATATATATAAAAGGAGTGGTGTAGAGAGGATTTCCCATGGTGAATAATCAATCTGGCAAAACTGTCATATAGGAAATAGCTCATTTATCTCCGTCCTTTGAAAAGAATGTATAAATTCATACTTGCCTATTCCGCGCCCTCTTACTTGTAAAATTAGCTACTTCTTTCTTCATGCTTCCCTCCCAAAAAGAATGTGCAACAAACGCTTGTTACGCTTGTTGCACATACGCGGGGAGAAAGAAATCTTTGTGTGAGACAATTCCTCTCCGATTGCTTTTACTTGCTCAGCTGCATGCCTATGTAGAGGCCGTCGTAGTTGCTCAAGATAGAATTGATAGCACTCATAGAAGTACTTTTGCTCAGAGCTGATATGCCTTTCACAAGCGAGAGCACTTTGTCGCTCTCAATGAGCAGACTCAGTTTCCCGCCTGTCTTAGCCACGTGGGGTGTCATTGAGGCAAGTCCACCGAGATAAGTCATCTTCACTGTCTTGTTGGCAGTGTCGAGTGTATAGTTGCCTTGAATGGTGCGGTTGCCAATCTTGGCACTGTAAGTATTGTCGTTATTGAATGTAAATGAGCATGCACCTTCTTTGATGCCAAACTTGGCTAACTGCGTGTTGAGTTCGCTCTTCACCTTGTTGGCAGCTACGGCACCGCCAGCTTTGGCTAGGAGATTCTCGCTCTTAAATACGCAGTCGGAACCTGTGTAGTTCCAAGTGCCTACGAGGTCGCTCTGCGAAAGTTTAGAACTACCGCTCAGAATGTTGCCTAAAATGCTACCGATGGTACTGGCTTCGCTCAATATGTTGCCAGTGGTGGAGCCATTGTTTGCATTTCCAAGGATGCTATTGTTGTTAGCGCCTTGACCCATTGAGCCCGTGGTGCCGCAGCTTGAAAGTGTTAGTGCACCAGCGAGGAAAGCCAGTGCAATGGAATACTTCTTCATTGTTGTAATGTATATGTATATAGTTTGTGTTGTGTTTGATGAAGCGGATAATGTGACGCAAAATTGGCGAAAAACTTCGGAATGAGCAACTTCAAGGCTTCGGAAATAGACGAATGGGCCTTTTTGATGGACGTATGGCGTGAGCTTAATGATGTATTGACACGGAAATGTTACAGAAACATGAAAACGTTTTAACTCCTTCGTAATATAGTGTGAAGAACTTTACACTCGAAGAATATAGGGTGATTCTGTAGATTCTTAGATTAGAAGATGCTCTACCCTCTGACAAGGAAGCTGCTGTTGAGAAGTTCTTTTGTTAATACTTTCTTTGACAGATATTCTGTTGTTGTGGATTTGAGGCTTTCATAAAAAACGGGAAATCTCCAATAAATGGTGAATAAAATCTCAATGAGTGGCATTTATTTTTACTAATTGCGCAAAAATAGCGCTCAGTATAGCCTTTTGTTAGAAAGGAAATCGTTATATTTGCGCGCATATTTTATAAAATAAATAATCTCTATAATAAAAATAAGTACGATGTTGACTTTTATTAAAGCAAACTATCAGATAGGTGATAGTATTGAAGTGACATGCTCGGAAGGTGCAGTCACAGGTGTTATTGAACATGTAGATAGCAAGTATATCGTCTTGCGTTTGCCCAACGGGCATATTATGGGCATCGCGGCCTCAGATGTGCGCAGTTTTACAGCTGCAAGCCCTGTACCGATGGTGCCTTCTCAGACTCCCGTGGTGAAAGAACCCATCATGGATGAGGAGGCTGAAGCTCCTGTAAACGCATTGAAAGAACAAAATACAGAATCTCCCACTGCTTTGCAGAAAGAAGCATCTATGACGCTGGGAGACATATTAGGAAAAGAGGCCACTGAAGAGGCTCCTTCGGCAAGCGACCTCATCGCACCTACGAGTGTGGCAGAACCTAAGGTGATTGGACAAATCGATTTAAGCAAAATCGATCCTAAATACGGAAGAAAAAAGTACTTCCGCAGTGAAGAAGAAAGTTTCGAGGAGCAGAATCATAGAGAAGAAGTCCATGCCGCATCTCCAAGTGCAGACTATTTCAACTATCAACGTCGTCCCTACGTGGCAGCAAAAGGTCGCGTGACTTATTACAACCCCGACAAACGTTTCGGATTCATTCACGATTTTAAAAATGATGTAGATCTCTATTTCTACGTAAATCAAGTAATAGAGACTTCTCTCTACCAGAATCTGCGCAAGGGAGTGAAGGTTGTATATACTCCTGGTCGTAACAATCAAGGTCCTGCCGCAAATTGCATTCACTTGCCTCATACCGTAGACGATCTCTACATAATGGCTGAAGACAACTTAGAAGCTCACCGCACGTTCGTGGCCAAAGGATTGCTTGAACACATTCTCGAAGTGGAGCCAGACAATACAGCAGCTCAAGAACTACTCGAAGATGTGATTGAAAATATGCCTAAGACCACAGCGCCTGTTACAACGAATTCTTACACCAATGCTTCTGATTCTGCAGGTCTCGCTCGTTTTACTCCCTGCAACCTTTACACGCAGGCCAAGAAAGCATACATTGCGAAGGACTACGAACGTGCAGAAGAGTTTTATCTTAAGGCAATTGAAGCGGGTGAAAAACCAGATAGTAGCGTGAAAGACTTGCTCACTCTCTACGTGTCGCGCTTCAAACAAGCAGAGACAGAAGAGCAGAAAACAGCTGCTCGCCAGAAAGCCATGGATTTCTTCGATGCGCATCGCTCTTTGCTTGAAGAGAACTTTACTACAAAGCAATTTATAGCCCTTAATTACTACCTACCAATTCAGGATTATGACAGATTCCTTGAAATGGTAGACGAATTGATGAAGGATCCACAGGTGGGCGAAACGCTTTCTCGTAAAGTGTTCTATATGTGGCAGAAGGCCATTGCGCTCAACAAGCAGGGCCGTACGCAGGACGCTCTTAATCTCATCGAGGAAGGTCTGCAACTTATGCCTCTTAATCGTCAGCTTCAGATGCTCCGCGAAAGCATTCTCCATCCCGAGCCTAAGGACGAAGCGCAATCAGAAATTGCTCCCACAGAAACTCCTGCCGAGGATGAGACCATTTCTGAAAAATCAAGTTCCGCTTCAGACGAGGGAACATCTGCTACTCAGCCCGAGGCTACTCCCTCTGCCAATGCTCCCGCAGAAAGCGAAACCGCAACCACAGAGGCTTAATAAAAGCTATTTTATACCCACTTCAAGCCCCAAGCATACGCACTTCAATGTGATGCTTGGGGCTTTTTGGGGGTCAGCGGATATTCATAAACAGCGAACGGAGTGCTTCGAACTTCGTCATGATCACGCTAAAACTTAGGCAATTCCGTTCCTTCTTGAAGACTTTTCCATCGTTCACTGGGCGTTGAACGCTCGTTCATTGGGTCTTCAGCCCGTCAAGTTAAAACTTGGAACTTGAGTTAAAGAGTTAATAAAAAGTGATGGAACTACTCTCAGCGGAAGTATTTCCCTGATTACGAATGCAAAGGTAGGAAGGCAAGAAAGGGGGAAAGATACATGTTGGTTGAAGAGGGACGAAGATGATAATAGCCCATTTCGACTTTATCATTCAGCTGGATAAAGGCGAAGGACGAAAGAGATAAAGTCCCTCCCTTTTAAGCACACACCACACCTATATATAAATACGCGCGCGCGAGGTAAAATCACCTTGTTATGCGTTCAAAATCAGTCTATCCTATCGGTCTTTATCCATAGAGTCTAACGGTCTTCATCGTTAGCACCTAATGATCTTCATCGTTAGCACCTATCGGTCTTCATCGTTAGAGTACTAAGATTTAGGTCGTAGAAACAGCTTAATCTTCATCGTCAAAACAACCTTCCGGAAGGCCTAAATAATCCACGATGAGGCGAGTTTCACGAATCGTAAGATTTTGTCTTTTGTCGAACGAAGAGCAGCGGGTCAGCTGTTCGTAAAGATCTGTGCATCGCTTAATCATTCCCGT
>UQKO01000027.1 GCA_900541575.1 uncultured Prevotella sp.
CCCAACCGCGCCGATGGTACTGCACACCCGCGGGAGAGTAGGTCGCCGCCAATTTTATTCCAAGCCTCTTTCAGACACATGCCTGAGAGAGGCTTTATTATTTTAGCACGAAGTATTCCCTTAAACTCATTAAACTCCTAAACTTATTAAACTCCTAAATTCATCTTCTATTACACCAAATTTGAGAGATTTCTTATGCAAGAGTAAATATAAATGAAGATGAATTACATTTTATTTGCAGAAAGTAAGAAATATAAGAAATGTTTGCTTATATTTGCAACAGATAAACAACAGTTTGGCAAATGAAGCAAATTTAGTTGCGTTAGTAATGTGCTATCTGTGTGTTCATATCGACCTAACTAATACAAGAGGATATTCCCAATCTTTACCCACGTCTTACTATGCAAGATCAACACACCACACGACAAACACTATTTCGCTTCTGTACACTAACCTTGTTAGTATTTTTAGTTACGCTCACGGCGAGTGCACAAACAATCATTTTTGAAGAGACTTTTGATGAATTTAAAGGTAGTGGACCTATTGAGGGCGAAGCTGATTCATGGTCAGGACTTACTCTGAATGCCGTAGAGAGCAGTGACTTACCCACAGGATGGAAAATGTCTGGCAATACGTCGGATGGCAATAGTTCTGTGCGTAAAGCGAATTATTGCGTTTGTGTTGGTTCTTCTTCTAAAAGTAGTAGCTCAAATTATAGCGATTTAGCTTATCTCCAAACAGCCCCTATTAAGGAAGTCGGAACGTACATTTTGTCTTTCAGAGCAGCTGCGTGGAATCTTGACATAGAGCAAACCACTCTCAAACTTGGTACAAATAGTGACGGTAATTTAAGTTATGACAGCCCTTCTTTTACGCTTGAAAAAGCGAAGTTTAATATCTATTCTACAAAGGTAATCGTTCTCAGGGAAAATTCCCCCATCCGTTTCAAAAATGTAAATAGAGCATATAGTCGCTTCTTTCTTGACGATATAAAGTTGGTGAAGATGGACGAGAGTAGTTCTGGAGAGGAGGCTGGTGGTACAACCGGAGGAGAATCTGGAAGTGAGACTGGCAGCGAAACAGGAGGTAGCACAGGTGGAGATACCCCCTCGGCAGAATCAGGCATATTATTCAAAAGATCTACAAGTTTTGAAGTAGGAAAAGAGTATTTGATTGCGAGCAAAGACGATGCGGGTGTCTATTATATAATGGATCCTCAAAATACCAATAAAAATAGATGCTTGAATCGTGTGAAGATTGGTACGGCTTCAAACGACAAGTTGAACTTCCCAAAAGAGGGGGCGTATAAGCCTTATTTAATTATTTTCGAAAATACTCAAAGCCCCTACAGACTGCACTCAGTAAGTGTATCAAAGGACATCAAGCTTTATAACGATAAAGATGCATCCAAATACTTTAAAATGACGAGTTGTAGCGATGCTAAAAGTACTGCAGTCTGGACACTTGGAGATAAAGTTTTCGGGGAAGACGGCAGTTTCTTAGTAAAGTGTGGTGGAAGATATCTTGAGATGTCTTCTGATAACCAAGTTGATGATTTTCGTACGTATTTGAAAGAAAATTATGCATGTCCCATCTACCTTTACGAAAAGGTAGAAAAATCCCCTGTTGGCACAATAAGCATAGTCGCTCCCGAGGGCTATGGCACTTATTATACGGACAAGAGTTTTATAATGCCCGAGGGTGTTGATGGTGCTATTGTAAGCGACATTAGTGATGATGGTAAATTGCAGATAAACTGGAAATATCCGGCAGGAACTACTGTTCCTGCAAATACGGGTCTCCTTGTGTATGCAAGTCAGAAGGGTAGCTATCAATGTTATGAAGCAGGTACTTCAGATAATGGGGGCAGCAATGGTAGCAGCGATCTTTCTGGTAATGCTGCTAATGGAATTGGGCAAACCAATAATGAGGTAGCAGGAAGTGCAGCAAAAGAAACAAATTATTTACGTGGAACTATAGAAAAGATTCAGGTGCCTGAGGATGCCAGTTCATATAGGTTCTATCAACTTACGTATGGCTTAGTAGATAATGTGCGCACCATCGGTTTCTTTTATGCCAGTGAAGATGGCGGCACTTTCATCAATGGAGCAAATAAAGCTTATCTAGCAATTCCACGATCGATGAGTTCAGTAAGCAGTTTGTACAGCTTGAGCCATAATCTAGGTACTACGGGCATCGACCAATCTCTTACTGAAACCATACACGACCATGTTCCTTGTACAATCTACAGCATTACTGGGCAACGGCTTACAGCCACGGACTTGAGGCAATTGCCTAAGGGAGTGTACATCATCAAAGGAAAGAAGATAATGGTAAAATAGATATTGGGCTGAATGCTACCAATGCTTTCAAAGCTTCCAATTCTCCGACCGATAATAAACATTCGTCACACAGAAACCTATCTGAAAAGAATATATCCGTCAGTCTATGAAATTGATTTATAGTGCACCCTTGTGCAAGATTATCTTGTTGCAAACTTCTGGAGTCTTAGCCTTAAGTGATCGTAATCCTACGCCCTCGAAATATGATATAGTGAAGGAGGACAATGCAGATCAGCTTACAAACAAAAGAATTTGGGATGAAAGAAAGTGGCCATAATGTGTGGTTATGCTGATTGGACAGCAATAATTTATTAACACGGAATGATAGCAAAAAGGCTCTACAGGAATTTGTTGGAGGATTTCTCCCTATTCTTGTAGAGCCTTTTTAGAAAACAAGTGTTTGTTGGATCCATGGATAAGAGCCAACTATACTTGAAGATGTTGTGTGTGCAGGATTTCAAAAACTCATGTACATTTCAGAATCTAGCCTTATTTCACTTCTATGCCTTTGAGGGTGGCGGATGAGGAATCGGTTATTTTGACGCGGACGTAATCGCCGGGATGGTGTGTGCCACGATCGAATACGACTACTTTATTCTGCTCGGTGCGGCCGAAGAGTTGGTCACGAGAGCGCTTGCTTACTCCCTCTACGAGGATTTCGTACTCTTTACCGATGCAGCGTTGGTTGCTCTCGGCGCTGAGTTCGTTTTGCAAGGCGATGAGTTCTTCGAGACGATGAATCTTTGTTTCCTCGGGCACATCATCGGGAAGGTGGCGTGAGGCGTAAGTGCCAGGGCGCTCACTATATTTGAACATAAATGAGGAATCGTAGCCACACTCTTTCATGAGCGAAAGTGAGAGTTGGTGATCTTCTTCAGTTTCGGAGCAATAACCGGCGAAGATATCAGTTGAAAGTCCGCAATCGGGGATGATACGGCGAATGGCAGCTACGCGGTCGAGATACCATTCGCGTGTATACTTGCGGTTCATGAGTTTGAGAATGCGATTGGAGCCGCTCTGTACGGGCAGATGGATGTGTCGGCACACGTTGGGTTCTTCGGCGATAACGTGGAGGGTCTCGTCGCTCATATCTTTGGGATGACTTGTAGAGAAGCGAATGCGCATGCTAGGTACGGCGCGTGCTACGGTGCGTAGCAGTTCAGGGAAGCGAATCTCCGATCCATCGGCTTTCTTCCAGCAATAAGAGTTGACGTTCTGACCAAGGAGGGTCACTTCCTTGTAATTGCGTGCTTCGAGATCCTTTACTTCGGTGAGAATGCTTTCTATGTCGCGTGAACGTTCACGTCCTCGTGTGTAGGGTACGATGCAATAGTGACAGAAGTTGTTGCAGCCACGCATGATGCTCACGAATCCTGAGATGCGGCTACCGCAGTAGCGTTCGGGCACGATGTCGCGGTAGGTTTCTGTGGTGCTAAGTTCAATGTCTATGGCCTTATGGCCAGCTTCGGCTTGTGCGATGAGGTCGGGCAGTGAGAGGTAGGCGTCGGGACCAGCTACGAGGTCAGCTCCATGCTCGTTGAGCAGATCGTCTTTTACGCGTTCGGCCATGCATCCGAGCACGCCGACGATGAGTTTACGCCCTTTGCGACGCATCGCGTTGAGGGCTTCGAGTCGGTGGATGATTTTCTGTTCGGCGTTGTCGCGTACGGAGCAAGTATTGAGGAATATGGCATCAGCTTCGTCGATTGTCTCGCAAGGTTCGTAGCCAGCCATTTTCATAACGGATGCCACTACTTCGCTGTCGGCCACGTTCATTTGGCAGCCATATGTTTCTATGAAGAGATGTTTCATGGGTAGGGGAGTGTGATGTGGATGGATGAAATAGATTCTGAGCGTACTTTGTTTGTAGGGGGATGTTCGAAAGAAAAAATCCCGCTCCAACGATTAGGTTAGGCGGGATTAGGCTTTCTGCCGGGAAGAGCCCTTGGCGGAAGTATTACTTACGCAAGCCGAGGTTCTTCACGATGGCACGATAACGCTCAATGTCCTTGCGCTTGAGGTAGTTGAGCAGCGCGCGGCGCTTACCTACCATCTTAACGAGTGAGCGTTCAGTCGTATGATCTTTACGGTTCTGCTTCATGTGCTCCGTCAAGTGGGCAATACGGTAAGAAAACAAGGCTACCTGGCTTTCTACTGAACCGGTATCCGAATTAGACTGTCCGTACTTGCCAAAGATCTCTTTCTTCTTTTCAGAATCTAAGTACATTGTGTATGAATTAATAATTTGGAATAGTTTGTTGCTAACTGCCTTGGGGAGCGAATCCTTTGAGCGGCATAGCGGTTGCAAAGGTACAAACTTCTTCTGTGAGAGCCAACCTTTGCAACCGTTTTTTTGCATTAAGTGCTGATTTTCTGTATTAATCGCGTCCGGCGCGCTTACGTGCCAAGTGGTCAAGGATGATTTTGCGCATACGCATTGACTTCGGCGTCACTTCCACGTATTCGTCTTCCTTGATGTATTCGAGTGCCTCTTCTAGTGAGAAAATGATGGGGGGCACGATGCGTGCTTTGTCGTCGGCGCCCGAGGCACGCATATTGGTGAGCTGTTTTGCTTTTGTCACGTTCACCACGAGGTCGTTTTCATGTACGTGTTCTCCCACAACCTGTCCAGCGTATACTTCGTCTTGTGGGTTGATGAAGAATCGTCCGCGATCTTGCAAATGGTCGATGGCATAGGCAAAGGCGGTACCGCTTTCAAGCGAAATCATCGAGCCGTTGAGACGGCGTTGAATCTCGCCCTTGTAAGGTTGATATTCTTTGAAGCGGTGTGCCATGATGGCTTCACCCTGTGATGCAGTGAGCACGTTGGTGCGCAGACCGATGATACCACGTGAGGGGATGTCGAATTCAATATCAACGCGGTCGCCCATGTTCATCATTGAAGTCATCTCGCCCTTACGGCGCGTTACCATATCGATCATCTTCGAAGCAAATTCTTCAGGTACGTTGATAGTGAGTTCCTCGATAGGCTCGCACTTCTGTCCATCAATTTCCTTATAGATTACTTGGGGTTGACCCACTTGGAGTTCGTAGCCTTCGCGACGCATTGTCTCGATGAGAATGGAGAGATGGAGCACACCGCGTCCGCTCACAATCCAAGAGTCGCCTGTCTCGTTGCGTTTTACGCGGAGGGCAAGGTCTTTTTCGAGTTCTTTCTCTAGTCGATCGTTGATATGGCGTGATGTGCAGAACTTACCTTCCTTACCGAAGAAAGGAGAATCGTTGATAGCGAAGAGCATAGACATGGTAGGCTCATCGATTGCGATGGTGGGCAGAGGCTCGGGATTTTCGAAGTCGCAGATGGTGTCACCAATCTCGAAGTTTTCGAGACCTACCACAGCGCATATATCACCAGAGCTTACGGCATCAGTCTTCTGTCGGCCCATGCCTTCGAAGGTGTGTACCTCTTTGATCTGTGTCTTCTCCATGGTGCCGTCGCGATGGGCGATAGTGCACTTCATGCCTTCGCTGATGGTGCCACGGTGAACGCGTCCCACAGCGATACGGCCTGTGTAGTTAGAGTAGTCGAGCGAGGTGATGAGCATCTGGGGGGTGCCTTCGAGTTGCTGCGGAGCGGGGATAACTTCGATAATTTTGTCGAGCAGATAGTTGATGTTGTCGGTAGGCTTGTTGTAGTCTTCGCTCATCCAGCCATTCTTAGCAGAACCATATACTACTGGGAAGTCGAGCTGATCTTCCGTTGCGTTGAGGTCGCACATGAGGTCGAACACCATTTCATACACCTCTTCGGGGCGACAATTGGGCTTGTCCACCTTATTTACCACTACGATGGGCTTGAGTCCGATTTGGAGAGCCTTCTGCAAGACAAAGCGTGTCTGTGGCATTGGTCCTTCGAATGCATCGACGAGGAGGATGCAACCATCGGCCATATTGAGCACGCGTTCTACCTCACCACCGAAGTCGGAGTGGCCCGGAGTGTCAATGATATTAATCTTTGTGTCCTTGTAACGGATGGACACATTCTTTGAGAGGATGGTTATACCGCGTTCGCGTTCAAGGTCGTTGTTGTCCAGAATAAGTTCGCCAGCGTTCTGATTTTTGCGGAACAGGTGTCCGGCGAGTAGCATCTTGTCCACGAGAGTAGTCTTTCCGTGGTCTACGTGGGCAATGATGGCAATGTTACGAATGTCTTGCATACAATAAATTACTAATACCTATATGTTTTCGGGTGCAAAGTTAGTGCAAGGTGAGAGAAGAAACAAGGAAAAAAACTTGTTTTTTGCATTGGTTCTTCCGAGCCGCTGCCTAAGTTGCGTAGAAAGTTAGTGTAAGGTGAGAGAAGAGCAAAGAAAAAAACTCGTTTTTTGCTCTGATACTCCGAGCGGCAGCCCAACTTAGGTGGAGTGGAAGTTTGTGTATACGAGATGCACTGCAAAAGAAAGACAAACTTTTTCTTTGCAGTGCATCTCGTGTGCGGGAATATGTGTTTAAACTAGAGGATCGTAAGTGACGTTTTTTGTGTTTTAATTCTTTTCTAGTTCCACCACATCGGCTTTTACATTTTCATGCATAAAGAGGGCCGCGCTCTGATTGAATTTTTCAGCGCTTTCGGTGGTGAGATAGTGGCAGGTGCCTTGGCGTGAGAGGGCTTGCTCCATTTCTGGATGACGCTTCAAGTAGTTGCGTAGCGAGGCGGCCACATACTCTCCTTGGGGCACGATGCGTACACCTGGAGGGGTGTATTTGATGATTTTGTTCATTAGGAGTGGATAGTGTGTACATCCTAGTATGAGCGTGTCAATCTGCGGGTCGAGGCGAAGAATCCCTTCGATACGTTTGCGCACGAAATAATCGGCTCCTGGGGAGTCGAACTCATAATTCTCCACCAATGGTACCCACATGGGGCAAGCCTGTGATGTTAGTTCGATGTCGGGCGAGAGTTTATGTAGCTCCATGGCATAAGAGCCAGAGTTGACAGTGCCTGCTGTGGCGAGAAGACCTACGTGACGTGTCTCTGTGAGTGGGCTGATGGCTTCCACCGTGGGGCGGATTACTCCGAGTACGCGTCGATGGTCGCCCAGAGTGGGGAGGTCGTTTTGCTGAATAGAGCGAAGTGCTTTTGCCGAGGCCGTGTTGCACGCCAAAATCACCAATCGGCAGCCGCGTCGGAATAATTCTTCTACAGCTTGTAACGTATATCGGTAGATGATGTCGAACGAGTGCGACCCATAGGGAGCGCGAGCGTTATCGCCTAAGTAAAGATAGTCGTATTGGGGTAGGAGCTGGCGTATTTGACGCAAAATGGTCAGTCCGCCGTAGCCCGAATCGAACACGCCTATTAGATGGTCATCGGGGTGAGATATAGCAGTCATAGTAGGCTATTGCCAAGAAGAGTTAGTTCTTAGGGTTAAGTTTTTCTTTAATAAAAGGTGTGACGTCTTCGACCACGGTGGGGTGGATAAAAGGAATAGTTCCTTTCGAGGTATCAATGATATACTCGTAGCCACGCTCAAGTCCCACGGCCTTGATGGCTGCAGCGAGGCGAGCCTTTACAGGGCGCAAGAGTTGTATGTGAGTGGCTTGTAATAGCGAATCAGCTTCGTGGCGGAAAGACATGCCGCGTTCGAGTGCCTGTTGTAGGTCAGCTTGTCGCTTTTGCAGAATGTTGGGTGTAAAAGTCTGCTGTCCTTCCAGAAATTCGGCATATTGTCGGCGGAAGGCTCGGTCGTTGTAGTCGGCCTCGGCTTCATACTGCTTACGCAGTCGCGCCATTTGCTCTTCGGCTTGTGTATAGTCGGGCAGGGTGCAAAGCAAGGAATCAGTGTTGACCATGCCATATTTTATAGTGGTCTGAGCTTGTGCTGTCGATAGGCTTGATAGCATCATGAAAATGAGCAGAAGAGTGTGTCTTATCATGTGTGTAAATGCATATATTTAGGTTGGCTGCACCCTTGGTAGGGGGCGTAGCGTTAGTTTATGGTGGCAAACTTATCACTTTTTTGTGAGATTTCGTTGCTTGAACCTACTTTTTTTAGGATGTTAGCTTGCTGCTTACAGCCGATGCGGTGGTGTATCACCCCCTTCTCCATAATGATATGGCTATCTTTCTTGTCGTTACTTATTCCTTATGCTTTCTCGACATCATCTGATTTCTAGGTAAATGCTCAATCACCTGTTGTCGCAAAAACGATCGGTCGAGATGTGTATAGAGCTGCGTAGTGCCGATGCATTCATGCCCCAACATGGCCTGGATAGCTCGCAAGTTGGCACCTCCTTCAAGCAAGTGTGTAGCAAAGGTGTGGCGCAAGGTGTGGGGTGAGATAGTCTTGGTAATCCCCGCCGTTGTAGCCAACACTTGAAGAATATGAAACACCGTGATGCGCGAGAGATGTTGACGTCGCCGATGACTGATAAACACATAGTCCTCTTCGCCCGGTTTTGGGTCAATGTGACAGCGATCGGCAAACCATAGTTGTAGCTCTTTTATTGCTCGGGGTGACACTGGCACATAGCGCTGTTTGCTTCCCTTTCCCGTTACACTGAGAAAGCCCTCTTCGAGGTAGAGACACGACATGGTAAGTCCACACAACTCTGATACGCGCAAGCCACAACTGTAGAGCACCTCCACAATGGCTCTATCGCGTTGCCCCTCCTCCTGACTTAGGTCTACGGCCGCTTCGAGTGCATCCACCTCCTCCACGGTAAGCACAGTGGGCAAATGCTCTGGTCGCTTGGGCATCTCCATGAGTTCTGTGGGATCGGCCTCTATGTAGCCATCTTCGAGCAGAAAAGCATAGAACGAGCGCACCCCGCTTAGAATGCGTGAAATCGATGTGGGCGAGATTCCCACATCATAGAGCGAAGCCGCAAATTTATGCAGGTCATCGAGTTGAGCGTGGAGTGGGTCAATCCCCTCTCCAGAGAGGAAAAGGAGAAGCTTTGATACGTCAGCCACGTAGGCCAAACGCGTGTTCTCACTAAGTCCCTTCTCAAGGAGTAGATATGAATGGTATTTATCTATCATTAGCGTATGCGTAAAATATTAGAAAACAAAGCCTTTTTATGCTTGGAAATTCGTAATTTTGCAGCACGAAGCTAGCGACGTGCCTTAGAGGGGCGCGCAGCAAAGCCTAGCAAAGGTACATTTTTCCCCTTTTACAGAAAAATCATGAAGCTTTTAATTGTTAATGGTCCCAATCTCAATCTCTTGGGACAGCGCGAACCAGGCATCTATGGTACAGATTCCATGGAAGTCTGTTTGGAGCAATTGCACAAGCTCTATGCAGAACACGAGATAGCATATTATCAGAGCAACGTGGAAGGCTTCCTCATCGACCGCCTACAGCAAGCCAATGCAGATGGAACCCAAGGCATTGTGCTCAACGCCGGTGCCTATACTCATACAAGCATTGCCCTGCACGACTGCATTCGCTCACTTCACATCCCCGTTGTCGAAGTACACATCTCTAATGTACACCAGCGCGAGGAGTTTCGCCATCGCTCCATGATATCGGCCGCCTGCCGTGGTGTAATCTGCGGTTTCGGTCTCGATTCTTATCGATTAGCACTTGAGGCGCTTATTCATAGCGAGCAAATCTGACACAAGTTATTCCAGTGTCTATAAGCAGCTTTCCACTCGATTGCTTTTCCTCCCCCCTCCCACACATCACACATCTCCACACGAAAACTAAACCACAACGATGTATAAGAAAACCAAGATTGTAGCAACCATCTCCGACGTGCGTTGCGACGTAGGGCTCATCCAGCGCCTCTACGATGCAGGAATGAATGTAGTACGCCTCAACACCGCCCACCAGGACGCCACAGGCATGAAGCGAGTTATCGACAATGTACGCGAAGTATCTAGCCACCTAGCTATCCTTGTAGATACAAAGGGTCCAGAAGTGCGCACCACCGTGACCGACCAACCCATTGAATTTCACAAGGGTGACATCGTACGCATCGTAGGCTGCCCACAGCAGAAGACCACGCGCGAGGTTATCTCGGTTTCCTATCCCGATTTTGTAAACGATCTTAGCGAAGGCGCACAAATCCTCATCGATGATGGCGACCTAGGCATTCGAGTAGACCATAAAGAAGCTGGCGAACTCATCTGCCACGTAGAAAACGATGCCACTCTCGGCTCACGTAAGAGCGTAAACGTGCCCGGTGTACGCATCAACCTTCCTGCGTTGACAGAGAAGGATAAGCGCAACATCGAGTTTGCTATCAACTACGATGTTGCCTTCATCGCCCATAGCTTTGTGCGCTCTAAGGAAGACGTCTACGAAATCCGTCGCATCCTCGACGCTCACGATAGCGATATCCGCATCATTGCCAAGATTGAAAACCAAGAAGGTGTAGACAATATCGACGAGATCCTCGAAGCTGCCGATGGTATTATGGTGGCACGTGGCGACCTTGGTATCGAAGTGCCCCAAGAGTTTATTCCTGGCATACAGCGTCGCTTGGTCGATAAGGCCATTCGCGCCCATAAGCCCGTAATCGTGGCCACCCAGATGCTACAAAGCATGATCCACAATCCACGCCCCACCCGCACCGAGGTGACCGATATTGCCAACGCAGTCTACTCACGTACCGATGCTCTAATGCTATCGGGAGAGACCGCTTATGGCGACTATCCCGTAGAGGCCGTAAAGACCATGGCCACCGTGGCATGGCAAGCTGAGCGCGACACATTCAAGGAATATGGCGACGTAGATATTCCTCTCTCCGAGAATCCCGACGTGACTGAGTTCTTCTCCAAAGAAGCCGTGATGGCCACCAAGCGCATGAAGCTCCGTGCCATTATCATGGACTCCTACACCGGTCGCACCGCCCGCTACGTCAGCTCATTCCGTGGTGAGAGCACCATTCTAGCCATTTGCTATAAGGCCAAGACTGTGCGCCACCTAGCCCTGCAGTATGGCGTATATGCCATTTACATGCCTATGAAAAGCTACGGCCACGAGTTCCTACTTGCCGCCCTGAGAAAGCTCCTTTCCGACAATATGCTCAAGCCCGAAGATCGCATCTGTTACCTCGGTTCGCAGCGCAAGGAACAGAGCACCTCGTTCATGGAGATGAACATCGTGAAAAATCTCTTCCAAAATGAAGGAGAAGAGGCTATTCCCAACTAAGTATAGTATTGGAGTTTTAAGGTTATGAGTTGATAATCTTAAAACTCCAAATTTACTTTGTAACCTCAAACCTTCTAACTCTCTTTATGCACCTCGACCAATACATTCTCGACCATACCACTGCCCCCGACGACTACTTGCGTCGCCTCTATCGAGCCACCAATCTGCATTTGCTCCGCCCTCGCATGGCCTCCGGCCACTTGCAAGGACAACTCCTGCGCATGCTCATGCAGATGCAGCGCCCACATACGGTGGTAGAGATTGGCACTTATTCTGGCTATTCCGCCCTGGCCATGGCCTCGGGCATGGAAAGAGGTAGCCGCGTAATTACCTTTGAGATTAATGATGAGCAAGAAGCCTTCACCCGTCCGTGGCTTGAGGGCGCTCCTTACGAAGCTCGTGTGGAGATGTACGTGGGCGATGTATTTAGCCTCCTCCCGCCGATGAATCTGAGCATCGATGCCGCCTTTATCGATGCCAATAAGCGCGAGTATACCGAATACTACGAACTCCTCCTCCCTTTCTGCCATAGCGGATCGCTCCTCCTGGCCGACAACACCCTGTGGGATGGTCACGTTGTCGACCCAGCCTACGACCACGATGCCCAAACTCAAGCCATTCGTCGCTTCAATGACCACGTGGCCAGTGACCCCCGATGCGAGCAACTCATCCTCCCCGAGCGCGACGGCCTTACCCTCATCCGTGTGAAATAACACTGCAAATTTCCCCACAAATTTTCATCCTAGCAAATAGAGTGTACAAGTTGTACACTTTTTTCTTTCTTCCATCTCTTTCCCACCTCGCGCATACATACGTGCGCACATTCCGTCGATTTCTTTCCCTCTAACCTACACTCTTCGCTTTCTAAGGCGTATACTGTTCTGAAAATCAATGCTTTAGAATGATATTTTTCCCTACACTTTTCCTACACTTCACCTTCACTTCTCCCACACTTCCTTTTCCCTCCGACTAGAATCTCTTTTCCCTCCGAAGCAAATTTGCGCTTCCCTAGGGCAATTCATCCCCCAATAATCCCCTTCGCTGCGGCAGAAAGAGTGAGAAGAAAGTGACGGTAAAGTGTAGGAAAAGTGACAGTAAAAGTTCCTTGTATACCTAGTGTAACAAGGTGATAATCAATAGATAATGATTTTATTAGTGTAGGAGTGTAGGTAAAACAGAGCAAAACTCTCTGACACGCGCGCGCGAGGAAGGGGTAATGCCCCCCCTTGTCCGCCATCGATTCTCAGTCACACAGAAGTACCTCCCTCCTTGTCCATTTTTTCGACCGCATATCCACTTTTTTTTTACCGCTCATAGTCCATCTATTGCAATCCATGACAAGCACAGTTAAATTTCCCCCCCCCCCGATATCTTAATAATCTGTAACTTTGCATACAGAAGCATAACAAAAAGTCCTTCTTCCGAGCCATGTCCCCGACTCCGAGAATGTCTTCCAATGTTTCTAATGATTTGAAATGTACCTTACTCTCGCGAAAAACTAATCTCGGGGACTCACACACATTTTTTCTTACCATTATGAAAAAGATCCTTCTTCCCCTTCTCTCAGTAGTAGCCATGGGCCTCGCTTCTTGCTCATCCACCTCAACTACTTCTACCGCCACCACCATCGACGTGCCCACTCATGTGCAAAGCATCAATGAAGCCGATCTCGTGGTGTCCGATCAAACGATTACCTACACTTACATCCCCTCTAAGGAAGTACAGAGCGGTGGCCTCAAGAATGTGCGCAATGCAGCCATAGCCGAAGCCCTCAAGGCCAATGGTTCGGGCGACGTATTGGTGCACCCCAACTTCCAGATTACCATGAAGTCGCGTCCCCTCCGCAAGACAGTCACTAAAGTAGTGGTGACAGGCCATGTAGGTACGTACAAGAATTTCCATCCTGCTGCACAGAAGCCTTACTGCAAGAAATAAGGAGCATCCGTGCTCCGCTGGTGGGCTAAGCCTAGAGCTTACTCGCCCTTTCTTCCCCAACATTTTCTCACAGCAATACTTCTCAACACAATGAATAAGCTTACTTTGGCGGCATGCATCTGTGCCGCAACAGCCCTCACATCGTGCGAAACGGTGCAGCAAAGCGCTGACACTGTGAAGATCGATGCCAAGGTAATGCAAGTGCCCACCGTGGCCGATCTCAATGTGAAGACGGAACGCGTTTCGGCCACGCAGACCTGGAAATGGAAGTTCTTCAGCATAGGAGAACCCTCGCTCGCACAGCGAAAGAAAAACCTCGTATACGACATCGTGGAGCAGCAGAAAGCCGATGTGCTAGTGGAGCCCCAGGTGCGATTCACCAAGAAACTCTTCGGAGAGCGCACCCTCACCATCTCGGGCTATCCTGCCACTTACAAGAATTTCCGTACTCCCTCCGACTCCGACCTCAAGGCCATCCGTGTGGCCAATGGCGTGAGCGAAGCTCCCACAGTGGTAGTGGTGGGCGATTCTGCCCATCTTGCTGCCCCGGAGCGCACCTCGCGCAAGAATAAGAGCACCTTTGTCAGTGCCGTAAAGACGGGCCAATTCCGTCAGGACAATGACGAAGCACTCTATGGCACGCAGCGCAAGAAAGAGAAGGCTCACCTCTTCATCCGTGGCGCTGCCAACTTCAGCACCGTGAAGAATACCCCCGACTTCGTCTCCGATCGCGTAGACTTTGGCTATCAGACTGGTTACGACTTCACCGTGGGACTGATCAAGCCCATCGGCCGCACGGGCGTATATTATGGTCCGGAATTGGGCTTCGCCTCGCGTAGCTTCTCTATGAAGCCTCATGAGTCAGACTATTACCATGACCTAAGCCTTGCCGAAGGTATGAGCCATGGCGTATATCTTTCGCCCATCAACTTTGGCTACATGCTTCGCTTCTCGCCCAAACTAGCTGTGGAGGCTCACCTCGGTTTCCCCGTGAGCTACGACTATCTCAACAATATCTACACCGACGATTGCGGCTACGACAGTTTCCGTCCGGTCGAAGATTATTATGAAGATGACATGGAAGGTTGGGATGTCAGCCTGAAGTTTGGTATTGGTGTATGGTTCAATCATTTCAACATCGACTTCAGCGTGCGTCGTGGTTTCCTCGGCTCCTTTGCCGATGGCTCAAAGGCTCAAAACCTCACCCTCGGTATTGGCTACCGCTTCTAATCGAGGACATTCCCCCTTCTAGCTAGAATGGATTCATATCTAGCTAGAAGCATTTCCCCTTCATTTTGAAATAACGATTAGGCTCCCTGCGCCACTTATACAGTGTGTGTAGGGAGCCTTTCCCATATTTCTCAAAAAGCTATCTCAGAGCTCACGAAGAGATCTCCTAGCTATGAGCAAGAATGTAATACTTAATACTTTATACTTAATACTTTTCCCAGAGGGAATGTAATACTTAATACTTTGGCGCTTCGTACGAAGCGCCATCTTATTTTCTCCCAAAGTCAGCCGGCACCTCGCCCCAGCGCCTCGTTTCCCACTTCAGCAAAGGAATGTCGGAATATTCGTGCGTGCGCAGCCACTGTTCAGCCCGTTCGATGAGCTGAAAGAGTTTCTCGGTGCGTGCTGTGCGAGCCAACTTAGTGCGACACTTCTTGGCCTTTACCCATAGCAATGCGTTGCGGCTATCAGAGTAGACCGTCATGGTGCGTCCCCGCTGCTTTAGTAGTGCTAAGGCGTGTACAATGGCTAGGAACTCGCCAATATTGTTGGTGCCATGCACAGGGCCATAGTGGAATATCTCCTCCCCCGTGGCAAGATATACACCGCGATACTCCATCGGCCCCGGATTGCCCGAACAAGCTGCGTCTACAGCAAGCGCATCTGCCTTTACCTCTAGCGGCAAGGGCAGCACCGTATCGTTGCGCCAATCGGGTGGGGGAGGCGGACAGCCTGCAGGCTCCTTGCTCGCTTTGGGCAAATGGGGAACCATCGGAGCATCATCCTTCGCAGATGCCGAAGCGGCCTTTGCTTTTCGCGCAGCGTGCACGGACGGTGTGGGTGGTGTGGCAAAAGCCTCGCGAGCCTCCTGCTCCGTACGGAACGATTTATAGAGCGCACCGCCATAGCCCATCACCTGTGCTTGGCATTCGGGCCATGAAGTGTAAATGCCTGGCTCGTGGCCACGCCACACCACGTAATATTTCTGCTTGTTGCTTGACATCTGTAGGAATGTTCGGTAGAGAAAATTTGTAAAGAATTGGCGGAAAGTTATTTACCTGTTAACCCTGTTAACCCCGTCAACCTGTTAACTCGTTATCCCGTCAACCATTTACCTTCCTAGCCAAGCCTCTGGATTGAGCTTGGCCGTCTCCTTGCGTAGCTGGAAGTGGAGCGTGCAGTTGCCCGAAGCATCCGTGGCCACGGCTCCTAACGACTGACCGCGCTGCACGTGCTGGCCGCGACGTACGGAGGTGGAACTGAGGTTGCAATAGACCGACATATACGAACCATGGCGCACGATGATATTGTACATGCCACTATAGGTGAATATGGCTGTAACCTCGCCCTCAAAAACGGAGCGAGCATGAGCACCTGCATGTCCTGTGATATTGATACCCTTACTATCAAGCTGCACGCCATTGAGCCCCGAAACGTTGTAAGATCCGTAATGACGCGTAATGGCATATCCTCCCGTGATAGGCATGGGCAGACGGCCGCGATTGGCGGCAAAACTGCCGTTGATTACGCGGTCGGCATTGTCGGCCTCGTTGAAGCTCGGAGTTTTTTCTTCGCGTGGATTTTCAGCCCTAGAGGGAGCCGTTCGGCGACTTGAAGAAGACGTGGCGGCATTGCGGCGCGTTGATGTAGTGGAGCGTTTGTTTGATGCGATGGACTTTCCTTCGTCGTTCTTCTTCTTTACGGTAGCCGTAGCTCTGCGTTCGGCAGCTGCTTTCTCTCGTGCCGCCTTCTCTCGTGCCGCCTTCTCTCTTGCTACTTTCTCTCTTGCTGCTTTCTCTCTTGCCGCTTTTATTTTAGCTTGGCGGGCAAGTTCAGCTTTGCGTCGGCGTTCGGCGGCAATAATTTCTTGTTGAATGAGTTGGTCGATACGGGCATTTAATGCAGCAGCCTTCTTGCGCTGTTGGGCTATCGAAGCTTGCAATTCGCTTTGGCGCTTGTTGAGATCGTTCACCACCTGTTGACGCTCCTGCTGCTGCGTCTGCAGTTTGCGTGTTTCGGCCTTACCCTCTTCGAGCAGACGGTTCTTTTCTGTCTTTACTCCCATCAATTCATTGCGCTTAGCCTGCACTTGAGCTTCCTTGCGGCGGATAGTCTCGGCTTGTATGCGTTGATAGCGACTAAATTCAGTCATGTAGCGCATGCGTCGGTACATCTGACGGAAGTTTTTGGCCGACAGGATAAATTGCCACTTTGAAAGCTGCATTCTGTTGCGAAACATATAGGAAACACTTCGCTGGTAGCGTCTTTTGCAGTCGGCAAGGTCAAGTTCTAGCATACGCAGTTGCTGCTCAAGGCCGCTGATATTGGTGGCCAGTTCTGTCAGCTCGGAGTGGATGCCGTTGACATACTTCTGCTGTCCTTCTATCTGCACGTTGATTACTTGCAGATTGGCCAATTGAGAGTTGACATCCTTCTTGGTTGTCTTGAGCATCTGTTCCTGAGAGGCTATTTTCTTCTTTAGCGTCTTTTGTTGTCGTTGTAGCGACTGAATCTTCTTGTTCGTCTGCGCAGGAAGTGCCGCGCCCAAGGCAAAAAAGAGACAGAGTGTATAGAGTATGCGGAGCATAGGAGAGAAATATATTAAGAGGGAAAAGGATTTTTTAGAAGAGAAAGACTCCCAAGGGTGCTACTATGTAGAATTTCTGAAGGTTTTTAGATGGAGTGGGTAGTCAAGAGTCCTTCTAGAATATTCCTAGTGGCTTTAGAGAAGATAGGGCTTTCCAAGAAAGTTGCTAAAATAGTTTGCCGAGCACTTCTTGCACGGATCGACGCGTATATTTGCTAGAGATGGTGGTGCGGTAGTTCCAATTAGCGTCAGTTTTGAGACCTGAGAGGTTGAGAGAGAGCGTCACATCCTTTGTAGTACCGCTTACGCACATTTGCATTGAAGTGGGGAAAGGGCGTCCTTGAAAACGCTCAAAGGAATCGTAATTCCATGCGAACTGCCCCTTGTCAGCTTTGTTGGAAGATACCACTTGCAAGCGATTGAGCGTTTGCTGTGCTGGGTCGGCATAGAAATGATAGGTAAGTTTGGGAGTGTCTTTCGGTGTGAGCACGTAGAGGTTATGTTCTTGTGTCATTTCTATATCCGAGGCATTTACCATTCTTCCCTCGCTACTTCCAGGAACGAAGATTTCATTCCAAAAGAGTGATTGCAAGGAGTAGAAATCGAGTGCAGCCTGGCGCAGGAAACTCACTTCTGAGTATGAAGCTCTCACGTATTGCTTGTTAACGCGATCTACCACTAGCACATCTTTCGGTGTAAATTCTAGCAGCCCCACTTCCATTCCGAGGAATCGAAGTGAAAGCCTCACCACATCATTCCGACGCATACGAAGTTGCCCATTTACGGAAAGATCTTTCGCGCCTACTCCTGTGATGCGCACTTTCGCTGAGGCTGTGAGGCACTGCTTGTCTGTGCGTTGTGGCGAAATTTTCTTGACGAAGGCCGCTGTTTCAGCCTTCGATGCGGTGGTGCTTGATGCTCCGTCCTTGTTTGAATGGATAGGAGTGGTGGATGTGCTTCCTTGGCCGATGGAAATTTTTTCCTTCGAGGCTGATTTTGATGAGCGGCATGAACTAAGAAATATTCCTGCCATGATGATGCATATACTATATAATAGGTGTTTCATTGCGATGAATGGATATATTGTTCTTCTAAAGAAAAAATATTCAGCTTATAGGCGCTTGCGCCACACCTTGCGTTGTACTTTCTGCTTCAGTGCTCTATCTCTGGTGAGCGAGATAGCCTTTTTCCAAAAAGCAATGGCTTGCGAGCGAATGTTGAGGCGGAAGTAAATGTCGCCAGCGTGGTCGAAAGTGGTGGCACTTTCTGCATCCTCGGGTGTATAGCGCAAGGCTTCCTCTATGTAGATGCGAGCTTGTGCGTATTCGTGTTTGAGGTAGAGAATCCAGGCATACGTGTCAAGGTATGTGCCATTGTCTCCTTCAGCCTCTATTGTAAGACGGCTCATGCGCTCAGCCTTGTCGAGTTGTCGGCCATCTATGGAGAGGAAGTAAGCGTAGTTGTTGAGGCAAAGCAAGTTTTGTGCATTGTATTCTAGTGCATGGTCGTAGGCTGTGTAAGCCTCGTCCTTTAGGCGCATATCGTAGAGAATGTCGCCTAGCAGGGCATAGACATCCGAGGCAAGTTCTAGGTCAGTTTCATCGTCGATGCGTTCCACTCCTTTCTGTACTTGCTCCATTGCTTCGCGATTGCGTCCTAGGCGGAAGAGAGCTAGTCCTTCGTAGTAGTAGAACGTAATCTCCGTAGGGTCGTAAAGTTCTCCTTCTCTGCAAGTTGAGGCCACTCGAGCCATGTCGTCTCGGTCTATCATAATCTTAAGAACCTGTAGGCGAGCCATGGAATAGTCTGGTTCGATGCGTAAAATGGTATAGAGCGCAGCTAGTAGCGAATCGGTGGGCATATTGCGCTCAGCCACATACGAGGCATAAAGTTCTGCCATGTCTCGGCTCTCTTGCGGCTGTGCCAATACTTCGTGAAAGAGTTTCAGTACGGGAATAGAGTCGGCTTTTCTTTGCAGATTGTCGGCTGCATAGCCTCGCATGGCTTCGATGCGCGCTCCAGTCTGCGTGTGTGGATTGAGCACTACACGGCGCAGGAGGTCGAGATAAAGAGAATCCGCTTCGGCTGCCTTATAGTAGGCAAGGAGCGAAATTTGTGCATAGCTATTGTCGGGTTCAGCGGTGAGTACATCGCGATAGATGTCGAGAGCCTGTTCGTGGTAGCCATGCTGATCGTAGAGATCTCCTAATAGGACGCGATAACGCAGGTCGAGGGGATACTCCGCACAGAGGTCTTCGATAGCTTGATATGCATGTTCGTCGTCCTTCATGGCTAGGTACGTCTGAAATTTTTCCATGCTAAGCTGCTCGCTTTTCCCCTCTAAGTGTTCAAGTCGTTCTATTGTGCGGATGGCTCCAGCGTAGTCGCCACTTGTCTTATATAGCCATATAAGAGTGGCGAGCGTCTCTTCCGAGAGTTTTTCGTCGGCTATTTCTTCGTAGAGTTCTATCGCTTCGCGATATTGTGCTGCATTTGCCAGATAGGTGGCGAGTGTCTCTTTAAAGTAGCAATTAGAAGGATCTAGCTCTACGGCTTTGCGCAGCAGAGAGTCGCCTTGTGCTCGTGCCAGTGTGTCGGAGTAAGCGGAGTAGGAGAGTCTCTGTATGCCCATTTCGTAGAGAGCTTCTGGAGCGAGTGGTCGAATCTTTAGCGCCTCGGCTAGGAGTTCGTATTCAGCATCTATGTGTTCCGCCTCTTTCTGCCTAATGGCTTCGAGGAAGAGTTTGTCAAACCGTCGCTTATCCTCGTAGCTCACAGGGCGTGGTACAACGGGTGTGACCGTTGCGGGGCGAGCTATCGGAGCTGGTGCCGATGGTTGCTGTACGGGGGGTACGGCCTGTCGGCTCCCATGACACGCAATGCACAGGAGTAGCACGAATGAACTGAATATGTAGAGGATGAAATGACGCAATATATGGAGCGTTATTTAAGTTTTGTCAGCTATGTTGCAATGGGCCTATATGATAGATAGTCCATCAGAGAGTTGCTATATAGATAGCTTTAAGTCTCTGCCCCTTTTTATTGTTTGCCAGAATGGCCGAATCCGCCTTCTCCGCGTTCAGTGACGTCGAGAGAGCTTACTTCTGTCCACTCGGCTTGTTCGTAGCGAGCAATGACTAGCTGGGCAATGCGGTCACCATCGGCAATGGTGAAAGGTTCGGTAGAGAGGTTGACAAGAATTATTCCAATCTCGCCACGATAGTCGGCATCGATGGTGCCTGGCGTATTGAGCAATGTGATACCATGCTTGAGAGCAAGGCCAGAGCGGGGGCGCACTTGTGCTTCGTAGCCTTGGGGCAAGGCAATGCGGAGTCCCGTTGGTATAAGGCGACGCTCCATGGGAAGGAGTGTGATAGATGTGTCGAGATTGGCGCGAAGGTCGAGCCCAGCACTCTGCACCGTGGCATATTGTGGAAGCGGATGGTGCGATTCGTTGATTACTTGAATCTTCATGGATTTTCTGTAAATAGCGTGGAAGACCGAGTAATGGCCTTCGTCGTTCTTTCTTTGCTTACGTGTAAAGCACGTGTTTATGGGATATATATAATGCAAAAGTACACAATTCGGCACAATTATGCCCCTTGTTAACGGCTTTTTGTGTAAGTTTGTCGTGGCTTTGAGGCTGTTTGTATAAAATAGTCTTGTGTATTGTAATTATTTTATCCTACCCCTTATGTCTCAGATGAATTGGCAAATGCTTTTATCGTGCATGCGATTAGGCAAAGAAGATCGTCCGAAGCCGCTGGAGGAGCGGCGCACGGAGTTTCAGCGCGACTACGACCGATTAATCTTCTCGGCAGCATTCCGACGGATGCAGAATAAGACACAGGTATTCCCGCTTCCGGGGAGTGTTTTCGTACACAATCGCTTGACGCATAGCTTAGAAGTGTCGAGTGTGGGCCGATCGTTGGGAGCAGACGTGAGTCGCGAGTTGATGATGCGCCACCCAGAACTAGCTGAGACGGAGTTGACGGGGATGGGATCCATCGTGAGTGCGGCTTGTTTGGCTCACGATATGGGCAATCCGCCTTTCGGCCACTCGGGAGAGCGTGCCATCCGCACCTACTTCAGTGAGGGGCGTGGTCAGGAGCTGCAAAGCCTTATCACGGACGATGGTCGAGCGCTCTCGGAAGCGGAATGGATGGATATGACGCGATTTGACGGAAATGCGAATACCTTCCGTCTGCTTACCCATCATTTCAACGGCCGCCGTCCGGGAGGATTCGTGATGACCTATGCCACGTTGGCCTCTATTGTGAAATACCCTTATGGCTCTGACGGAGCCGTGAGAAAACCTAAGTTTGGATTCTTTGAGGCAGAGCGTGGTACTTATTTACACATTGCCGAAACGCTAGGGCTGAAACGCCTGTCCGATTTCCCTGGAGGTGCATTGCGCTATGCTCGTCACCCACTAGTTTACTTGGTTGAGGCGGCAGATGATATTTGTTACGAAATAATGGACATAGAAGATGCGCATAAACTTCGCTTGCTCTCCGACGAGCAGACAATGGAACTCTTCCTCGCCTTTTTCGAGCCTGAGGAGCGAGAAGCGTTGCGCCGCCGCTATAGTTCTGACACGGATGTCGACGATCAAATAGTCTACTATCGTTCCTGTGTAATCAATGCCTTGGAGCGTGCTTGCGTGTGTATCTTTGTAGAGCATGAGCAGGAAATATTAGAGGGTACGTTCGAGGGCTCACTCATAGAGCATTTGCCTCATCGCTTGCGAGAAGCTTACCATCGCTGTGAGCAAGTGGCTGCCACGCGCATCTACTTGTGTCGGGAGGTGACCGATGTAGACTTGGCAGGTTATCACATTATCTATACTCTTTTGGAGCTTATCACGGATGCTGTGATGGCTCCGCAGAGAGCCTACTCGCAGCTATTGTTGCAGCAGATTCCTTCGCAGTATGAGGTGAAGGCAGAGCGCGAGGGAGATAGGTTGATGGCTGTGCTCGACTATCTGTCGGGTATGACAGATGTATATGCGCTAGACCTTTATCGAAAGATTAATGGCCACTCTCTCCCGAGCGTATAGGAGGGAATGAGTTTTCTTCCTCTTACTACTAGAGAAAGTCCTTATAAGGGTATAAAGTGGCGTTCTTGCGTTGCAAGGAGGGGGGTATAGGAGGTGTTCAGAATAGACATTATTAACGAGACAAAAAATGTCTATTTGCAACAAAGGGAAAGCATGTAAGTCTTTTCAGTAAAACACTTCTTACGCAGTAAAGATTTTTAGTAAAAGATAAACTTTTGGTGTAAAGTATTTTCAGCCAAAGTCAATAAAAGCAAACTTTCATTTTGCTTTGCGCTCGGTTTGCACTACCTTTGTCCCTCGAATCAACCTAAATAATATATCACCACCTATATGGATTGGATATACGATACACTTCTCAAACCTACGGCAGTACAAGCCGTTATTGTCATTGCGCTGATATGCGCGCTGGGGCTCTCGCTCGCCAAACTGCGCTTTCGTGGTATCAGTCTTGGCGTTACATACGTGTTTTTCTTTGGTATTTTGGCTGGAGCCGTAGGACTGCATGTCGATGCGCAGATGCTAGGTTATGCCGAGAGTTTCGGCCTCATACTCTTTGTCTATACCCTGGGCTTACAAGTGGGGCCGGGATTTATGAGTACTTTCCGTAAAGGGGGTACCACGCTCAATCTTCTTTCACTCAGCGTGGTAGTGCTCGGTACATTGATTGCCCTCATAATGGGGTGGATAGGGCTGCTTCCGCTGCCCGATATGCTCGGCGTCCTCTGCGGAGCTACTACGAATACACCGGCTCTCGGTGCTGCCCAGCAAACGCTCAAGCAGATAGGCTTGCCCGCTTCGGGAGCAGCCTTGGGGTGTGCCGTGACCTATGCTTTTGGCATGGTGGGGGTCATCGTGGCACTCATGATGGTGAAAGGATGGCTCACACGCCACGAAAAATGCCAAGATTCTGATCACGATGATGAAGCATTCATCGCCTCCTTTCTCGTATGTAATCCTGCAGTGTACGGACATACGCTAGGCGAAATCAGTGGTATGGACGAGAGTAAATTTGTAGTTTCCCGCCTCTGGCGCGATGGCAAGGTAATTTTGCCCAATGCGCAGACGCGGCTGCAACAAAACGACCGCATACTTGTGATTACGCAACAACGACAGGTGGCACAACTGACTATCTACTTTGGTCAGCGCGATGAAACGAATTGGAATCGCAACGATGTGGATTGGAATGCGCTTGACTCGAAGCTTATTTCGCAGCGCATCCTTATTACACGTGCGAATATCAATGGGCGGCACTTGGGCGACCTCCAACTGCGTAATCGCTATGGCGTGAACGTGAGCCGCGTACAGCGTTCGGGCATTCAGCTCGTGGCCACTCCTAACCTAACCCTCCGTATGGGCGATCGCGTTACAGTGGTGGGCGAAGCCGAAAGCATTAAGCGCGTGGCCACGGAACTTGGCAATGTGGTGAAGCGCCTCGACGAGCCTAATATGGTGACCATCTTCATCGGCATCGTGCTCGGTTTGTTATTGGGTAGTATCCCCTTGTTTGTGCCGGGTATGAGCTACCCCGTGAGATTGGGGCTTGCTGGCGGTCCCATCGTGATGGGTATTCTCATCGGCGCTTTCGGTCCGCGCTTACACATGGTGGCCTACACCACTACGAGTGCCAACCTTATGCTTCGTTCGCTAGGTTTGTCTACTTATTTGGCCTGTTTGGGGCTAGATGCAGGAAAGGATTTCGTGGCTACTGTGATGCAGCCACAAGCTCTGTGGTGGATAGGTATCGCGCTCGTCATTACGCTCGTACCTGTGATCGTCATGAGCATTGTCAGTGTGGTATGCTACAAGCGTAGCTATGCTACCACGGCGGGTATGCTCTGTGGTGCCATGGCCAACCCTATTGCTCTAGAATATGTCAACGACTCCATGCCCGACAACGACAAGGCTGCTGTGGCTTATGCCACCGTGTATCCTTTGGGTATGTTTCTCAGAGTGATTATTGCCCAGCTCATCGTGATGCTATGGTGATGGGATGTGCTTTCCCCTCTCGCTCATAGATACTCTGGATATTTTGAAGATGAAAGGTGCGCCCTCTCCTCCTCTCCTTGAAATTAATTACTTTCAATAATGATCAATAACTCTCTATTCAAGAAAGCTGTGCCCGACATTCTAGCGGTGCTAGTATTTCTCATCTTGAGCACAGCTTACTTCTTCACCCCTATGAGTGAAGGACTCGTTCTCGGAGGCCATGATAGTGTGGCCGCTGTAGGCTTGGGGCAAGAACAAAAAGAATATCGCGAGAGCCATGGCGGCGAGACTACCCGATGGTCTAACGCTATCTTCAGCGGTATGCCTACGTATCAGACGGCGCCTACATATAGCGCCACCGATACGGTGTCGGCTTTTGCCGACATCTACGCGCTAGGCACTGGCAAGTGGTTTCCCGCTATTAGTTACCTATTCCTCTATCTTTTGGGGTTCTACGTGCTATTGCGCGCATTTAACTTTAAGCCCTATTTGGCAGCGCTAGGTAGTATTCTGTGGGCATTCTCCTCGTATTTCTTAATCATCATTGCTGCTGGCCATATATGGAAGGTGATGACGTTAGCCTTCATTCCTCCCACCATCGGCGGATTAGTGTTGTGCTATCGCGGGAAGTATCTTTGGGGCGGTGCAGTAACGGCACTCTTCACGGCTTTTCAAGTGGTAAGCAACCACATGCAGATGACCTATTACTTCCTCTTCGTGATGCTCTTCCTCGTGGCGGCCTACTTAGTCGATGCCATCGTGCGTCACAAGTTTGTTAGTTGGCTCAAAGCCACGGGAGTACTCATCGTGGCCGGTTTGTTAGGCGTAGCTGCTAATCTGCCTAATATTTACCATACGTATGAGTATGCCAAGGAGTCAATGCGCGGTAAGGCCGAACTCTCTCCGAAGCACAATGCTCAAGGAGAACAAGCGCAAAAGGCTACCGATGGCCTTGACCGCGACTACATTACGATGTGGAGCTACGGCCTCGACGAGACGCTCACGCTGCTCATCCCCGACTATAAGGGGGGAGGCTCTTCCTCTATTCTCGACCGCGAAGATGCAGAAGAACTGCCTGGATACGATGACTTCTATCAATCGGCCGGACAGACGCAGGCTGCTTTCCAGCAAAGTGGCATCCAAGCCTATCCTCCTGGCATTCAACTCTATTGGGGCGACCAGCCCTTCACCGTAGGTCCAGTTTATGTGGGAGCATTGGTTTGTTTCCTCTTCGTCTTGGGCTTGTTCTATGTGCGTGGACCTGTAAAATGGGGCCTTTTGGCAGCCACGGTACTGAGTTTTCTCTTCGCTTGGGGTAAAAATGTGCCCGAACTGACCAATTTCTTTATAGATCACATGCCGATGTACAGTAAGTTCCGTACAGTTAGTTCGGCTCTCGTTATTGCCGAGTTTACCATGCCGCTACTGGCCGTACTTTGCCTCTACGAGATTTCTTGTCGTAAGGAACTCTTCCAACTTCTGTCCTGGAAGGAAGCTCCACTGCGCAAGAAGATAGGTCTTCCCGTGGCCGCCGTATTAACTCTTGGCTTGTGTCTATTGATGTGGGTAGCACCGAGCGCAGCGGGTCATTGCATATCAAGTGCCGATATGCAGACGTTTAGCTTGATGCGTCAAGCAGGCTTCCCCACCGAGCTCGTGAGCACCTATATGAGTGCTCTCTCTTCAATGCACCATGCCATACTATCGGCCGACGCCTTACGCTCGGCTTTGATAATTATTCTCGGCATACTCGTGCTATGGGCTTATGCTTCGGGTAAACTAAAGGCTTGGATGACTTGCGTGCTCTTGGCCGCTATCTGCCTTATAGATCTTTGGCAGATAGATCGTCGCTATCTCAACAATGATAGTTTCACCGATGAGATGGAGCAACAGGATAGCTTCGCTCCCTCGGCTGCCGACAAGGAGATACTCAAGGATAAAACTTTCTATCGCGTGGTGAACCTTAGCACGGGTGGAAATCCGTTTAATGAAACGTCGAACGCCACTTCTTACTACCATCACAGCATCGGTGGCTACCACGCGGCAAAGCTTCACCGCTATCAAGACCTTATAGACCGTCATCTGCTTGACGAAATACAACAATATGCAGGCGCCATTAGTGGAGCCGAAGGCGATATGACTCGCGTGGCGGGTGATAGCATTGCTCCTGTGCTCAATATGCTCAATACGAAGTATCTCATCTTTGGCAAGCAAGCTAATCAGGTTGTGCACAATACCTATGCTAATGGCAATGGATGGTATGTTCGCTCATTGCGCTTCGTCAAGGGAGCTGACGCTGAAATGGCTGGTCTCGACAAGCTCGACACAAAGCATTGTGCTGTGGCCGATGAGCGCTTCCGCACCCAAATAGATGGATCGGCGCTCGACTCGGGTAGTGTGGCGCTCACCTCTTATGAGCCCAACCTCCTAAAGTATAGTATCAACTCAGCTAAGGGCGGTGTGGTTGTATTCTCCGAAATCTATTATCCTGGTTGGACGGTAACCATTGATGGAAAGCCGGCCGAACTTGGTCGTGTGAACTACGTGCTACGTGCACTCAAAGTGCCTGCTGGCAAGCATGAAGTGGTGATGGAGTTCCGTCCTGCCACAGTGAACACTACCAATACCATTGCTTATATAGCCTTGGCTATCATTCTTATTGGGTTCTTTGCGGCTCTTTATTTCGACCTTTGCGGAAAGAAAAAGGCCTAAACCTACTTTGATATAAAAAAACATCTGCACCCACACCATTCTCTCTCCTAAAATAGAAGGAAATGGTGTGGGTGCAGTGTGCATGTATGTAGAGATGATCGGTAAGTATCCCATGCAGGCCGTATGGAAAAGACTCCTATAAAGTCCGAATTTTGCAGACAAAAAGTACTTATGTTTTGTCTGAACGAAAATAATTTTTCTTCATTTCTGTTTTTCTTTTGTTTTAAAAAGGAGGGGCGGCACTTGCCCAATGAGGCTATTTTGTCCGACCCTCCCATTTAGTGTCATTATTATTTTACAATCACTTTTCTGCCATTCACGATGTAAACACCAGCGGGCAACTGCTTGATGTTCGTAGCATCTATTTTACGTCCATCTATGCCATAAATGCCGCTTTGCATGTGGTTTTTATCGTCGCTAACTGAAGAAATATGGGTTATTTCACCACGATGTCCTTCCATTTCGGCAAGACTGAAACTTTCTTTATCCATTGCGCTGTATGTATCAGGAATAGCCAAATAAGCCTTGTAAGCTTGGTTGATAAATGGGTGAGGACCATTTTCGCCATTCCAATAGAAGCCCAAACGCGAGTCTCCAGCCTTGTCATACGACAACATGTAATAACGACTACAACCATCAACGTAGGTTTCTTCGTCATCGACCGTACCATGTAGCAGGTTTCCTTCAGGCGAGGTGGCATCTGTGGTACCCTGTTCCATTACATAAGCATTTCCCAAGCAGTTTCCTTTAAGAATCACACCTGTGTTGGCAGGAATCACATCTCCCTCGTTATAGATATAATCTACCACGAGTTCGCCATTTTGTTCTTTCACAATGCCTGCCTTAACAAGCATTGGCACCACTGCAGGATAATCGGCATAGAATGTGCGATATTCATGCTTTGCGAAGTCTGCGAAACGTCCTGATTGTGCAAGGCGATCAACTTCGTTGCAATAATTCTGCAAGGTTTCAAAATCATTCTCTCGAATAAAGTCTTTATCTTCATACAAACTAAGCATATCCTTTATTGCCTTTCTTGCATCTTCTTGCATCAAATTTGCCTTGGGAGGACGAGTGTATACGTGAGCAGAACGTAGATAATATCTATCTTTCTCACTATAGTTGTCAATGCTCTGAAGCGAAATACCTTTTAAGGGGTTCTCAAACTGTGCGCAATAAATACCAGTAGAATTACCGAAATAGCTATAATCTGCATCAAAAGTCAAGTTCTCACTACTACCATCTTCATGGGAACTATTCAATTGCATAGTTTGTGTGGGCACATCATCTGACTTTAGATATTTCATTACAAAATACTTAATGGGAGTTGCATATTGTAATCCGAAAAAGGTTCCATTATTAACAGCTTCCGCAGATTTTGTCCCTTCTAAAAATTCTTTAGCATATTCACCAAAAGTATTTTCAATGGCATAGTACAAACCATCATCCCATTTGGGGATAGACGGACAGCATGGCGAAATGTCGAGTTTGTTCAATGCAAAGAAGAGATTACCATTCTCTTTTGTATTGTCGACTGTAGCCTCTACTTGCAACTTCACATAGCGCACTTTTTTGGCATAACAGTTTGCGTTGATTGAAGCTGTAAGATTATTATATTCGAGCCCATAAGTTCCAAGGTCTATCCAGCTATTATCGTCATCCAATGTATTCGTTACGAACACATGCACCCTTGTAGGCGCCGAATTGTCATTGGTGCTGCGACGCTTGAATGTGATATTGAATGCCTTACAACCTTTTTTCAAGTCTGCTTGAATATAGTGATAGTCCTCGTTCGGATTATCCGCATCCCAAGCTGACAGGAAATAGCTATCGTCTGAATCATCAACCAAAGCATCTAACGAACCTTCGTACTCGTTTACGTAATTGGCACTGAGTTGCGAAACGTCGGTCAACACATTGCTTTCCGTCCCCTCATCAACAAGCGGTTTAAAGTCAATTTGATTGTAAGAATCATACAGTGAAAGAAGATCTTGATATTTCTGACCATTCTTACTGTAATCTTCATAAATCGTACACTGTGGCAATGCATTTTGATATGTTTCTTTACTGCCTTCGGGCACATAAACCACCATGTTTTCTGCGAACTGATCAGAAAAAGGCTTATTCCTTCTCACTCTAATTTTCTTTAGGCTTGTACATCCAATAAAGGCACCCTTATCAATCGTCATATCACTGTTCAAAAACTCCCATGGTGATGTCAGACTTGAACAACCCGCAAAGGCTGCTTTACCAATATGCCCAAGCAATTCGGTTTTTATCTGAATACTTTGTAATGCTGCGCAATCCTTAAACACTGAATCTGCTATAGATTCACATGCTAAGATATTCGCTTTCTTCAAGGCACTGCAACCTTTAAATGTATTATAGCCTAAAAATTTTACATTCGGTATATTTATTTCTTCGAGTTTACTACAACCATAGAATGCTTCAGTCCCAACAAAAGTAAGTCCAGAAGGCAGATTGATTTTAGACAAATTCGAGCAATCTTTGAAAGCAAGTTCACCAATGGCTGTAACAGTTTCTGGAATACCTGTATATTCACTGATCGTATAGTCAATGACACTTATCAAATTGGTTTTTTCCTTATCATATAAGGCCACACCATCAAAGTAATACGCATCAGAGGTCAACGTCTTCAATTTCGCATCATTCTCAAAAGTAGTGAAGTTTATTTTTACATTTGAGTTAAAGATAGCGGATTCAAGATTTTCGCAATCTGCGAATGCATAGTCGCCGAGTTGAGCAACCTTTGACGGCAATTTAATGGATGTAAGTCCGCCACAATTACGGAAGGCAGAATTGCCAATCGATGTAATATTGGGCGTGAATGAAAATGATTTGAAAGCCTTACAACCATCAAATGCTTGATTGCCTATGCTTATCACATTGCTGGTCAATCTTACTGAAGGCAAACTACTGCAACCCATAAAAGTTTCATCAGCTATTTTTGTTACATTAGATGGAATAGCCATTGCCCTACTTAAACCACTACAATCCTTAAATGCTGCCTTACCTATTGAAGTTACACTCGTGGGAAGATTAATAGAAGTCAAACCACTACAACCATAAAAGGCATTAGAACCTATCTCAGTTACCCCGTCGGGAATATTGATAGAAGTCAAACCACTACAACCTGAAAAGGTT